>CAVIKO010000161.1:0-11305 GCA_963643035.1 bacterium
ATATTCATATATCAGGAGCATCATGTTATGAGTAAGAAAAAAGACAATGCGACAATCAAAGGCATTGAGAAAGATCTAAAGAAAGCGCTCGCGAAAAAGCGCGATCCGTTTCAGGCTGAGCTTGCTCGTAAGCTGATAAACGAGCTGGCCAAAGAGGATGCTGACAAGGTCATCGCATATTTGTGCGAGATAACCAAGAAGCATAACGCATACGCCGACAGACTGGTGACGGCGATATCCGAGATTGAGGACTGCTCGCTGTTCACCGAAACCGAGATCCAAGCTATCATCGATTATTGCTTCCGCTATGGAAGCGGCGCCATTCAGCGCGTCGGCGTCGTCATACTTCGCCAATACAAAGGCGTCGGCAATCTTCGCGCAAGATATCAGCTTGTGTTTCTGAAAGACAAAGCCGCCGCGAAATATCTGATTCGCGAAGTGTATTCCGACTGAGCGAAACGGCATCGAAAGGAGAAATCGAATGCAAGACCCGAACTCAAGCAAAAACCAAACCATAATATACAAGCCTTCGGCAGGGGCGATAGCCATAAGTCCGGCTTATCTGACGACGGCATCGACTAACCCATGGGCGTTCGACGACACGATGATCGCGCGCAGCGAAAGCTCAGCGCTCAAATCATTCGTGGCGAGCGTCAAGCTGTCGGAACAGCTTCTGCGTTTCATCATCGCCGAATTCCCGAACAGCGTGAATGATATCATGCTAGCCGCGATCGACCATCAGGAGCTCAGCAACGATTTCCTGGAGTCTTTCTATGACGCGCTCAGCATTCGGGCGAAACGGCTGATGTGCATCGCGCAGCCGCTCGGCGTGAGATTCATCGAGCGCCACATCGATTTGTTGGACGATGAGGAATGCGTCGAGAACATCTGCTCATTCCAAAAACTCACGATGCGATTCATCGACATCCATGCCGATAAGCTGGATTGGGACAAGCTGTCCGGCGGCCAGCGATTCACCATGCCATTCATCCGCAAGCACGCCGACAAGATATCGCTCAATCTGCTCGTCCGCAGAGGCGACCTCAGCGACAAGACGATCAATGCGATACTCTCCGAGTTCGATTGCTCGTGCATCAGCGCGGCGACCTGGTCCGCGATATCCTGGCATTATTCGCTGAGCGAGAGCAATATCCTCAGCAACATCGACAACATCGATTTCAACTCATACAATCTGAAAACCAGGAAATTCAAGAATCGCAGCATCACGGCTTACCGCATGCTGAAATATGGATTCTGACTTCGGCTATATATTATAATCTTGGCATAAAGGCGCGATTTCGGTCGTGCCTTTTTTGCCGTTTGGAAAGGAGATGATATGAAAAATGAAGCGCGATTCAGAAGATTCCTGAATCTATTCGCATACGGCGACGATGACTCGAAGCGCAGAGAATGCGTGAACTACATCGTCGAGACGGTCGCGAAAGCAGATGCCGAAAAGAAAATCCTCCAATTCGCGAAGCTCGCCGAGCCGGAGTTCATGCCGAACCCATGTGTGGATTCGGCCGGCACGCTGTTCATCGACACCCGCCAGCTATGGCAGATGTACGATGAATGGGTATCGAAGACGAGATTCGTGGAGATTGAGGTGGCCAATCTCGTGCATGAGAATTACATGATTATGCGCGACATGGCCAAAAAGCCGATTGCCGGGAAATGAGCGACTCAAGCGATTCACAAAACGTTTTTAACTAATATAATATAATAGTGAATCAGGAATGAAATGTGTCAATCATTCTCGGTTTAGCCATATCAGAACTGGCTTATTCGTTCTGGCGCATGCGGCCCGCGTAAGCGGCTGCGCAAACGGCATACTGAGAGCCGGATGGATTATGGTTGTAGGCCCAGATATCCATCCGACTTCTCAGATGACCGAAGAAAGGAAAAAAGAATGACTAAACAGAATAAAGTCAAATTTGTCGACGTTTCCAAAATGTCGAAAAATGCGAAGAAGCGTTTCGCAATCGACGAGATCGTTGCTACGCCTGTCAAGAGCGTAAGCAACAGCAAGCTTTATAAAGAGCTTGCCAAGACCACTGGTCTTAGTGTGAACGCGTTGAAACACGCGTATGAGAACTTTTCCAACTTCGGAAAAGTGGATTTGCGCTATGACCGCGCGAATGCGAATACCGCGAAAGCGGTATTGAACATCGCTTGGTCTGCGAAGACGATCGCTAAGCGCAAAAAGGTCGCTGGCTTCAAACAACTATACTTGAAGCCAGCCGTCATTGGCCAACTCATCCACGAGTATTATTTCTCGTGGAAAGGCCGCACTATTGATTTCCTCAACAGAGGAAACGCTTACGGGCTCAAAGTGAACCCGCATCAGTGGTATGGCTGGCTCCGTGAGCTAGCCATCTCCGGCAAAATCACCGGATGGCGCGAAGTCGCCGAAGGTGGCACCAAAATCGTGAAAACGAGAAAAGGCGTCCACCAATATAGGAAGGCTACCAAGACCGTCCTTGATTACCGCAAATACGGTAAAGGATACTTGAAGGCCGCCTTGAAAATCGCGAGAGCTACAATCAAGCGTAATACGCCTGATGCGAAGCTATTCGCGAATAAGGTGTTTGCCGGCTTTACCAAGGCCGACATCAAGAATGCGCAGAAGACCTGCCATATTCTTGACATGTACCTTTAATGCAGCATATGAGAAGGGATGGAATGACACACCATCCCTTTTCATTTTTTTATAAAAAATAATGCGACAATACATTATGAATGCATTGCCGAAATCGAGAAAGGAGAACGTTATGATTTTGAAGAAAGCAAATGAGTTCGAGGCTCACGCCGGGCGTGACGCTTTCGAATCATCGATATTGTCATACAATAATATAAAAGATGATGATATCCCAACGATGTTCCCGGATTTCGGGAATGCGTTTTATTCGATGGACGACTTCATCTCAATCATGTCCAAAATCGGGCAAGCCGATGAATTCGTCGATTACATATCAAAGCATAAAGAGTCGAAATACTGCATCATAGGCGACTATGACTGCGACGGCATCATGGCCACGACCATATTATGTTATGCGCTGACGGCGTGCGGCATCAGCTGCACATATGTCTGCCCAGACCGTTTCACGGATGGATATGGCATGAAGAATCAGCATGTCGATTATGCGCTGTCCTGCGGATGCGATGTCATCCTGACGGTCGACAACGGCATCGCCGCCAACGAAACAATCGATTACGCTCATTCGAAAGGGCTATATGTCATGGTCACTGACCATCATACCCCGCAGGAGAAAAACCATGCGGATATCTGCGTGGACCCATTGTACAACAACGATGAATACCAGATGTCATCAGGAGCGACCGTCGCTTTCAAAGTGGCGTGCCTTCTTCAGAGCGCATTCGGGTTCAGCCAGCAGATTCTGCATGATTTGGAAGCCTGCGCAGCAATCACCGTATTCTCCGACGTCATGCCGATGCTTGGGGAAAACAGGATATTGGTGAAAGCCGCGTTGGCATACATGAATGACCAAGTCAAGATCAAAGGCAGCTTCATCAACAGGCTCGCCAGGCTCGTGGATTATTATGTTCCTGGGAAGAAATCAGACCCGTATCTGAACCTCGATGGGACGTTCCGCGACTTCGACAAAGACAACATCGATTTCTATTTCGTCCCCATAATCAACGCGGCCAACCGCGTCATCGGGAACGTGAATGACCTGGTCTATGACATAATGAGCCTGTTCTCAGGCGAATACAACGATATCCCGCATCTTTACTCGGGCATCAACCAGAAGCGCAAATACATGCGCAAGGATCTGAACAGGCTGCACAGGAAAGACGACAAAACCGATGCGGTGATCGAGTTCATCGACACATCCGATCTTATGGAAGACAACTACGGAGGAATCGTCGGGCTCGTCGCATCGGATGTCGTCGAGAAAGAAGGCAAGCCGGCGCTGATCGGCACCGAGAGGACCCCCGATGGGCTTGGAAGATATTCCGGGCGCTCGGTCAGCGGGTTCAATCTGTTCGAGGCGCTGGCCAAGATCAAAGCCGATCACCCCGAGCTGGACTTCGGCTTCGGCGGGCACGCTGAGGCGCTTGGCTTCAGCTGCAAGGACGATGACCGCGCCGCGATACAAGGCTATCTGTCCGAGGCGTTCGACGCATACAAGAAAGGCGCGACGACCGAGGAAGAGACATTGGTCAGGCTCGACAGCGCGGCCGACGTCAAATCGTACATCGACGCGTATATGGCTCTTTGGCCATTCGGCAACAAGTTCGAATTCCCGAAGTTCTACGCCGAGAGCACGATCAAATTCTACAACAAAGAGGACAGGTCGTTCACGACGAATCTCCTCGGCTGGGAATTCCCAATCGTGTTCTTCGATTACGACACGAAGCTTCGGGTCGAGAACTACGCTTTCAAGAACAGGCAGGCCGTCATGAAGATGAGGCTCTGCCTGATGGAGGATCCGAGCGGATGCATCACGCTGAAGCTCGATCGCTTTTTGTGAAATATATTATAACATTGATGTCGGCGTATGACCAAAGGATTCTCGGAACGCTTTTCGGAGCGCTCGCCGGGGTATTCATCGTGGTCATATTGCCGATATTGGCATGCCGATGGCATAGATGAAAGGAAGTGATAATATTCACAAATCACGATATCATGCGGCATATGCCGCTATTCATGAAGCCTGCGATAAGCCGAATGACGCCAAATTGGCTCAGAAAGCGATATCGGAGGCGATTCGGATCATCATGGATGACCCGAACTCGACGGTCAGAGTCGTATGCTGCACGCTTCAGCTGCACAGCTTCGATTACGATTGCGTCGCCGCAAATGGGCATGCCGATGAGACATATATCAGCATCGGCAGAAACCCCAACCCATATGATGGCATGTTTCGATTGGGGGACAGATATGTCGACCTTGCGGCGTATGCCGGGGGCAGATATACCCGTATGAGAATGACGATGCGTCGATTCCTGTCGAATCTGAAAGCAATCGGACTATTCTCAACCATATCGGCGTATTGCGCATTGCGCGGCGTCGATTTGAATTATGACCCAGGTCATAGAAAGGATTATTTGAAATATGAGAAAAAATAAATTATTCGGGCTTATCGCTCTCTTGCCGATGATGGCTCTGACCGGTTGCGGCAGCGTCGCTTCCGAATGGAAGGATGATGCCAAATCGATTGAGGTCTGTCGCGGCGACAAATCTGTCGCATGCTTCACTCCGGATGAGCTTAGCTACGACAATCCGGGAGATCAGACGTTTCCGTACAAAACCGTTCTGCAATACAAAGAGGAGGTGAATGCCATCTCGATCAAACTCACCAAGAAATGGCTGCAGTCCGAATATGTTGCGGAAAACGAATATAAATGGGTGGAGACCGGCAGCGTCTTCATCTGGGAATACAAATACGCCAATGTGAATTGGAAAATAACATACAAGACATTTTAAGGAGGAATTATATGAGGGACCCAAAAAGAATCCCAAGTTTATTGGCTCAGCTGCAGATGATCTGGAGCAATAACCCCGACCTCAGATTGGGGCAGCTCATCGGCAACGTCATCCGCGACCCCGCGCTGTATTATGTTGAGGACCAACAATTAATTGACGCGCTCAAGCAATACTATATCGGAGGTGATGACGATGACGCCAAATGAGATAAATGATTTTCTGAAGATAACCGCGAGAGCGGGGGAGACCGTTGAGAGAGCGATCTCCAGCGGAAGCTCTCAATTCAAAGACGAAGAGGCCGAGACGAAAGTCGAGCTTCTTCTCGCCGCTAAGTCCGGACTGGCCGATTTCGTATCCAAAGTCTGGCCGAGCATCACCGATTTGTGGGTGATTGACTCGGCGGCCGGCCAAGACATCGTGTTCTTATATGAATGCGATGGCAAAAGCGTGCTGTTCAATCTCGGCAACAAATGCCGCAAAGTCATATGCTGACATTGGAAGCCTCATATGATCCGAGCGCGGATGGCGCGCTCGTGTTCTGCTGGATAATGTTCGCGATTATGATCGTCGCGATGATTGTTCTCTTCATATGGCTGATCGGCTCGGCATCCGATGCGAAACGCGTGTCGGAGGCCACTGCAACGCTTGAAATCGGCATGTCGCGAGGCGAGGTGATCGAAACCCTTTCGCCGAACGTCCCATTCATGCCGAAGAATTACACCGTCGATTCGGACGGCTCGATGATATTCATCGTCGAGCGCGGCGGATTCAACGTCGTGACCAAACGAGTCAAAACATATTTCGACAAAGATGACAGACTCTCAAGATGGGAGACGCTGTCTTAAACAAAATATCGTCGCGAATAATTCATTATAAACGGATTGTGCTTTCCGCAATCCGCTTTTGTTTATTTAAAGGAGGCTCAGTATGATAGGAGCAATGTTTGAGGCAAACATCAAATACGAAACATTGGACCGGCTATTGAAGCCGATCCTTACGAACGTCAAATACTCCGACAACGTGAACGTCATCATCGATTTGAAATCGATCCTGAGGAAAGCGTATCGCACCGATGTCAACAGCATCGTCTCCGAGCAGCGGATAGCTGTTGAGGATATGACGTCATGCCTGGTGAATCTGATCGGGTTCTTCCGCAACTATCTGTACAAATCCGGAAAGTACTCGACGTTCTACGTCGTTTACAGCACCGGCAAATGCGATGAGATGCTTGCGGCCGACCCCGGATATAAGAAACACTACTACGACAAATACTTCGACGACAAAGGCGAATATGAGAATATCGACAATATATGCAGAAGCGCGGTGAAGCAATTCGCCACGATATGCAAATATCTGCCGCACGCGATATTCGTCGACAGCTCGAAGCTCGATGAGTTCTGCTATATCAATTACATCGTCAGGAAGAAAGTCAATCAGAACGACATCAACATACTGATGTCCGATGACCCGATATTGTTCCAGACCCTGAATAACCGAACCTTCGCGCTCGACATCAAAGGCGCATCGACGAAGCTGATCGCCGAAAGCAATGTCATCGAGTATCTCACCAAGCAGGCGCACCCGTTCGGCGGGAACCTGCTCGGACTGATTATCGCAATCGCCGGAAACGAGCTATACGGCATCGATGGCATCGATGGGTATGGATATAAGAAAGCGGCGAAAATCATATCGAGATTGGTCGGCGATGGAAAGCTCGTCGACAAGACTTACATGATTTACCCCAACGACGCGATGATGGCATCCGATGCCGTCAAAGCGAACGCCGAGCGTGTTCGAAAGAATTACGGCTTGGCATTCCCGATAGAGCAATACATCAGAAACGAAGTGACGATCGCCGGCGATTTGATTCAGCACAAGCCGATTGTCACGAAAGCCCAGTTCAATGAGCTGAACCAGAGAATGTTTCTGATGTACCCGCTCAACATCGGGTTCCTGCTGAAAGGAGAGAAGTTATGAAAGACGACCTTAGAAAACTGTATTCCGAAATCGATTCATTCATGGCTTCCATGAACGCGGATGCCATGTCCGATTCAACCAACAATCAGAGATTCTCCTGGCGCATCATCAACAGATGGTCCACCAGATACCATAACGAGATGTCCGACGGCACCATCGATGAAGGCGTGTACGCCGGAGCGTATGTCGAATTCATCGATTCATGGTGCACGCTCAACAATTGCGTCAGGCCCACGGGTGATTTATTCCCCGGAAACATAGACACAATCAACATGATCAATGGATGGGCGATGAACAGCTTCGTTCAATTCGCGGCGGATGGCGTGGTCGCGGACAGCCCTTCGAACATCAACACATCAATCAGCCCGATGTTTCCGGCGAATCGATTCGACGACAAGACGCGCAACAGACGCGCTCAAACCCCAACGGATGACGAAATCAAGTATCTGACGAGGCTGTTCGCGAATTTCGATTTCGCGAGATGCACAACCGAATCGCGCCACGACATTCTCGATGGGTTGAATCGATGGACGGATATGCATAAAGTCCCGGAATGCTATGAGAGATTCAGCCCAGACAATCGGGTCGCTTTTCTCGACGATTCGACTTCACTGATCATCGCGTTCGGAGAAGCCGCTCTCGGGTATGACTCGTCCAACACCGTGGCGCATTGGTTCAGAAAAGCCGCTCTCGGGTATGACTCGTCCAACGCCGTGGCACATTGGTTCATCTTATACAAAGACACCGACCGATTGTATTCCAAACGCGACAAATACTCGTGGCATTCGATTATGTTCGAATCAAAGGAAAGCATGCTCGAATTCGTGGGCAGATGCGATCCATCATCGAGGGTGCCGGCATTGCTGGCATTGAACGGAATATGCTGAACGATGAAGAACTGAAAGCCGTCAGCGCTGACCTTGAGCGCATGCGCGACGGCGATGTTGGTGATAGCCAGGCAAAAGACATATTGGATGCGTTCATTCTTCGGATCATCGAAGATATGGAAACCAATGCGATCATCGGGCGGCTGCCTGACACGGTATACATCGGGCATGAGCCTGTTTGGAGGCTTGAGCTCGGCAATCCCAAATGCGGGTCTTATGCATATATCTGCTTGAATGTCATCGATAAATCAGATGATGATAACGACAACTCATCGCCGGAGCAGATAGTGTTCGGCGTATGGGCGGATATAGACGACCTGGCGTACACCGGCTACTGCAAGATGCCGATGACGAAATTCAACGATATTCTTGAGCAAATGGCGAACCGCGACACAATCAAGGCCTGGTTCGGCCTGAACGGCATAACCATTGGAAAGGAAGGCAATATATGAGAACAAAAGAGGAATACTCAAATATCTTAAACGAATTGCTCAAACGCAATCCGACTGAGGGCGTTGGGAATCACATCATCAGATACCCAGTGAACCCATGTGACAAACAAGTGCTTGTCGATGCGCTATCGGCGATTATCGGCATGCTTATGGAAATAGGCAAGGAACATGACAGCGCGTTTGGCCCGACGATGTTCACCCAGCTTATAACCGCAAAGGATTCGGACACCGGATTCAGCGCCGGCTTAGGCATCGGAGGATTCGAGCTCGATGCCGATTTCAGGGAATATCTGAGCAGCCATGATGCGAATGCCGGCTCGACGATGTTCTTCACGCTGTATGACGTCGGCGAGGATTCGCCGAGCTTATATAAATTCATGACCATCGAGCTCAATCCTGGCATCGCCGAGACGCATGAGGTCATCGACGCGATCGACCCGGCGTGTCTGGCATGGCTGAGCCTGAATGGCCTATATGATTTGAAATGAAAGGAGAACGAACATGACTAGCGCCAACACGTATATCATATCGGAGGAACTGGTCGACAAAGTCGACCATTATCTGGATGACATCCGAAGAAATGTGCCATATCAATTCAAGATAACGATTTCCGATCTTCGCCGCAGCAAGACGGCATTCGACGCTGCGGTGAATATGCTGGCCGACATCTATGACGAATTCGCCGCGCATGGATACATGCCTGAAAGATACGAGTTCAGCGACATCCAGCGCGGAAACGTCAAGATCGGGTCATTCGACATATGGATATCCGCGCCGGCTTGCACAAGTAAGGGCGGGGCGATATCGATCTATGCCGAAACCAAGCGGCAAAGATTTGACTCGGACAAAGTCATCACCTACGATAGGCTGATGATGAGGACGGAAGACATGCCAGCCGTCCCCATGGAGTGCGCCGCGTCATTCAACAAAGGGGCATGGAAAATGATAACGGACGCCTTGCCAGACAACGTGAAAGCGTGGATATTGCTAACGGGCGATAAGATTTAGGAGGAGAATCATGCATAAGAAATGGTCTGAAATGGTTAAGTCGCAGAAGAAGCTGCAACAGAAAATCAAAAACTCAAAAAGCGTTTCAGAATACTTCTCAGACCTACCGGAGGCCGGTTACATGAGAGACAACATCTCGAAGAACATGGTAAAAATCGTCGATTGCAAATCGTCGACTCTCCGCAGATATGAGAAGCTGCTGAAGAAATACTATTCGCTATGCCAAACGCCAAGCGAACGGAAGACGATATCTGATAAGCTTCAGGAAGTCAAAGACGAGCTAAATACCCGTCCCGATGCCGACGCATGAAAGGATGCATATGAAAGGAATGTACGATTATGGTTATTTCATCATCGGCGGACCGTTCAGAATCTATGAGCGCTCGCATCGCGATAGATTCGAGATAACGTTCAGCTTCAACGTCGATCATCGCCCGGTGGACTGGCATTCGAATAGGTTCGATGCCGATATGTTCATGGCAGACATCAACGAATCGGTGAAAAACGATTCGGATAGTGCCTGCGCCGACGATATATGGTAGACCAAAAAAGACGAGCGGAATACTCGTCTTTTTTTATTTTTTTGCAAATAAATATAAAACACGGCAACAATGCATTATCGAACGGCATACCGCCGGACGAAAGGAGCAAATATGTTCGAGAAAATGAAAGAAAAGCGCGCTCAGCGTGAAAAAGAGAAAATCGCGAAAAGCGCAAATCAGCAGTCGTTCAGCCTTTATGAGCTCGAGAAGAAAGCCCAATCGCATTCCGATATGACATGGGATGAGCTCGACGCTCTCAACAGGGCCCGCGCGAAAGACGTCGTCAATGAGATACTTCGCGTGTTCGGTTTCCTGGTCATCGTGTTCTTGGCGGTCGCCATCACGGTCACCGCGATCAGGGTTCTTGACCCAATCAACGAATATGTCAGCAAAATATACGGATGTCAGATGGAAAACTGGGTAACCGCCGACGGCAGCATCGATTACGAGAAGTACATCTTCCCGCAGATGACGGTGTGGTCAGTCTATGTCATCCTGTTCCTGATGCTGATCCTATTCGACCTGCTTGCGCTGTATGTCGGCGCGGTCGTGATCGGAGACATCATCAGAATCATTCGCAGACTCGGAAGAGGAACCGCCAAAGTCGTTTCCGGCATCGCCGAGACGGCCGACTCCTCAACCAAATCAGCATTGAGCGCTGAGCTCGATGGCGGCAAGGGCGACCAGGACACAATCGTGAAAACGAAGAAAACGAAAAAGGCGAAGAAAGCCAAAGACGATGATGACGACGAGGCCGAGATCCAGAAGGCGATCGCCGAAGCGAAAGCCAGATTGGAGCGCGAGGACATCCCCGAGGAGAAGCCTCAGCCGAAGATCGAGCCGGTCACGGTCGAAGCCGTCAGGGAAGCCGCGAAGCATGAAGAGCCGAAGAAGCAGTTCGCGAACGCGAGCGACGATGAGCTCGACAGGCTTCTGTCCGGAAAATAAACATCAAAAAAGAACAAGTTTCGAGCTTGTTCTTTTTTT
>CAVIKO010000162.1:0-11003 GCA_963643035.1 bacterium
CATACACCAATGGCGTGGACAACACGTCTTTCGGCGATCTGATGGCCAAGAGCTGGACGTCCGGCTTATTGACCGCCATATTGAATTCGTCATCGAGTTCGAGCCAATACTCGGTTCATTTCGCCGACAGCACGCCGCTCGATTCCGGGACGAATTCCGAGAATCTGTATGGCAACATGGTTCTCGGAGTGCCGCCGATGTTCACGAACATCGCCGACCCGAAGAACAGGGCGATATCGAACAGCTTCCTGAAGGACGCGAATTTCATGACGCTCGTCCCGGGATTCCCGAAATACAACGGCTCAATATACCTGCAGAAAACAAGCGACGACCAGCTTCACATGACGACGACGGCCGACTCGATGATCTCATATCTGGTCAACAACGGCCTCAGCGGCGCATTCGCCAAAGCCGACCGCAGATATTACACATTCAAGCAGGACTATGAGGAATACTACAGATATCTTGAGACCATGTTGAACACGGTGTGGGTGAAGATGGGGCTCAGCAAAGAAACCGACGGCTCCTACAGCTTGTTCAGCTTCTTCTCCAAAGACACGAATCAGACGCTGCTGTCTCAATATCAGCATCCCCTCAGCTTCATGGTGAACCCGGCCGGAGCTGCAACCGAATCGATTAACTCATCGCTGACTACTTTCGGGAACTCTCTGATGAGCCAGGTGAATGACGCGTCTGAGACATATCAGCAGATAAACTACATAACCGGGATGGGAACCGCCGGCGGATCTAGAACCGCGGCCAGAACCGCGGCGATAGCGGGTGGCGTTGCGATGAACATGAAAAACCTTGTCGCCGACACGTTCTCAAATACGGTGAATGGATTCAGCAGCGGCCAGAAATGGTATACCAAATTATTGAAAGCCGCGGTAGGTCTTGTTATGGACACGAACCAGTTCTTGTCGCAGCAGGATTCCGGCGCGCTGATACAATCATTCGCCACAACTAACGGCATGAAAGTCGTATACCCGGAATTGTGGAGCGACTCGGGCTTCTCGAAAACGATTTCGATAAATTTCGAGTTCATCAGCCCATATGGCGACCCATTGAGCATATATCATTACGTCATGGTGCCGTTCCTGTCACTGCTTTGCTATGCGATGCCAAGGCAGGCGGCCGACAATGGGTATGTCAGCCCGTTCTTCGTCAGAGCGGACATCCCGGGGTTCTTCACATCCGACCTTGCGATAATGTCCGATTTCACATGGACCCGCGGCGGAAACCAAGGGCTGTGGACGAAAGACGGCCTTCCGAGGGCGATTGCCGGCTCATTCACATTGGCGGATCTGTATCCATATCTCGCGATGACGAAGCGAATCAGCTTCCTGTCGGCGAACCCGAATTACACATCGTTCCTGAACAGCCTGTCCGGCTTCCACGCCATCGACAAAACCGACGATGGCGATGCGCTGAACGAATATTGGCTCAACATGATGAACAGGGTCACGACCGACGAAAGCCTCGGCGGGGCGTGGAACGACTATTCGTCTGAGCAGAAGCGAGCGCATAAGATGTACAGCGGGCAGCAGAAGAAATCCCGATTCGGGAACAAGTCCGCGTCGTCTGGGGCGACATGGCTCAGAAAGGTCAAATGAGCCCCTTGCGAACACAACAATCAATTATGGCGGCGGCCGGTCTTTTATTCTCCTTTCAGCCGGTCGCCGCTTAAAAAAACAGCATCGCGAGATGTTGTTTTTTTGCGCGATTTTAGGCGAAACCCCGTTTTCAACAATCAATTATCATCGAAAGGAGAATCGATATGCGAAAAAAAGAGAAGGATTACAGCTATCTGAAAGACATGAAAGCCAAGGCATACGCCAAAGCCGAATCAGGGCAGATAGCCAAAGCGCTGGAGAAAAGCGGCAATCCGCATCGGGACGGCGCGCCCGTGAAAACGCTGGCGTCGAGCTTCGTCGTCCGCGGCGAGCCGATTCCGCTGTCAAGGCCGAGGATGGGCCGCCAAGGATTCTACAATCCGGACGCGAAAGCCGAGACCGATTTCCGGAACCAATGCAAGCATCAGGTCACCGAGGAATGGTTCGGCGAGATGAAAAGGATATTCGACGATGAGGCGAATCCCGTGGCTCCGAAGAGAATCGAGCATGAGTATTACATAACGATGAAAATCGATTTCTACGTCGCGATACCGAAATCGGACACGCTGATCGACGCATATCTGAAAGACATCGGAAAGATAAAGCCCACCGCCAGAATCGGCGATGTGGACAATTACATAAAATTCGTTCTGGACGCGATGCACGAGGTCATATACTCAGACGACAAGCACGTCACGAGGATAGTGGCTGAGAAACATTACTCATTCGAGCCGAGGACCGAGATTCAGGTCACGGCGGAAATCTACGATTGAATCATCAAGGAGGCGCTGATATGGCAAATGACAAGGTATTCATCCACGACATCCCCATCACGACATTCGCCGATTATTTCGCGAAGAAGACCGAGAATGACGCGATAAGCGCCAACAGAAGATACTCGCCGATGATGATGCCGGCCGCCGCGACCGCGTATCGCGCGACATTCAAGCTGTTCGACGATGCGGGAACGGAGGTATCCGATTCGGCGGAAGTCGAGCTGTATATGAATGACCCGACGCTGAGCGTCGTGAACAACCCGGAGCAGCTTGCCGATCTGACCAAACTGGCCCCGCATGATGGCCAGCATATCGGCATCAAAGACGGGATCGCAGCGATCGATGGCCAGATCGCGTACATACTGGATTACGAATGCTATCTCAAAAAGGCATTCGGCGGGATAAGCTTCTATCCGTATTTCGGGGTTATCCGCGGCTCATATTATTATAATGTAACAGGCATCCGCGATGATGCCGGGAATCTGGCAGATTTCCGCATCGCCAAGGCCGGCCCGGAAGATTCGACGTCCGAATCGGTGACCGCTCTGTTCGGCGGGGCGATCGATGCAACATCGATGAAAGCCATAACGAGCGATGCGACAATCGACATCGAGCCGGAAGATGCGGACAACTATTCGCGCGCGTATTACAGGCTGATGGATGGCGATGCCGAAATCGGAAGGATATACGTGCTGAAGCGATATCAGCTGCAGAAAACGAAGAGAGACATCGAAGGGGAAAGCGCCGCGAATGGCGGGTACTATGCGTATCGCGACGAATATATCGGCAAAACAGTATACATGCTTGAGCCATATGACAGCCCATTCATGCAATATCATAAATACATCCGCGACATCGCCAAGGATTCGGCGCTGACCGATGTCACCGCAGTGGCCAATGGCGAATCCAGCGAGTATTTCATCGAGCCATCGACGACCGCCGAGCCGAACAACAAATGGGTCATGGCGTATCAGATGACCGGCGAGCATGAGAGGATGACTATTGGCGCGAAGCTCCCTGTGACGGTGATTGAGCCGACATGGACCGCCATTTCCGATCTATCGACCGAATTCAAGATAAGCAGCGGCGAAATCACAACCGGGTACAAAGTCGACCCGAATTGCAGAATCGACGAGACGCTGATGCGAACCGCGATGAACAGGCTGATAATATGCGAGACGGAGCATGCGTATGGGACGCACACCGTGACGACGCATGGGCTGCTGAACATAAAAAGCTTTCTGCAGATCTTCGATGGCGTCAGCGACATAACGAATGACGATGCATGCATCTCCGCGCTGGCGTTCATGATGGCGATGCATATGACGAGGCAGCCAACCAATGAGATGTCCGGGCATAGCAGAGACTATCTGAAAACGGCGTCGTTAGAGGCGATGGACGTGCTTGACTCATACATCCCGAAGACCGCTGACAATTACGCTCAGTTCGTCATCGACATACTGACTTTGGCGAAATGCTCTCAGACGTTCGGCGCGGCCGGCGATCTGAACGCGCTCTGGGCGAATATATCGACGAAATTCTACAACGCAATCGGCGGGAAAATCGACCTGTCGGCCGGATTCATCAAAGACGGCGGGTATTTCGACGCAAGCACGCTGTCGGCATATTGCTCGGCAATCGATTGGAACGAGGCCGTGGAGTGCACCAAAAAGCGCATGACGCCGATCACCAAAATAGCGTATTCGCTGAGGAGCGTGACCGGCACATCGACTGGGGAAGACGCATTGTCGGCCTATGCCGGGCTGCGGATGCCATCGATTTCGGTAAGCGAGGACGGCGTGGTCACAAGCGATGGGATATTCCCGTCTGACTCCAATTCGCATACCACGATAACAGACGGCAAAATCCCCGATGACATCAAAGAAGAGCTCGCGGCATGGCTCATATCGAAAGGATTCGGCACCGGCGAGATCAGCGTCGCCAGACGCGATATCCTCGAATGCTTCGGAATGGCATCCGCGGCATTCCCTGCCACGAATTCATGCGCGACCGTGACGATATTCGATTCCGACAAAGCCATTGACTTGGACGCAAACGCGAATGCCGCATTGGCAAAAGCCATGCGCGGCAAATTGAGGCGCGCCGCGATTGCGGAGAATTGGTTCGACATCGCGATGACGGTGAAGACCGCGAACGATGTGACGTTCGCCCGCATATTCAACAAAGCAGTCCTCAATTCAGGCGCGGCAACGTCTATCGACCCATCGAACGCCCGCAAGGCTGATTCGGCGCTGAAGCTGAATCTGACCAGGAAGCAGCTGGCTGCGGCCAGAGCATCTTTGACGAGCATGCTGACCGGATGGATTCGCATAGACGGCGCGTATTATCGATTCATGTACATACCATCGCTGAGCGACGTGACGAGGTCGACTCTGAAGATGATCACCCTCAGGGATTGGATATCTCTGATGACCGAGTATTATGGCAGCATCGACCGAGCCATCGACAGAAGCAACGCCAAGATCATCGGCGTCAAGACGCTTGCCGACGATGGCGTGAAAAGCAAGCTCACGTATTACGTCGCGTCATATTCGCATTCGATATACTCAACGATAGACTCGAAAGAGCTCAATTCGGCAATCGCGGCCCTGAGCATCGGCAACGACGCGCAGACAATCGGCAATATCCGAGCCGCATTCGAGAAAGCGAATCAATGCAAATACAACGGCATCATGGGAAGCCAGCGAGTCATGTCAGGCAAGATGGCCATGACGCTGAAAACCGCGATAATCGATATAATATCGTCGATGTTCTCGTCATGCTCATCGAAGACCTTCACCGGGCTGATCGCAAATGAATGCGAGATGGATGCCCATCTGTATGGCCTGGAGCACAACATCGCCCCGCTGTATGCCGACGATTCGGCAGACAACGCCGAGAATGCCAGCATCGATTGCCTGGATATGACCGAGACGGTACTTCAAAGAAGGTCTTTGGCATCATATGCGGCATCTTCCGACGCGACTGGCTCATCGCTGCTGAAAAGCGGGGATGCTGAGGCGATTTCCGAAAAGGTCGCCAACGACAACCCATTTCTGAAAATCGGGAGATACTCATATTACGGCACTGACGCGGAAGCCAAATCCGACGCGATATCGCGCGCGGAATCGCTGCTCGCCGCGCAAAAGATACGCTCAACGACAGTCATCAGCAGCGGCGCCGCCAAGCAATCGAAGAAAGACGCTGATGCCGAATACGACGACGCCGCGGCCGGGATAAAATCGAATCTGATAGATTTCCTGGTCGGGTATATGTACCATGGCGAAGGCGATTATTTCACCGCCGAGGATTACAGGAAAGACTATGACGCTCATTTCAAGGATAAAGTCGGGCATGTCGTCGCATCCGACCCGGGATTCGAATGGCGAATGGAAGACGGCGGCGATGATGCGATAAAGCTGATGTTCAGCAACGCGTCTCCGAAGGAAGCCGAACGCGCATTCGTGGCGGAGTTCAGACGCCAGAGAGGCAAGTGATATGGGAAAGATGAGAGAATCGGCCGAATCGTTGAAAAACTCGGCCAGAGCCATAGCCGACTCGATGATGTCCGACTGCTGCGATTTCCGAAAAGCGGTCGGAGACGACTTCATGCTGAGAGGCAACCGCGACGAGGCGCTGCTGAAAGACATGATGAAGCGGAAAGTCGCCAGGGGGATAATCGTCGATGATCAGTAACTACTCAATTAAGGCGGCTGTCAGGAAAGCATATGCGTCATCGAGCTTGGCCGACGATGAGCGGCTCGCCTGCGAGATTCTGCTGTATGAGTATCTTCTCGACCTGATTGAGAATGACTCCACGCAGACCAACGACATCTCGACGCTGACATCGTCATACTCAACCAAGATCAGCGACGCGTTCTCCGGGCTGAAAGGCAAAAACACGGCATACTACGGGATGCTTGAGCAAATCAATGGGCTGAGCACAACCGAGCTGATGGCCTTGAATGAGACGGTCATCGAGAGGATATATGGCGCGTATCTCGCCGGGACGGACATAACCGATTTCTCGATATCCGGATTCTCGGCAAGCGAATATGGCGTAACATCCGGGTCGTCTCGGGATATGGCATATCTGCGCAAAATCCACGACAGCACGATAGTGCCGATAATGCGGCATTACATCGCGAAGCATGGCGCAAGCGCGAAAGACATGAAAATCATATCGGCGACGGTCTCCGATGCCGCGCCTGGGAAAATGATATTGTTCGCGATCGATGGAATATCACCCGTCATGATCGTATCGGACATCCTGGCGCATAGGATAAACATCGGGTATGACGACATCGCGCTGAAATACCCATATGTTTTGCTGACGACAAATTGATGGCAAAACCGCGTTATATTATATAATATAATCATGAAAGATTGAGAGGGATGGCTTTCAATCTTTCTTTTTATCATGGGGCCGACATGGTATTGACGGCGCAAAGCGGCTTGCGCTACAGTGGGAGCGGCGACCTAATCGCCAAACAAAAATAAACGCCAGACATAATCTGAGCACCACCATCAGCCGCGTTCGCGCCCGTCGCGTCGCGGTCGCTGCCTGAGTTTCTTCAGGCCGATGGCTCAATCGCCCAGCTCCCTTCCGTCGGGGGCGATTGAGTATAACGAACGGGATTTCTATGAACCACCGAGGTCGATGGCTCGGCATGGAAACATCAAGACATCGTAGCAGTCGTCGCGAATGACGAACGCATGATAAGAGCGGCTTGGCTCACTGTCATGGCGGATTCAATCAAGCGAATCACTGTGGATTATTGCGCATGATTAATTGCGTCGGACCAGGGTTCGATTCCCTGCGGCTCCACCATGTATTGAATAGGAGGAAAATATAAATATGCGACCATTCGTCAAATGGGTAGGAGGGAAAGCACAGCTTCTTGACAAAATAAAAGAGCTGATGCCATCCGAATACAACCATTATTATGAGCCATTCGTTGGCGGAGGAGCATTGCTGTTCAACATCGCTCCAAAGGATTTCACCATCAATGACTTCAATTCAGAGCTCATCACGACATACAGATGCTTCACCGATAAGCACACCGTCGATAAGCTCATCGAAAAGCTCAACGAGTATCAGAACAATCACTCTGAAGAGCAATATTACAAAATCCGGGCGATGGACAGAGACCCCGGATATGCCGATCTCGCTGATTACGAGAAAGCGGCCCGCATGATTTATCTGAACAAGTCATGCTTCAACGGGCTGTATCGCGTAAATGGCAGTGGGTATTTCTCAACCCCATCCGGGAAAAAGAAGACCGTCAACTGCTACGATAAAGAGAATCTCGACGAGATCGTGAATTACTTCACGACAGCGAACGCCGAGATCATGAACGGCGATTTCGCCGATGCTGTCGCAAACGCTAAAGCCGGCGATTTCGTGTACCTCGACCCGCCGTATGACACATGGGAGGATAAGAACTCATTCGTGTCATATACGAAGAACTCATTTGGGAAGGATGAACAAAAGCGAGTCGCCGACACATTCAAAGCGTTGGCTGACAAAGGCGCATATGTGATGCTCAGCAATCACAACACCGCGTATATCCAAGAGCTATACGCGGGATACGACATCCATGTCGTCGACGCGAGGCGCAGTATCAACTCGAAAGGAACTGGCCGCGGCAACGTGGAGGAGGTTCTGATCACGAGCTACGCGACAGACGCCAAGAAGAAAGATGGAAAGAGCTTTTGATTCTTGGCTGATGACGATGAGGAACAGCCTTGCGACATGGAACTGGTACACCGATTTTCCGAAGGTGCATTCGAACGTCGACAAACTAAAAAATGAGTTGGGTTATCTCAACTCATTGATTGGCTCGCCGAACATCGAATGCGAATTCAGAAACGTCATAAGCCAGCATCCTGACGCGCTTAAAGCCATTCCGATTCTATTGGCCAAACGAGAGCGGAGAATCGTAATAACGGACGCTGGTCATACATGTGAATATGATTTCAATAAAATGAATCAGCCCATGGATGATTATGTTCTGTTTATGCGAAACACCGGTTTGTTTGACCTGCTTCAGAATCACATCTCCGGCAGCATCGTTGACTATGCGACTGGCATCGAGGCCGGCATGGACACGAATGGCCGGAAAAACAGAACCGGCGATGCGATGGAAGACTTGGTTGAGTCATACCTCGCGAAAGCGGGGCTGGCCAAAGATGTGAACTACTTCAAGGAGATGTACAAATCCGAAGTGGAGAGCAAATTCAACATCGACCTATCGTCCATCAGCAATCAGGACAAAACCGAGAAACGATTCGATTTCGTCTTCACAGGAGCATCCAACGTCATTTGCGCATTGGAATGCAACTTCTATAGCAGCAGCGGCTCAAAGCTGAACGAGACCGCCCGAAGCTATAAGACGCTTGCTGTCGAATCCAAAGACATCGATAATTTCAAATTCGTTTGGATTACCGATGGCGGAGGATGGAGCACGGCCAAGCATAATCTTGAAGAGACGTTTGATGTCTTGGACGATTTATACAACATCCAGGACATGGAAAACGGCGCGATTCAAGAGTTAATCAAATAGGCAGCAATGCCGGAAAGGGGCGTTATGGGAAAACGCAACATGCTCGTCTATCTGGATGAGCGCCAAAAACGATTCCTGCTCGACCACTGGTTTCCCAGCGGATATGACAGGAATAATATTTTCGACGCATACGACGTCGAATGGATCGTGAGGCAGACAATCGCGATCGACCCGTTTGGCGAATGGCCGGATATATGGGTCAATAATAAGGTCGTCACCAGCATCAACCGCGAGGCCAAAGCTGATGAATACGCGGAGATGATGAGTCTCGCAGAAAGGAATTGAACGAACAATGAGTGTTCAATATAATTACAATTATGCCGAAGTGAGGCAGAGCATCGAGCTCCAGACCGAGGAAATCGAGAAGGAGTACGATGCCGTTGCCTTTCGCAAAACTCTGAAAGAGCGTTCTTACACGATTGAGAACGCGTTTCGGAAATTGCCGAAAAAGCAGCGCAAAGAGCTGAACATCATAAAAAAGAAGGCGGCGACCGGCAGCATGAGATGGAACGCGTTTCTGCATCATGAGTCGGCGTTGTTCGGCCGCGCGTCGGCGTTCAATCTTCTGCTAAACATCGCCAAAGACGGCGATGTTTGGATTTTTCCGGAGCGGAAGATGTATGTCATCGCGTTCGCGATCAAGAGCTCCGTATTCACCGTCACAATCGACGGGGAATTCAATGAGCTTTACGTCCATTTCAACAGGCCGCCGAATCTTCTGCCTATGGACGTGGAAAGGGTTTAATATGAGCAGTAAAGGAAGAAAAAACGATGCACTATCATGCGCTCAGGAGACTGCCAAATATCTGGCGAGCATCGGCGCTGAGTCCGGCGTATCAATCTACGCTGACAATAAGCGATTCCATATTTTGCCGACTGGGGAATTGGCGGTGGACAGCACCGCCGCCCCAGCCGACCCAAAGCAGTATTTGGAATACTGCGGAGATTTCATGTCGATGAGCTTCGAAGGACCATTATATGATATTTTCAATTACTGGTCCGACGAGAACTCGAATGAGATCATCAAAAAGATCGACGCGATTTTCGAGAAGTACGGAAAGTACAAGGATTTCGGGAACGCGTGGAATCTGTCATTATATGATTTATAATCGATCCGAAAAGTAGGCAATGAAGATCGAATAAACTCAAGAAAGGAACAAAACATGATGAAAGTGTCATATGTCGGCGAGAAGAACGCCGTCAAAACTAAAACATTTTATAAGTCGTTGCAATCGTTGGACAACGACGCCCGCAAAATCGCGAAGACGATGGGGAGCGAGACGATCGTCATCTACATGATGAGCGCCATCCTCAAAACAACGAAAAAGCGCGAAGTGTTATACGTCGGGCAGTCGGTACAGGTATCGATGCGCATGGCGCAGCATACGTTATATCAACACAATAAGGACCATCAGAGTCCGACGCAGCGCGCGTTTACCGTGAACGCGCTTCGCAACGCGAAAGATTTCAGATACCATATCCTGAAGCTCTGCGGCTCTCCGGAAGAAGCCGCGAAATACGAGCATCATTACATCAATGCGCTTAAGCCGATGCTTAATCGCAACGACAATATGATTGGGTCGTTGACGAAAAACAAAGTCAACACAGTCAAAGCGATGCTCGCGAAAAAACAAAACTATCGTGACATATGTAACGAAACTGGCGTGTATATCTGGATTGTCTCACTCATCAACTACGGCATAATCGCCGGCGATGGCATTTTCAGAAACAGCATCAGCGGCAAAGCCATCAAGAACATTGGCTTATACCGTGAGTTGTATGACATCGCGAAAGCTGAGAATGCCGCAGAGTGCAGCAAACGCGGCAGAATCTCGCAAGAGACAGCCGCCGAATTGGACAGCATCGCTGCCCGATATAAATGTTCTAGCAGATATACAAGGCAGACATACCGCTTCCTCCGCGTCGACTGGAATCTTCTATTCAGCTTCGATAGCGAATTTGAAGAATAAGCACATTATGGCCGGGAGCAATATGTTCCCGGCCTCCTTTATATCATTCAGTATATTATTTCTTAAATATAAAAACAT
>CAVIKO010000163.1:0-10653 GCA_963643035.1 bacterium
TGACGTAGATGTTCCACCACACACACGCACACGGAGGTGCAGAAAATGAAATTCTACGATGTTTCAATTCTTGGCTACATGGTCGGAGGTGGGAGTTTTGTAAAATCTCCCGATGCATCACTAGAAGAGCTTGTGCAGACTCAGAATTGGCTATATCCTACAGCCCTTTTTGACAATGATACAAAGCTCGACAACGTGACCGCGATGGTTCTTTTAGTCTATACGGACGGAATGGTATCTATTGTTCCGTTGTGGGATGAGGAGGACATGGAAGAAGCGGAAGAATTTGTCAGCATTGGGGCCGCTCGTACTGATTACGAAAAAAAGATCGAGGACGCAATATGTGACGAGCTTATGAAGAAAGACGGCGAGAGGTCCCAAAAGCTTGACTTTGTTATGAACGAGCTGCGAAAAGTTACACAGGACGAGGCAGAAGAGGAATACGCAGAGAGGATCGCCGCAACGATGCGATACATCCGAGACGTTTTAGAAGATTGCTAATAAACAAGTAATACGGGAAAGTGCATCACGGACGCCGGAAACACCAGAGGCGCCCGCGATGTATTGAACAAATTTTACACCAAAAACAGAAAGGAGGTGAACGACAATGACAGACGAAGCAAGAAAAGCCCGGAACGAATACCGGCGAGAATGGGCCAGACGGAACCCGGACAAGGTACGCGCGTCACAGGAGAAATACTGGACGCGAAAAGCGGCAGAACATGAGCAGCGCCGGCCGCCAGTATCAGAAAACGAGCAGTAACAGTTACACAAATGGAATCAGTGGAGGAAATGCAGAACATGAACAGAAAGCAAAAATTTATTGATACCGGCCCAGTATGGGCCAGAAAGAGAGAACATGAACATCAACATTCACAGTTTTTTATTACGCGATCCAGACGCGGCCGTCACTGCGGCATACCTGGCTAACATTCTGCACACGTCCACTAGGAAAGTAATGGACATGGTAGCGTATGAACGCCGGCAAGGATGGCCGATCTGCGGCGCAAAATCCGGCGACGTTCGCGGCTACTGGTTAGCCAGGACGCGAGAAGAAGCGGAAGAATATGGGGCCGCTGCGCTGCGGACAGCAGCCGACGACATGAGAGAAACAGCGGAACTTATGATGGATAACATTATCTTATAGGACACCACACACAGCCGGAGGACGGGCCAACGTCAACCGGCACGAGAGGATTTTTATATGTTTAAAGGTTTGTACATTCTAGCCGTAAGCGAGTTACACGACGATAGCGAGAACGACGACGTTGAACGCTCCGGGAATTTTGAGATATGGGCCGCAAAAGATGCAGTAATGGCTTCCTGGAAGTGTGCATTGTACCAGTTAAGCCGCCTTGATAACTACGACCGTTATAGGTTTGTCGTTGCGGAGGTCGTCAGCGCTCCGTATTACATCCCGGCTACGAAAATAGGTTACATCGTTCCCGGCGGGCCGTCGGAGTATAGGCATTTGCTTAACAGAGTTACAGATAGCGCTGAGAAAACCCCGGAAGAGTTGCGGGAGGCTATCGCCGGAGCGCTGGCAATCGCAAGAGGGCAATACTTCCAAATGTTCGACCACATCAGCGACTACGACAATATATATTTTGCGGATAACGGCATGGATATAAAAAAAGACTTTGATTTTTGACACCGCGATAACAGCAACCCTTTATAGGCGCTCCCGATCCGGGGGCGCTTTTTGGCACAGTGAACACACAATACACAACACACACACACGGCATAGATAGCACTTGTAACGTCGTTCATACGTTAATATAATGATTAGAGAAAAAGAACAATAACACAACAAGGAGGTAAGATAATGACGCGATACACCGACGGAAAACGCATGGTAGAAATCAGCATCACGGGCCGGAATGGGATTGATTGGGAAAATGATTTTTATGAAGTTCCATCCGGGCCGCTGGAAGAAACAGCAGACGTTGTTATTCATTTTGTAGATGACGTCGATTATTTAATTGAACAAGCGGAGGACCTTTTTTACTGCCGCGGAGACTATGCCGGTTGCGATCCTAAAGCGGACCGTAACGAAGTGTTTGTCTGTGAGGGGAACAAGGTGCTGCTGCACTTAGTGCCGGAGGATTGAAAAAGGCCGGCCCGGAGAGGGGCCGACCACATACAAAAAATACATAAGGACTATAGCACGGAAGGATTATAGCATGGAAACCTACGGAGAACTGAGGGACCGGCAACAGCGAGACTATAACGACTTCTCAAACGCTAATGCGTTAGAACGTGCCGTACATCCTAGGAGGGCGAGCCAATGAGCCGGTACAGGATATATCTAACAAGGGATGACAAGCAACGCGGCCGATACATTGAGACGGACGACACGCGGCCACCATCCGCAGCCATTGAGAAAGCGTTACATGCTGCCGGGCTTCCGGCCGGAACAAGATATTACGACCTTGAGAAAATAAGAGAGGATTAAAGGCCATGAAAACTATCATGATTGCAGCCATCAAAGGCGGGGCCGGAAAGACCACGACAGCCGCAGCGATGGCACACGCAGCCGTTAAAGATGGTTGTAGGGCGCTGGCCGTCGATCTGGACCCACAAGCTAATCTATCGGTTAACCTGGGCGCCGATCCGACGCAGCCGGGAGTGCTGGAAGCGCTGCGGGGGAACCAGACCGTCGCAGCAGTGATACAGCATACAGCCGGCGGCGTGGACGTTCTGACAGCATCGCGGGACCTTGCAGCGTTGGAAGTCACACAAGGAAGCGCAGCGGCCCTACAGAAAGCATTAAGGCCGATACAAGGCGCTTATGATTACTGCATCATAGACACGCCGCCGCAATGGGGCGCGACAGTTTACGCGGCGTTATGCGCTGCGGATTATCTGCTGATACCAACGGAAACAGACCTAAACAGCGCACAAGGCGTTAGAGATATCGCAGAACTAGCTACCCAAACCGCCAGCCAGAGAGGACGCAATCTGACTATCGCCGGGGTAATCGTCACCAGATACGACGGCCGGTCAGCAGTGAACCGACAAATCCGGGACACTATCGAAACATCGTGCCAGGGGTCCGGGCTTCCCTACCTGGGCGAGATCCGGCAAGGAATCGCAGCCAGAGAAGCGGCAGTATTGCACGAATCGTTATTCAAGTACGCACCACGAAGCAAGCCGGCGGCCGACTATCTGGCATTGTGGCAGAAGATCCGGCAACGGTGAAACGCTAGCGAAGCGACGGCGAAACGGCGACGAACGAACGCGCAACAGCATGAACAATCATTTAACATGCATTGCAGCATTCAAAGCGTTGGAAGAGAAACGGAAAGATTCTGTAATGCTGACGGCCGAACGAACGTCATTAGATTACGACGCAAAGCGAATTACTCACGTTAGCGCCATCCTGTGACGATACTACGTAATGCAAGGGGCCCCCATAGGTATTTCCAGATAAAGCCCCACCAACGACCGCAGCCCAATCCTTTTTCTACCCGGACGGGGTACGGACACAAGCCCCGCTTTCGTGTTTATCCCGGTAACATGCCGGAGACTGGAAAAAACCGATTTATGCAGAATTTGTCCGTCATGCGTGGACAATCGGCCCTTTTATGCAGTTTTCGGAATGCATAAAATTTTGAATTTTTCGGACCCTTAAAAAACGTTGATTTTACGGGTTTTTTTACAACTATTCGCAAAATGATTGTTTTGTGAATAGTTATGACCGATAACATCGGCAACACAGCGAGCACAACAAACACACAAAGCATTAGTGACACACACAACACACAATAGGAGGTAGCAACGATGAAAAAAGACTTCACACAGGCAGCGCAGACGGTACAACAATCATTCCAGGCAGCCACAGCAGCACCGGCACCCGTAGAGGACGACAAGAGTTATAAGCGCATTAACGGCCGGCTGTCCTTAGGGAACTACGTTGATCTGAAACGGGGCGCCACCCTCACCGGCTTGAGCATGTCGGAATTTTTAGATTACGGCTTTGGGGTATTCGTCCAGGAACACCCGGAAATCTTTACGGACCCGGACGCAGCGCGGGCCGTTGCTGTAGAGGTGCTAGGAGGTAAGTAATGGCCGCAATGACGCTAGACGACTACATAAACAATCTAAAGGACGCCAGCAAAACCGCGCCGGTGTATGAGATCCCGCCGGAGATCCCGACCATTGAACAGTTATTAGAAGAGCGCGACAAAGCTAATAAGGCGTCCGAAAAGGTACGCCGGGCGGGAACCGGGGACGGTTTCAAGTGCTGGGAAAAGTTCGACAGACTGGAGAGGCGGCGCGTTGCTTACATTGTAGGGCAGGAGTTGCCCCGGCTTACATCCGACCTTAAAGAGGTAAAGCTGTTTACGCCGGCAATAGAACAGGCCGTTGTTGATGATTGTTTGGACCCGCGCGACGTCATACCGGGAGCCGTGAATGTTCGTTACCTGGAAAGCTGCCGCGCGAATTATGAAACGCTGCGGGCAGAATACAAGCGTATGGTTGCCGCCGGAGAGGTGACGAACCCTATAAAAGGGACAGCGCTGCGGAACGTGTATTCCATCACTCTTACTTATTTTCCCGGTGAATCATGGACCCCGGAAGAGTGCCGCAAGTTCTTAAAAGCCGAACTAACCATATACGAACAGAACAAAGGCAAGCCACGCCAGCAGAAACCGCCGCGAGTTGCCAGAGTAACCCCGCGGACCTTCCGGCAGCCGATTAGCAGACTACACAACGCGCTGCGCTACGGCATCGACGGAGACCCGGTTATAACAGGGGTCCCGGAGGTCATCAAAACCGGTAAGAAGTCATCAGAATACATAACACTAACAGCAGAGTGGGACCGGGAGGCATTGCCGGAAGTGTTGCACCGGGACGAGCTGACGCCGCTTCAGGACACCGCGCTAGAGGGTTACGTTAATGCATTATTTGCAAAGCTGCCGGAGAGCGCACGAAAGAAACTGGAGGCGATCGACGCGGGCGGCGAGGAGTTGATCCCGGCGGACCTTTTAAGGGGCAGTGATTTTATTGCGCTATCTGACATCTACGCCGCACAGGCCCCGGACCGGCGCGAGGTAAACCCCGACAGTCCCGCGATAAAGGAATTAGAAAAGGCTATAAAGCCGCTTCTATATCTGGGAATTGATCTGGACATCACCGAACAATTCCGGGAACGCGGGTTACTTCCAAAGGGATCCAGCGAACTAACCATACATGAACCATATATACACGCCCGGACCGGCACAATCACGCGCGGAGGCAAAAAGGAACTTGTCATATATCCCAACAGCGTCCCAATTGATTACAGATATTCGACAGCCATAAAACAAATCATTGAGACAAAGCCGGAGGTGCTGAACATCCAGAGCGACAACGGCCCGGACGGCTGGACGCAATGCAAATTGGACCTTGAGAAGATATCCATACGAAACTATCTGCAAAAGGAAGTCCATATATACAGACGCCAGAAGAAGAAAAACCCGGACAGCGAGAGCAACAATCACAACATTTTGCTATTCGAAAAGATCTGGGAGAAGTCCTGCAACGGCACTTCCAGCAGCAGCATGGAAGAACACCGGCGGCGCGAGTGGGTTGAAACGTGCCTCATTTACTGGCAGCACATCGGGTTCATTGACAGTTACGAAATCTATAAGGGAGCCGCTGCGGGAGGACGTCCGCCGGTGTTAGGTTTTATGTTTCATGTTTGATTTTAACATTGGGTAAAACGGCAAAATTAAAAATCAGCGGCCAAAAGGCCCGGAAACGCCCATAAAATAAGGCTTTTTGACCGCTTGAGTGAATCGAACGCGAATCGAACATATTACGTTAACCCGTTAAAAAGTTCCCGTTAACCCGTTAAAAAGTTCCCGTTAACCCGTTAAAAAGGTTTACGTTAACCCGTTAAAAAGTCCCGGCCCCAAAATCCCCAAAAACGTTGAAAATAAAGGGTTTTAAGCGATTGCTTACGGGGAAAAATAGGGTAAATCTTAAATAGACATAAGACTTTATAAGTCTTATATGCATTACGGCCCGTCATCTTGACGGGGCCGGGCCTAATGCTTGACTATGACCCCGGAAAACCCGCCGACGATCACAGCCACCAGCAACACCAGCTTCACCTACCGGGAACGCTGGCAGGGCGTGAGAACGTCGCACGAGATCACGCAGTAGGTCCCCTTATAGGCAATCTCCGCAACGGGGCCACGACGGCCACAGGTCCGGCATAGAGTGCAATGTGGAAATCGGTTCCGAGCGTGTACGGCGCTGGACGGCGGGGCAAGCCGACGCCGGGCGTGGGGGAGGGGCCCCAGACCCCACACAAGCAACCCCGCGTCGTCAAGCGCCACTTTACACACGGAGCAAATTTTCAAAGGGCCTCGACAATCGGCAAGCAATGTACGCCGCCGTACAAATACGCGCTTGTTAGGGAGACCCTAAGACCCAACCGGGAACAGATCCGAGCGACGACGCGAGCAGAGGACAAGGGAACACGGGTAGGGGCGTAGGGGGTCCCCCCGGTTTTAGCTAAATCTGGAAACACAAAAAACAAGACCGACGGAACACCTACGTGTGCAAAATATCCCCCGTATAGCATTTCAAAAAAAATGCCCCGGCAAAACCAGCTGGACCACACGCCAGAATGGCCCTAATTGCCCCGTAGACGCGTTTTACGTTTTATACGTCCTTTTATGCGGGGAGCGCTCCAAGCGCCGAAATACGGCCCGCCAGACGGCAAGAACGGCCATGCTAACACAGCTTTTATCTATAGGATTCACAGGAGGAACACAGCGACATGAACACGTTAGACCAATGGACCGACGAGGAACTAGCGGAAGGGCTGCGCGCTCTGGAGGCGTTCAAAGCGGCCCCGCGCGCCGTTAGACTGCGAATGCTGGCGCTTTTGGAGGTTCCAAAAACGGATACTGCTATGTGGGAGTGGGCCGAAAAGATCGGGGAATAGACCACAGCGGCCCGTAAACGCGTTTTAGATCGTCAGCCCTACGGATACCCACAGCAAACGCCAGACGGCCACACAGAGCCAGCCAGACGGCAAGCCGTGGCATCGCAGCGAGTTACAACAGACCTACAGCATCAGCTCCACCTATAGGAGTGCCAGAGCCGGAGGAGCGACGACAACGGCGGCCCCGTCCGCGGTTGTTGTTGCGGACGATGGGCCACGAAAAACGGCGATAATCGCCCAAATACGGCGGTTTAGCATATTAGACACACAAACATACACCCGGCGCATAAAACGCGGAAATAGGCCCCGCAGCGCCGCATATCGGCCTATAGAAAGGTTTTGAAGATGGCAAGCATCACACTACCGGCAAAACAGCAGAAATTTATAGACGCATACAATGCGCTCACGCCGGAAAAGAAACAGGAAGTGCTGGACGCAATGCACGTCCCGGAATGGGACCCGCTGCGGATGGAGGTAGCGGAGCAGATCGAAGCCGAAAACATCCCGCTTTTCTAGGAGGTGGGGACGATGGCAGAGCATAAGCCGATCACGCCAGAGCGCCGGGAGGAAATGCGTAAGAGGTTTGCGAGGTTTAACAGGCCGTCGCAGGTCCGATCCGTATACACAACGACGGATCCAACGTTATTACAGCTATATAGCTTCCTGGACCGCTGGCAGACGTCGCCAGAATTCCGGGATGAGATCCGGCAGAAGGTCCAGCAAAACGGCGGCAGCCCTGCGAGGGGAACGCAGCGAAAGAAGGACCCGGAAAAAGCAAGGGAGCGCGCGCAGCGCAGAAGGGAGGCAATTTATTACAGTAACGGAAACTAAAAAAGCCGCTATCCGGGCCAACGGATAACGGCGAACACCAGCACCACACACGCGAAGAAAGGTCTAGTTGTCTGCTGATGGCCCTATTATAACGGGGGTCAGATCGGCGGGCAACCGGGCCGGAAAGGCTAAAAAGAGTATGAACAAACTTGAAGGAATGGCGTATATACGCGAACATTGGCGGGACATTTTAGCGGAAATCTGCGGCTACGCATGGGAGCCGGTCAACGGCGAAGAAAGTTATATATGTGCCTGCGGTCATGGGAGCAACGGCGACGGATTAAGCTACAACAAGAAATATGCAGACGCGCACCCCGGCGAGGGGTACGAGAATCAATTACATTGTTTCGGGTGTGAGTTTACAGGCAGCGTCATTGACTATTACCTTGAAAAGGTTATGTGTGTATCACCTACAGGAGAAACGGACGCCGGAAAGCCGATCTACAGCCCGGCCGACGTCAACAAAGCTGTTAGTGATCTGGCCGGGATACTGCATATTGACGTGGACCTAAACGACCGCGGGCCATACGCACGAAACACGGCGAACACGGCAAACAGACCCGGCACACGCAGCGCATCCGGCACAGCACCGGCCCGAATGAAGCCAGCCAAAACGGCACCTATCAGCAACGGCAGCCAGTCGGCAAATATGGCTAACTATATGGATTATTACCGAATTGCTGCGGAACACATCGAGGACCCGGAGGCGCTGGAGTATCTGAAAAAACGCGGAATCAGCGTAGAAACGGCTAAACGTTGCCGGCTGGGCTACGATCCCGCAGCCGATCCGGGAACATTTCCGGGCGAATGGGGGACCGATCCGAGGCCGAACACCTTAAAGCCACACGCCACGCCGCGCATTATTTGCCCGGTAAACGCGCAGCACTACGTTGCAAGGGCTATAGATACTCACATAGAGCCTAAATATAAGAGCATGAACCCGCACGGCAGCACTCCGGGTATATTTAACCAGTTTGAATTATGGACCGGCACGGACCCCGTATTCATAACGGAGGGATTCTTTACCGCGTTGTCTTATATCGAAGTAGGCGCGAGGGCCATTGCAACGTGCAGCGCGGCAAACACTGAGAATCTAATAAAAATCCTGGAACAAACCCCGCCACAGATTCCGCTTGTTATTGCGTTCGATAACGACAAAGCCGGAAGAGATGCGCGGGACCGGGTGGCAATGGCAGCTAAACGGCTGAACATTGAATATCACATTGCGCCGGCTTCTCTTATTGGTTCCGGGGATACCGGCCCGGATAAAGAGGACGCCAACGACCTATTGCAGAAAGACCGGCAAGCGTTCGCTGCGGAAGTCGAAAAGATGATTAAAGAGGCCGGGAGCCGGCCCGATCTGATTACAGAATATCTGGAATCGGCGTTCATGGATGACTTGGAAAAGTTTAACGCGGTCCGGCTGAAAACAGGGTTTAAAACATTCGATGCTATAACCGGCGGCCTCCGGGCGGGGCTTTATGTTATCGGCGCTATTTCATCACTAGGAAAAACCACGTTTTGCGTGCAGATAGCCGACAATATCGCCAGCGCCGGAAATGACGTTCTATATTTCAGCCTGGAACAATCCCGGCTGGAAGTCGTGACGACGTGCCTATCACGGAGAACATACGACGAGGACCCGCGCAAAGCGTCCACCAGTCTGCAAATCAGAGACAACGACGTAACCCACAAGGACACGTACCTAAAGGCATTAAAAAGTTTTAGGGATACAGCGGCGGCTCATTTATCGGTAATAGAGGGTAACTTTAATTGCGACCGGGAGTATATAAGGACCTACGTGGAGCGCTACGTTAAGCGCAACAATGTTCGGCCGGTCGTCTTTATTGATTATCTGCAAATTGTGCCGGATGTCGCCAGCCAGGCGGGCAAACGTGCTACAGATATGCAGATAGTAGATGACAACATAACGGAGTTTAAGAGAATGTCACGAGACCTTAATATTCCGGTTTTTGTTGTTTCATCCGTTAACCGGGAGAATTACCTGGCGCCGATTGATTTTGAAGCGTTCAAACAGTCGGGGAAAATAGAATATTCTGCGGACGTCGTGTTAGGTATGCAGCTAACACAGGTTGAAGTATCGGGCATTTTCGAAAGCGACAAAGACAAGGTTAAGAAGCGTAAAGAACTAGAAGCAGCTAAGACAGCGATTCCGCGGCGCGTCATGATAAAGGGCCTCAAAAACAGATTCGGAACCACACGATTTTATGATTGTTTCCGTTATGATCCGCGCTATTCGGTACTGTGGGAGGTACAGGAGCCGCGCCTGGCGTTGGAGGATAAGCAGAAATGAGCCGATTAGATGATTATATGCAGAGCGTACACGAGAGGACGACGCCAGAGCCGGACCCGGTGCAGACCTTGCCACCAGTAGAAGATCCAGAGCCGGCAGAGGTGGATTTTCAGCGGGCCCAGAACCTAATAGTCGAGTTCGTGCGAATGATCCAGGACGGCGAACACCCTTATATACTGCTATCAACAGCAATAGAGATTATTAGCCTATACCGACAGGAGCCAGGTTGGAGAGATGTCACACAGACAGCCTTGAATGGGCTTTTCTTACTGGATGGCCGGACGTGGGAAGAACTAGCCGCGGAGGGATACGGCGCGACAGCAGACACGGCGAGAGAAACCGCGGAAGCAGTCGAGCAATTCTATAGCAACGCCGAAAGCCGGTTGAAGCTATTACGGGGTAAGCTGGACAGCACCCGGATAGAGGTTAACAAGTGGATTGCACAGTTGGAGGAGATCCGGCAGAGCGTAACAATCCCGGAAGTGATTGAGAGTATCCCGCAAGAGATGGAGCAACAGCAATTCAATATTGATTAACCTGGGAGGGCGTCTGCAATGCTGCGGAC
>CAVIKO010000164.1:0-10358 GCA_963643035.1 bacterium
ATATTAAATAATGCATATAATAATCATATTATATGATGAGGAGGCGCTGATATGGCTAACTACATGAACATAAGCGGAACCACGAAAGGAACGTTCGCGATAGGCGCGACCGGGCCGATCATAGAAAGGGACGGCTCCGCATTCAAATTCAAGACGAACAAAGCGGCTACGACGCTGACAGACATAACCGTCGCCAAACTCACGTCAGACAGCGTGTCCACATCGGCGATCACCACTTCAGGGAAGATACTCCCATCGAAAACCGAATCGATCGACATCGGCTCAGCGACGCTGAAGTTCGCGAATGTGTATGCCAAGAATTTCCAGGGCACTCTGAAAGGCAATGCCGACACGGCCACGACCGCAGATGCCGCGAAAGGATTCACGTCAGATGGCGCGATAGCCAACGAATTCGGCAAAGTTCTGTATCTTTCCGGCGGGACGATGACCGGCATTCTGAACGCGCCCTACATCAAGACCGGGACCGCGAGCGACGCGTATTTCCAGTCTCAGAAATTCAGAGGCGAAGGGACTGCGGCGAGTTATCAGCACGCCATTGATTTCGGATACGCCAATCATAATAAAGTCGATTTCTACGAATACGGCGGTTTGTGGAATTTCTGGAAGAACACGACTGCGGCCGCCACCACGGACGCCGCGAATCTCGCTCTGTCAATCCAGATCGGCCAGCTCGTCGAAAGGTCATACACGCTGAAGTTCCCTGGGAAATCGGGGACATTCGCGCTGACAGACGACGTATCCGCGGTTCAGACCGGGATTGAGGACGGCACGATAGTCGCGTTGAAGGCATCTCAGGACGCGGATGGCAATTCCATATCCGGCACGTATCATAAGACAGCCGATTTCAACACATTCAAATCGTCACTCGGCTCATTGGCATATCAGAGCAAGCTCACCGCGGCTCAGGTCAATGCTGTCGGGGACATAACCAACAACACCTCCGGAAAAGCCGGGTCCGCGGAATATGCGGCTTACCTCGGCGATTCATCGAAGAATTACTCATACTCCACGCTAAGCACCGCGCTCGGCAACAAGATATCCGCATCGGACGCTACAGTCGAAGCGACCGCGGACAAGATAGTCAAAAGGTCATCCACGGGCGGGATAAAGGCGAAATCCGGCGATTTCGATGGGGAGGTCGTGATCCAGAAATCAGGAAGCTCGACCGAGGCATCCAACTCGCTGACGATATATCAGGGGTCGAGCTCATCCGCGAACAAGGCATCGATAGGCATCGGCGCCACAGGGCATCTGGTCGAGTCATTGACCACCGGGAAATCCGCGAGCCCGAGGATAGCGTTCGAGATCACGGCCACAGCCCAATCAGGCTCGCCGACGGCTACCGCATATGTCGAGAACAGCTCAGGGAAATCGCTGTTCCACGCCGATAAGATAGACGCCGCGTCATACACAGTCGGCGGTACCGACCTTTACTCGACCAATTCCAGCGGTTATGTCAGCCAGATAGCCGGGAAAGGAATCGCCACCACATATGACAAGAACGGCAAGGACATATCGAGCGAATACGTCCATAAGAGCGGGACATGGACCTCAGGGAAGGTTCTGGTCTCGAATGGGACGAACTCCGCGGCAGTGTCCACGATCGAGGTATCCGGAAACGACGTCACCATCAAAGGCAATCTCCATCTCGGAGGGACCACTGACCAGGTCGATGTCGAGAACCTCAGCATCACAGACAAGGTAATCACATTGAACGGCGGCGCCACCGCGGCTCTTTCCGCGAATGATGGGTCGGGCTTGCTGATCAGCAAATACGACGGCACCAATTACGGCGCATTGGCTTTCGACAAAAACGGGGATATCCTCGCAGGGACATTGGCCCCGGCGAAAGACGCGACAGCAGTCACATCGATAGACACATCGAAGCTCAGGAAGCTGATGATGAGGCCATCGAGCGATATCGCAGATGGAACGATTCTCGCTTGGGACAATACGAACAAGACAGTCGCCGCGACCGGAATGACCAGAAGCGGAACGACAGTGACCATCACCGACGCGATCAAGATGACGAACAGCATCTCCCCGACCGCGAACAACAAATATGACCTTGGCACGTCCACGAACGCGTTCAAGACGGTTTACGCGACGTCATTCAATGGCAAAGCGACCGATTCTGACAAACTGGATGGCCAGGACGCGAGCTATTTCGCGACGGCCAGCGATATGACGACAGCCCAGGGCAATATATCCACACTCAAAGGATATTTCACCGATGGGAAGGCGAATAATGCGCTGAAAGCCGATTCGGCCGCGACCGCGACCAATCTCGCGGCAGCCCCATCTCTGCCCATATCAGGCAACACAGTCGCCGTGAAAGTCGGGGACAAGACATCATCATACATAACCATACCATATGCCACATCGGCCGGAAGCGCGACTTCGGCCAACACGGCCACGAATTACGCATCATCCGGGGGAATCGCGACCGCGCTGAACTCGAAGATCAGCACTTCCGGGGGAACGATAAGCTCCGGGAAATTGACGATAAGCTCAGCGAGCGGCCTGGATTACACGGGGATAGGCTCTGGCACGGCGAATGCCAACAGAGTCGTGTGGTTCGCCGACAACACCTCGAAAGGCATGCCGGTGTACAATGACAACTTCCAATACAATCCCGCGACGAATGTGCTCACGGTCGGGTCGATCACAGGCTCGGCTGCAAGCGCGACAAATGTGGCCACGCTCAGCAACAACGACGAAGCGGAAAACAATCATATAAAATTCACGATCGGCGACAAATCGTTCGAGAAGACGGTGAACAACGTAGCGAACGCGACCACGGCCGAATACTTCCTGAAGACGACCTCAGCCACAGACAGCTCCGGCAATGTCACAACCACGACATCCAAATCGGCGAACACGATTCAGAATGAGTTCGGAAGCGTCCTGTACAAATCGGGCGGGACGATGACCGGGAACATCTATTTCAATGATCACACGCCGAGCGCCATCACAGGCACTAATCCGAGAGGGGTTTATGGGTCGAATGGCGCGAACGATGGCTGGAGAATAGCCGGGGTCGGCACTGCCTCGAATTCCGCCGCGCTTGAGATCGCGACCTGCGATGATGGCGATGAGCCGATTTACGTCAGGCAATACAATGGCGGCGGAAGCAGCTTCGGCTTCGCGAATGCCCTCAGGACTGCGACATTGCTGGATGGCAGCGGGAACACATCGTTCCCGGGCACTGTCAGCGCCACCAAATTCTCAGGGTCGCTGACAGGAAACGCGGATACCGCCACCACCGCGACGAATCTCGCGGAAGCCCCATCATTGGCCGCATCATCGAACGCGATCACAGTGACTGTGGGCGGACAGACATCCGCGGCATTCACGGTGCCATATGCGACCAAAGCGGCTCAGGATGGCGATGGCAACACCATAACAACCAAATACGTCACGAAAGACACCGCGCAGACAATATCGGGCTCCAAGACATTCACAGGCGGCCTGGCATCGACTGCGTTCAAACAATCGGACGCGAGCAAAGGCTATGTTGACCTGATAACCGGCGACGGTGTCGATTTCGGAATCAAGGGCGGAAACGGCCAGGTATATGACCTGTCGACTTTCGCGAATGCGACGAACTACGTCAAGAAATCCGGGGACACGCTGTCTGGTGCGCTGACTTTCACAACCACCGATGCGCTGAAATACACCGGGTCGAAAGCCACGTATTCGATGATCAGATTCATCGACAACGCCAGCGACGAATATGGGAATGGCATTTCCATCGGCGGCGGCGGAGCGGTGGTGATCGGGTCAGGCGAATCGGCATCGACGCTGCAGACCGCTGAATCCATTATCGGCAATACAGAAAACACATACATCGCGGCGGATGGCAGCATCTGGTTCTATACCAGCTGCGATACGATCGCGAACAGAAAATCATCATATATCTCAGGCGGGGTATATTATGGCAACGTCACTGGGAATCTCACCGGGAACGCATCTAGCGCGGACAAATTCTCATCGGCAGCGACCGTCAAGCTGACAGGCGATGTCACGGGAGAGGCCAGCTCGACGAAAGGCTGGTCAGTCGCGACCACGATAGGCGATGGCAAAATCACCGCTTCGAAGCTTGGCAATGTCATCACGACAGGCTCGGCCACATCTGATGGGCTGACCGTCACATTGTCCCAGACATCCAGCAAAGGCGGGCTGTCAATCGGGCTTTCCGGAACGGCCACCGACGCGACAAACGCCACTTATGCGACGATTCTCAAAGGCAGCGACACCCGCAGCGTGAATTCGCTTCCTGGCGAATATTTCAAATCGGGAGTGAACAGCTGGGTCAAATCGGAGTTCAAATCATCCGGCACGGTCGGCTCAAGCGAGTGCACATACTCGCAGCTGCTGACATTCACGCCATGGACCGATTCGTCCGGAGGATATCCGGTTCAGATGCTTTTGTCGAACGGCAAGAACATCATGAAGCTGAGATATGGCTCGGCCACCGAAGACAATTCATCGACGCAATGGGGCTCATGGCAGAACGTCATAACGTCATCCACTCTGAACGACTACACGATCGCAAACGCGACCAAAGCGGCTCAGGATGGCTCAGGGAACAACATCGTCAGCACATATGCGACGAAGGCTGAGCTGAAGAATAAGGCCGACTCAGGCCATAACCATGATGGAACATATCTGAAGCTGTCCGGCGGAACATTGACCGGAGCGCTGACCATGCTGAACGACCAGTATTACACCAATGGGGTGTATGGCGTCAATATGAGGAATTCGGATATGATCAATCTGAATTCGATATACACCGGGGATTTGGCCGACAACACGTCCGAAGGCATCAGGTTCTACAGAACCAGCACGACATATGACACGCTCACGGCCAGCGGCGGCACGCTGTATTTCATGCCAAACGACCCGAAAGCGGGCTCGGCGCTCACAAGCGCGTACAAGGTCATCACATCCAACAACGTGACGACCCACGCGAAGGCGGATCTCAAAGCAGATCTGCTATCATACTATTGATTTATTAGACATCTCATTGAATCGACAATGGATTATGCAAAAAAATGTTGGAGGATGATTTATGGCAGACACATTCGTGACCAAAATATCCGGCAACCCGATAGCGGCCGCGCTCGCGGCCAGGGACGCCGACGGAAATCAAATCGATACCACATATGCCAAAGGCAGCGGCATGACGGCCAAAAAGCTGGTGTATGCCACGGCCGGGAACACGATAGCGACCGACTCCAACATCAGCGTCGATGGCAATGGCAACGTCACGATCGGGGGAAATCTCACGGTCAATGGCACAACCACGACCATCAGCACGACCAATATGGCCATCAACGACAAGATGATCACATTGGCGCAGGGAAATACTGCGGCTCTGACATCGCTTGCCGGCATCAGGGCCGCCAAAGCGGATGGCTCTCAGGATGGGATTCTGGCGGTCGACTCAGCTGGCAACGCATACGCTGGGCTGATCGCCAACTCCACCGAGGATTCCAAAGTCACATCATCCACTTCGGGGCTGTATAAGTTAGCGAAGAATTCGGATGTGACCACGCTGCAGACCGACGTCAGCACGCTGAAAGGATATTTCACCGGCGATGGCTCGTTCAATTATTCCGGGATAGAGACCGCATCGGCGAACGTCTACAGAACGGTATGGTTCAGCCATGCCGAAAGAGCGGGAACCCCCGTGATAAACCCGAATTTCAAATACAACCCATCAACCGCCGTCCTGACGCTGAACGAAGGGTCAGGCTCGGTAAAGGCGAATCTGAATGGCAGAGTGATATCCGACTATGCCTCAGGCACTTGGATCAACTCGGCATCGAATGCCACCGTCACGTGCAACTACACATCGTATGGCGGAATATTCTGCGCGCCGACGAAATCCGGCAGGGTGTCGATGTCGACTTATCCGGCCAGCGACAACAATGTTTATCTGAATTACTTCACCGCGTCTCAGATATCGTCAGGGGCGAATGCCGCGAACAATCAGATCTATTGGGACGCGGCAGCGAACAAGCTGTACACGAAAGGGATCGACGTCAGAGACAGCAGCATCACCAATCTCGCGGTTGGCGGGGGTCTGTACTGGAACCCATATGTCGAATCGAGCACCGATTCAAGCGACGCGGCATCGATAACGCTATTGTCATCCGGCGCCGCGGGCGGGACCGAGCTCAGGCTCAAAGTCGCGAATGACGCGTCCGATGTCATAAACCTCGTCACCCCGCAGTTCATCTACATGAACAGCAAGTGCGCGTTCGACGTCAGCGACTCATGGCTCAGGGTAAACGCATCGTCAGGATTCTCATCGGGGATCTACACCGGGTCGAGCCTGATCAGGACGGATGGGGCGCTTCAGGTCGGCGAAAGCGGCAAATACCTGCTGGCGAATTCCAGCGGCACCACGGTGATAAATGGCTATGCCGCGAATTATCTGTACAACAAGCGCGGTGGGTCGACGGCATACAAGTGCCTCGACGAATCGATAGACTCTTACGCGTCGATAATCAAGAGGATCAAAGCATCATCCCCGATATCCATCACCGAAAACACCGATGCCAGCGGGAATTCGCTCGGCACCGCCACAATCGGGCTGGAAGAGGCGCTGAGCGGCTCGGTGTCTGTGTCAAACACGGCGAATGGCTCACTGGCGGCCGGGGGTTCATTCAATGTCCCGAGCATGACCGTCGACAAATATGGCAGAGTCACAAGCATCACGTCCGAGAAGATGACATTGTCGAGCCATACTCACTCCCTCAGCATCGTGAATTCAAACGATTCCAATCAGATTTCGCTGATCGCGGGGGCGAAATACAAGCTCACTGCGGGCGGGTCGACGTATGTGTTCACGATGCCGTCTGACAAGAACGACAACACGACTTATTCTCTGTCGAGCGGGGAAACGTCGAACATCGTCAAGCTGACAGACGACAATGGCAAAGCCACAACCGTGACCGTGAACGATGTCGCGAATGCTGCGAAAGCTGGAGAATTCTCTTCCGCGGCGACCGTCAAGCTGACAGGTGATGTCACGGGAGAGGCCAGCTCGGCGAAAGGCTGGTCAGTCGCGACCACGATCGCCGACAATGCGGTCACGACCGCCAAAATAAAAGACGGCGCCGTGACGACCGCGAAAATCAACGCGAATGCTGTCACCGCGGCGAAGTTGGGCAATGTCATCACGACAGGCTCAGCGTCGGCGAATGGCATGACGGTGTCGCTGTCTCAGACATCAAGCGCGGGCGGGCTGATAATCGGCCTTTCCGGAACGGCCACCAATGCGACAAACGCGACCAAAGCGACTCAAGATGGCTCCGGAAACACGATCACATCGACATATGTGAAGAAATCCGGGGACACGATGACCGGGAAGCTGACGAACAGCGCGTCAATCCAATCGCCGACATATTACATCGGCGGGACATCGCAGTACATGCAGTACAACAGCACCACGGGGTGTGTGGAGATAATATGCTAGCAGATTCCATCGTATCTAGAAAATCCATAGTGCTGCACAACATCATCACGCGCAACGATGTGAAGGACCAGTGGTACACAGGCACAGGATATGGGTCTTTTGGTTATTATTACAGCCCGGTGCTTGCCAGAGACCATATTTATTACATGCGCTGTCAGTGGAAATACACGACTACGAACCAGAACGTCACGTGGGTCAACATGTATTTCCAAGGAGGAGGAAACGGCGGACCGTTGCAGTCATCCCCAGTCGCCGGCACCGAATACACGCTGAGCTGCATCAAGGACAACGTGCTGATGAGCTCCGCATCGTATCCGATAAACAACGCAAATATCTACAATGCGAATTATTCCGGGGTGACGGCATATGCCAGGAATATGATGGTATATGATGTGACCGAGTTGTATTCGTATTTGAAGTCGCTCGGCCTGGCGACATCCCTAAGCGCGCTGAAGACATGGTGTGATGATCATATCACGTACACCACAAACAAGGAGAGGCTTGACTTGACATCGGTGATCGAGGATGAGGTTGCTGACAAAGTGGCGTTCTACAAAGGGACGGCTGTCGCAACCGATTTCGTCGACACCGATTCGATGGTCGGCTTCATGAATAATATCATATGGGTCGATGCCCCGACTTGGAGGAGGAATTGCTATTTCGACTCCGGGACGAATTATCTCGGCATATACAACAATACCGGAAACGGAAATGTCGCGGCAACCGTGATAGATGCATCGACGCAGAATTCGCCGCTTTATCCTGAGCACAAACACATACTTCAGGTGAAGACGAGCGGTTACGCCACTCCATTGGCTGGAGGAATTCTCCCATGTTTCCAATCGGCGGCGAATATGCTTCAGGTGCAGAAGCTCGTCGCTAAGATACCCTCTGGATATTATTTGTACACGGCAAGCAACGGCATAGGAAGTGGTTCCTCCATCAAAATATATCCAGACAATAAGGGCACCGGTGAATGGAAGGAATACACTATAGTGTGGAAATGCGGCTCGTCGGGCTCATTCTCATCGGCAGGTCACTTGTACATCGGGGGCACCGATAATACGAACGTCACATGGTATCTGGCATATTGTTGCATGTGCAACCTCACCGACAACCCCGACCTGCAGTATTGGACCGCCATGCCAAACAAAACAGTGTTCAAGAAAGGGCGAGTGTTCGCGCACTCATTCGACACTCAGAACCTGTTTCCAAACGGGGATGGGTCGGACACATCCGTGACGCTCCCGAATGGGTGGTCGTATGACACGGAAGACGCTGCGGGAAATGCGAAAGCATCTTATTCGATGGCTGTGGGCACATCCGGATGGACATATCTCACTCCGATGGTGGACATCAACCCCTTGTGCAGATACAGAATATCGATGTGGGTCAAATGCAAAGCCGATATGACGAACTTCCTTTCCGCATGGGTTTTCTACGATGCCGATGGCAACGCATTCACGCACACGAACTGCGTGTACAAAAACGGCACCGCCACGTATTTGACGCAGCCGGTCAACGCTGGGGATACTACAATCAAAGTGAATTCCACATCCAATTGGACCGCTGGCAGCCTGTATGGGGTCGGCTTCAGGTCATCGTCAAACGGGTGGGCCATGACATCCAAAAACCTGAATGATGGGATGATTGGGAACATCGGCGAGATAACCGATTCAACGACAATCACGCTTGCCAAAGCGTATTCCGGGTCAACGATACCGAAGGGATATTCTGCGGTCAACTCATATGCGGGAGGCGTGTATCCATACCCAATAGGCAAGGGAAATCTCCCGACTGATAACACATGGAAATATATTGAGAGATATATAGGAAGCGAATTCATCTTCGATGGAAGCGACGCATATGACTGGAATAGCTACATCCCAATCGGGGCGAGGAAGATGAGATTCCTGTTGGCGTATTACAAAAACGACGGCACTGTGCCGATAAAGTTCAGCGATATCAGGATTGAGCCTGTCGGCAAGCTGACTGCGGGCGCCGAAAGATACGAGGACAAGATTGCGATGAAGCATTATGAATAATGACAGGAGAGGAAAGATATGAGCAGTTATTTAGGAAACACGAAAGCGACATCCATGTCCGTGGGATATGGAGGGTCGACTTCGGAAAGCTACAATGAGGCCAAATTGACGGTAAATGGCGGCTGGCTTCAGATATATAACTTCGGTCACACGCTGAAGATAGGCGCTGAGAACTCCTCCTGGTCGCATATATATGACACCGGGAGCATATATCTCAACGCAACGGGATTTGCGCTGGATACCAACACATACCCATATACGACAAATACCTACAATCTCGGCGATTCATCGCATTTGTGGAAAGGCGTATATGCGACAAATTTTTATGAGGGTGGCACCGCGTTATCTTCCAAATATCAGGCGACGGGGAATTATATAAAATATACATCCTCCTCACAAAATGTTGCCGGCACCACGAAAACCGTATCCAAAATATCTCCTGAAACAATATATGTCCCCAACGGACTGGTTATGGGAGGTTCGGCTCAGGCTGCGGGACTGGCGACTCGTGGAATATGTGGTATAAGCATGCCGGATGCAAACGGCGGCTGCACGAAGGACATTCTCTATCTCAATTTCGATGGCACTACCGATTATGCCGCCGGACGAAAGGTCGTCCTCGGAGCAGGATCGGAAGGCACCGCGCTTACCGGTGGGGCGTACACATATTGCGCGGTCAGAGGCGATGAGATGGCATCGTATGTTTCCACTGCCATCTCCGGCAAAGCCAATTCATCCGATATACCTATCGAGAACGGCACCGGCGCAGGCTCGGCCCAGATGAAGCCGGACACGGACGACGT
>CAVIKO010000165.1:0-8499 GCA_963643035.1 bacterium
TGGCGCCGGGGTTGTCGTTGCCGTAGCCTTCCATGAGGTTGACAACACCCCACACCGCAAGACCTGCGCCGAGGGCGATAACAAGCGTCTGGAGAACCGTAACTGCCTGATTGATAAATGCCATACTTGAATTTCCTCCTTAAATCGTTGGTGAATTGTGAGGGGCAAGTGCCTTTTCCGCACCCGCCCCGATGGTTGCTTCTGCGCGGCTGCTGGATTAACCGAACAGACCGGAGAGCAGAGGGATGAGGGTCGTGCCGATCAGCACCACACCACCGCCAGCCATGAGCTGTGTCATCCCCAAATAGCAGGAACAATCACAACTCACAGCAGGCGGCGGTGTTACTCATCGACATCACCCTGATCCCTGCACTTACTATGTAAGTGCGCTCTCCGGTCTGTGGTATCTATTCAGTTATCATGTGTTTTCGTTTGAACCCTTGAAGTTCCAGTGAATCTCAACCGTCTGGCGGACAGTCTCGCCGTCCAAATCCTCATGGATCACGATTACACGGATAAGGCGGTTCAGCGTCGTTGCGTCAAGCTCGCGGATGTCCGCGTATTCCTTGATCGTCTCAATCCATCTCACGCTGTCGATCTCTTCCTGCTCACGCTCAGCAAGCCGCTCGGAATTCAGTCTGACACGGTTCTTCAGCGTCGCCTGTTCGGCTTGCTTCTGATCAAGAATTGAATTGAACGTGTCCTCGTTCAGCTTACCGGAAAACATATCCTCATACAGCCGTCCGATCACTCTTTCAAGCTCACGTATCCGCTCGTTGTCACTTGAAATGCTCCGCTCAATGACCTCACGCTCCGAAACCGCTCCGTCCTTTGAACTCATCTGAAGCTCATGCTCAATCGCTTCTTCATCGGCAAGCGCGGCTTTTGCACACTTCTGAATCTCACCGAGAACAATCTCATGGAGCGTATCGAACTTTATCCGGTGCTGACTGCAATGCTTCACCCCGAACTTGTTGTAGCGCGAACAGGTGTAGATTTTATCCTTGCCTTTCTGGTTCGCACGTCGGATATTCATGCTGCTGCCGCATTGTCCGCATTTGACCAGTCCCGCGAATATGCTGTAATTGCCCCATGCGTCGGGACGCTTACGGCTTTTCACCTTGCTCGCGACAAGCTCGAACGTTTCGCGGTCGATAATCGGCTCATGCATATTCTCGACGGTGATCCAATCCTCGGGCTTTTTCGCTCCTATCCATCCGACCTTGAATTTGTACTCCGACTTTTGAGACGCTATCGTTCCGATGTAAACCGGATTCGCGAGAATGTCCTGAATCGTCGTGAAGTCCCAGACAAAGCGTCCGTTTTTGGGATCAATCTTCTCAAATTTGGAATAGACCTTTCTGAGTCCCTTCTGCCTGTTCCACCAAGTCGGGCATGGTATCTGTTCATCCTCCAGCTTTCTGCGGATATAGTTCGGTCCGTGACCGTCAAGTGCGTAGGCAAACAGCTTTCGGACAATCGGCGCGGTATCCTCGTCAATGATGAGGTGATTCTTGTCTGCCGGATCTTTTTTGTACCCGAACGGCGCGAGGCATCCGGTGAACTGACCTTCGTTCGCTTTCATTGCATAGACCGAATGCACCTTGCCGGATAGGTCCCGGCAGTAATGCTCGTTGAAATACGCTCGTATCGGAATGAATCCGTCGTCGCGTTCGCTGTCAACATTGTCGGTCAGTCCGATATACCGGACATGATTCTTCGGAAAGAATTTCTCAAAGAGAAGCCCGAAGTCAAGGTAGTTTCTCGCAAGGCGGCTTGAATCCTTTGTGATGACAAGATCAATCTGACCTCTCCGAATATCGTCAAGCATCCGCTGTAGTCCCGGTCGCGTATCCATTTTCAGACCTGAAATTCCGTCGTCTTCGTAGCACGAGACGATTTTCCATCCCTGCTCTGTGCAGTAGTCGGTCAGCAGCTTTCGCTGATTCTGTATGCTCTCGCTCTCACTGTCGAGATTGTCATCCTTGGAAAGGCGGCAGTAAATTGCCGCTCTCACCTCCGTTTCACAGTTTAATTTGTTGTTTCGGCTGTACACAGTCCTGTTTTTCATCATATTTTTTCCTCCATAGTGGCACGTCAGGCTGTGTATACCGCATCAGGAGTAATATAATTATACGTCTGATTGCGGTCACCGTCAACGGTTTCCTTCCTATTTAAAATATTGTTTTCATTTCGAGGCTCGTTCCTGAGCTTCTGCTGTCTTTGAAGTATCAGTTCTATAAAGGCTTGCCTGTCGGTTCTGTCTCCATCGTAGACCGATTTTACGGTAATTACGGCATCCTTCGCTTTTGTCATAGGCATAAATCCTTTCTCCGTTTGACGGAACTGAAATCTGTAGGTTTTCGGGTGGTTTTTCGAGCATTTTCAGGCGCATAAGCTCTGTTTTCGGACTGCCGATACATGGATGAGGGTATGTAGTTATCGTCAGGCACAGAAGATTTTTCGGGAGCATATGCACCTTTTTTCAGCGTTCGTATTCATGCTGTTTATTCAATTCGTTATTCTGTTTTTGTTCTCTCGACTTGTCGTCAGCCATGACGCATGAGACGCAATAGCGGACGGATTTGAGTTCGTTCAGGTCAGACCTGCATTGTTCGGTCGTCTTGTCATGGGACTTGCTGACCTCTTCCAGTCCCGCAAGCTCCTTTCTCCATTCGCTCCGGCTGTGATTCCTGCCGTCAAGGTGCGAGCGGAGGAATCTATCGGCGGCATAGAACGCGTCAAGCTCGTCCCTGTGCTTTTCACGGAACTTTTCCTTCTGACCTTTCCAGTGAATCGAGCGGTATTTCTCATCAATCGGCTTGTACTTCTCGTAATTCTCGGAATGTCGGATAAGACGACGCAGCGTTTCCATACGCTTCTGTTCTTGCGATATACGGTTTAATTCATTGGTGACGCGCTCAATTTCCGCACCGAGTTCATCGACTGTTGCAATATTCTTTCCTTTAAGAAACGAAATCGCGTGAGAGATTTTCCTGAGGTCGGTCAAGCCGCATTTGTTCTGCACGACAACGCTCCAGTCCATCCGCTCGGCTTTCCGCTTGCTCATGTAATCGAGAAGATATTCCGGCAGTGTCTTCTCCTGTTCTTCCTCGCGCAGAGCTTCTCGGAGTGCGTCCTTCACGTCGGTAAGCCAGTCGATGAGTGAGCGGATCGTCTTTTTCAGCGCAGCTTTCAGACGGTTGGTTCGACTTATCTCACGATTCAGGTCTCCCTTGTTCGTTCGGATTCCTTTGCGCTCCAGTCCGGCGGCTTCAGGTCCGAGATGAACTGTCGGGATTTGGTCGAACCCCTGACGCGCATAGGATCGCATATCCAGACGCTCCGGACGGTTATTCGCTTTGAGATATTTGTTCGCTGAAACCTCCCATTCGTGCCGCCAGATTTCGGCATACTTTCTGTCGTTCCAATCGACGGTATCCTCCTTGTGGGACTTCCAGCTGCCGGACGGAAGTTTTATCCGCTGACCGTTCTCATCAAGATCATAGACCTTTCGGCTTTTCGGCAGCCACTTTCCGTCCTCACCTATCGCACGCATGGTCAGCATGATATGCGCGTGCGGATTGCCGTCTCCCTTGTCGTGAATGGCGAAGTCGGCGCACATTCCCTTTGAGACGAACTGCTCCTGACAGTATTCCCGGATAAGCCGCGCGTGCTGATCGGGAGGAATTTCTTTTGGTATGGCAATTACCATGCGCCTTGCAAGCTGAGAGTTCCATTGATTCTCAACCTTCTCGACAGCGTTCCAAAGTGTTGCACGGTCACGGTATTCCTCCGGCGCGTTTGGCGGGAGAAGAATCTCGCTGTGAACAACCTCCTTCTTTCCCGTATAATCCTTGATCTTCCGGTCGTACTCGCTGAATAACCGCTCGCCGCTCTGGTATGCCGCTCCGGCAACAGCGGATTTGTTCTCGCTACGTTTGGCAATTGTGATTTTGAAATGCGGACAGGGCAAATATTACCTTCCTTTCAAACAGGGTAGACAATTCATTGTCGCAGGGAGAATCCCTGTGTTTTTTTGATGAGTCAGCACACAAGACGAATCATCAAAACGCAGTGAGCACCGATAACGGTGTATAATTGCGCCCTTTATCAAGGGTCAGGAACTCTGGGGCCCGTCTCCTTCGTTTTCTGCCGTCATGTTCTCCCTGAGAAAAGAATGAATCAGCGCGGTCACTTCATCCCTCCTGAATGCAGACTTCAGGATTTCCATGACCTGAGCATCGGTGAGAACTCCCGGATTGATGAGGAACTTTTCAAGCATACCGCCGCGTGTGCAGAGCCGGTGTGTCCGTTCCTTCCATGTCAGCTTTTTCTCGGCTGATTCGAGGTACTTCTGCATGTGTGTGGCTGCACGGAGCTTTGCCTGAACGTCTGATTTTTCTTTTTCAAGAGCTTCGATCTGTTTACAGTTTGACATATTTTCTCCTACCTTTCTTTCATAAAAAACTGGTACTGACCTGAAAGTACGCGTATTTTGAAATTACTGTAATTGCTTTTCGCATACGTCAAATACGCGAAATACGCGTATTTTTGAGTTGCTGTCAATATTTTTTTACGCGGTCACGATGATGAGCGGTTCAATCCCAACAAAGCCTCTCACAAACCTGCCTTTGGCATTCACTCTGTTGGAGTATTCAAGGCGGTAGTCGCTCTGGTGTCCGATGAGGTACGCCGCAAAGCTCTTTGATGACAGTGCCGTCGCCGCGTTGTCCTCGCACCATTGGCGGTAGATCGCGTACAGCTCACGTGAAGTAATCTCGTAATCCGCCTTGAATCGGATATATCCCTCGGAGGACAGAAACTCGACGATGTTGTTGCCGTCCCTGATCGCCGCCTCCATGTTTTCTTCGGCTCGTCTGCTGACCGTGAATCGGTAACTGTTCGCCGTCAGCCTGTGCAGTCCTTCAATCGCCCAGAGGAATATTCCCTCAGCCTCTGCGCACATTTTCTCGGCGATATACGGGTCGTCGATTCTGTCCGCGGGCTTGTCCTTTGTCGTGAGGATGATCTGCCGACGGAAGAAACCGACGCTTCGGTCGTACAGACTTTGCAGCGTTCCGTTGCCAAGTCCAATAAAGCGGACGTACAAGTCTCCCTGATAGCTCTGCTGTCCCTTGCGCTCCAAATCCATCGGAAGCTCCGCTGTGATGATCGCCTTGATGTAGTTTGTCTGCGGGAGAGCTTCCAACTTCATGTCGTCGTCGAGCAGCACCAGCTCATGTTCAAGATCAGCTCTGGCGAATGGGCTTGTCTCGACCTTTGAGATGCTCCCGGTGTTCATATTCGCGCCGAGAAGAGAGCGCAAAACCAGTCCTATACGAGATTTTCCCTCACCGCCTTTGCCTATAAGAAGGAGCATTTTCTGTCCCTTTGTCGATGGAATGAAGCAGTAGCCCATGAACTCCTGCAAGGTCTGAATGTCGTCGCTCTCAAGCAGCTCGGATAGGAATTTCAGCCATTTCTCCGGTTTTGGCGCGTTCGGATTGTAGCTGACCGGCAGACGGTTGCGGCAGTAATCCTTGGCCGGGGTAAAATGCCCGTTAAGGAACAGTGTCCCGTTCTTCACATGAATCCGGTCGTGGTGAAGCGGGAGATCGGGTGAATAGCATTCCATCCGCATGGTGTCGATAAGGGCGGTAACGCGTTTTGTAATCCCCTGCGTGAAATACGGCTTGATGCGGTCGTAGACCTCCTTTCGCAGCTTGTTTTCGTCCGTGATTCTGCCCTCGGTTGTGAAGAACGCGCCGTTTATGCTTTTCATCGGATGGTCACGGAGAAACTCGGAACAGAACAGGACTTCGTTCAGGTGCTTTCCGTCAAACCAGTCCGGATAAATCCGATTATACGGCGAGATCGGCTTGGATTCTTTTGTTTCGGTCAATAGCTTTTTCCTCCATGTTTTTCTGTGCGGTGTAGCTTCTAAGCTCGTCAATGTACGGCTTTAATTCACGAATTGCAGTGACGCGCTCCTTAGTACTGCCTGTGATGAATATATCGCAGAGATATTCCACATAGCTTTTCATCTGACAGGCTTCAATAAAGCGCGGATCGGGCGTTGCAATCTGTGAGGTCGGCGGGTACTTTTTCTCCCATTGTTCAAGAAGTTTCAGGTAACCAAGCAAAGCGAGATAACATTCCTGTTCGTATTTGTGGAACTGTCGGCTATGCTCATAAGCAACGGAATGCCTGATTGCAGGAGCCGCGCTGTCATTGCATATCCCGAAATCCACCGCCAACCGTTTTGCCGCTTCATGGTTTGTTATCCCGAGAAGCTGTGCCGCAAGATCGATCACGTCTCCCGATTTCTGACAGCCGAAGCAGTAGAAATGATCGTCATACAGCTTCATCGACGGTATCTTGTCGTCGTGGAACGGACAGCAGATCATGTCTCCGCGATGGATTGGCGGTCCGTAACGTTCCGTGACGTGCTTCGGAGTGAGTTGGTTTTTGATTTGTTCGTACAGATTCATTAAAATCCTCCTATAGCTTTTGTAATGTGCCGCATACCGTCCGTCATTCCTATCCCGGAATTGCACCGCAACGTATTGACCTCGCAGTTCAAAAATTGAACTGCTGCACGCATCCTTTTATTGGTCATCGCGTACTTCGCCGATGGTCGTATACCGTCCGATATGTGGGTATTCAATTGTGGTGTATAAATCATAACACACGGAAACTGCCCGTGCCGTATATCCGAAACGTAGGAAATCCATCAAAAAAACGCCGATTTCCGCGTTTGTGGAAAATGACGTTCTGAAATATTTACACATTTGCGTTGACTTTGCATAGAATATGTGATACAATGGTTATACTAAGATATGGAGGTGCTACCTATGGCTAAAACAGAAACCCTTCACGTCAGAGTCGACCCTGACACCAAGCGGAGTACCGATGAGATACTCTCGGTTCTTGGACTGTCCACAGCGGAAGCCGTGAACATTTTCCTGCACCAGATTGTGCTTCGCGGCGGCCTTCCGTTCCAGATTATGCTCCCGACACCAAATGATGAAACGCTTGCTGCCATGCGTGAAGCACGCGATATTGCGTCCGGGAAGATTCCGGCGAAATCCTACAACAGCGTAAAGAAACTGATGGAGGACTTGATGAGCGATGCTGACGATCAGACAGACGAGTAAATTCAAAAAAGATTTCCGAACAGCTATGCGTCGCGGCTGCGATCCGGCTGTGTTCGAGTATGTCGTGAACGAGCTTGCAAATGAGCGCCAGCTTGCCGAGAAGTACCGTGATCACCCGCTCAGCGGAAACTATATCGGGTTCAGAGAATGCCACCTTGCTCCGGATTGGCTGCTCATCTATGTTATTGACAAAGGTCAGCTTGTTCTGACGCTTTCGAGGACGGGAACACACTCGGATTTATTCTGAAAAAAACGACGCAGGTCGGACAGATATTGTTCGGCTGTGCGTCGTTTTGCGTTATTGGATATTATGAAAGGAACGGAGACTTACCATGTACGACAAACTCACGATACAGGAGCGAATCCGCGACCTGCGGTACGAAAAAAGGCTTACGCTTGAAGAGCTTTCCGATAAAACAGGACTTTCAAAGTCTGCGCTCGGCTCGTATGAATCGAATGACACAAAGGATATTTCCCACTATGCCATTATGCAGCTGGCGAAGTTTTACGGTGTAACTACCGACTACTTACTTGGATTGTCGGAGAAAAAACGGCAGAGGATACATCCTGTCAGTGTCCGGATAACGCCGAGATATGTGCGTATATATCCGATAAAAAGCTAAACAAGCGGCTTCTGAGAGAGCTTATCTCACACGAGAAATTCCCGCGGCTGCTTGCGGATATTGAGATTTACATAGACAATATTGCCGGAATGCAGATTCAGAATCTGAACACCTGGATTGACGTTGTTCGTCAGGAATTGATTGACAAGCACAATCCCGACAAGGACGATCCGACGCTTCGTGTGCTTGAAGCCGCGCATATCCATGACGATGAATATTTCAGCCACCTTGTAAACGAGGATATTGACCGCATTATCCGCGACTTACGCGATAAGCACCGCAAGGACAGCACGAGCGCGCCGGAGGTTTCGGTTGCACAGCAGATGAAAAAGGATCTTGATGAGGTGGCGAACTTCAAAGGCAGCAGGCTTGAAAAGCAAATGATTCTTTACTGCAAGCAGCTCCAGATCGACTATCGGAAGCTGACAGAGGAAGAATTCCGCTGGTTCATACGGATTCTCAAGAAGTCTAAGCTATACAAAGGCGGCGGACGAGGGAGATAGTATAGCACTATAATTATTGATAATATTCTATAGCATTTAATTTATTTCATCACACAGAATGACAAAACTATTTATGTAGATTATGTTGATTTTCGAATTCTGTACATTAAATTCATATTTCCTATTGACTAAAACAGAAATATATGCTAAACTGTAGACGTCAGATAGAGAAGTACCCTATCGGGCACTTCTCTTCGAGACGATCAGGTGGAA
>CAVIKO010000166.1:0-7388 GCA_963643035.1 bacterium
GATCGCGCTGGCGAAGCATCCGCTGGTGCGGCTGGAGGGCGTGTTCACCCACCTTGCGCTTCGAAACCGCGAAAACGACGAAAAGCAGTTTGCCGCCTTCGACCGTGCCTGCGCCGCGCTGAACGCGGCGGGCGTTCGCGGATACCGGAAGCACGCCTGCGATTCCATCGGCATGGTGCGCTATCCCGAGCGCCATATGGACGCGGTGCGCACGGGCGCGTGGCTGTATGGCGTGTGCCCCTACCATTACGAGCACCCGGAGCGCTGCCGCCCCGTGGTCACGCTGAAGGCGCACATCGCGCAGCTTCGCACGCTGCCCGCCGGGGAATGCGTCGGCTATGACGATTCGCATCCGCTCTCCCATGACGCGCGCGTCGCGACGCTGTCCGCTGGGTATGTGGACGGCTTCCCGCGCTTCAACGGCAAGGGCGAGGTCTGCGTCCGCGGCCGCCGCGCGCCCGTGCTCGGGCTCGTGTGCATGGATCAGATGATGGTGGACGTGACCGGCATCCCGGACGCGCAGGAGGGCGACGAGGTCATCCTGCTCGGCGGCCCGATCACCGTGGACGAATACGCCGCCACCGCCGCCATGAACCGCAATGAAGCCCTCAGCCGCATCGGAAAGCGCGTGCCCCGCGTGTATCTCCAAAACAACGCGGAACCCGTCGTCCGCATGCCCTGACCCCAATTCATCCCATGAAAAAGCGACCGCCGTTTCAAACGACCGTCGCTTTTTCATTTTGCTCATCCGTCCCGGATGACTTCGTTTTTTCACATGTGCCCTCCGCCAGAAAAGGCGCCGCACTCTGTTTCTATCGTTTTCCTATGAAAGTTCTCTATCGAGAGCGAAGCTACTATATGCCCAACCAGAGCAAATAAAGGATTACAGTTAAATCACCGCGTTCCGTTTTCTACAGATTTCAGACCCGAAGCCAGTACAAATCAGACATTCGGGTCTGATTTTCCGTTTCACTTTGGTCAAACGCTCCTCGCGCTATGCCCAATCATTCTGTCCCCTTGCGGGGATGAGTTGTTTCCTGAACACATATTCGACAATCCGGCTGGTGTGTTTCCGTCCCCTTGCGGAGATGAATCGTTTCACGAAGAACTTTTATTTTCTTCTTGCTTTCTTATATATGATAACACGTTTTCTCTTCTTTGTAAAGCACAACCGTCTTATTTTCCGGTTTTCCTCCCTGTTTTCTATGGACTTCAGACCCGAAGGCAGTGCGAACCGGGCGTTCGGGTCTGGGTTTGGGGTTCTATTTTTGGTAGCTTCGCACCTACAGTCTCTGAAGAAGGTATTCACCGCAGCAGTCGTACACGGTAAATAGTTCTTCTTGTTCGTCCGGTCGGAATCGCCAGATTTCCTGTCCGGATTGCGCACCTGCACGCCCGTAATGGCATGGCTTCGAGTGCTCAGCGCCAGCTGCGAAAGAACCACCTTCATCTGCGGCGTTCCCGAGCTGAGGTTGATGAGAATCGGCGCGTCCGGGTTTTCCCGAATGAGCTTCTCAAAATACGCGATCATCGGGTCGGCCACCACGTCCAGATTGTCCGCATCCTCGATGCCGCTCATGCAATAATCCACCTTCGGCGCGTAGCCATCCCAATGCTCCCGCATGAACTGGAGGGTTTTTGAATAGCGCTGATCCTTCTGATCGAGCGCCTCCATCTGTCTTGCGATCTCGGGGCGTTCCGGGCGCGGGCCGACCACGCTCATGCTGCCTCCCAGGATATTGAACAGCTGCGGCAGCTCGTCCAGCCGGCAGGAGCGGATAAAGCGCCCAACGGGCGTAATTCTGTCGTCGTCCTTTCCCGTAGAAAGGCGCGCCCTGCCGTCCTTCTCGGCGTCTGTGCGCATGCTGCGGAATTTTGACCTCTGGTTTTGGAGATGAGCGCATTATATTGTGCTTACTCCATATTCAGCTACTATATATTGATTTTCTCGCCATTTGCGCCCTGAAATGGCTGTAAGAATATGCAAATACAAAAAAGCTCCGAGCCAACCTATAGATTGGTCTCGAAGCTAACTTTGGTTATGAAGATGACGTTTTTTGCTTCCTCATCATTGGTTTTGGAGATGACGACAGTTGCTGTATTCCACAGCGTTGATTTTGGGGATAGATGTGACTGCCGCGTACTTCAATGCCGTTTTATCCCTTGCGCCGGCTCTTTTTTCTCATTTTGAGCGCAACATTTCAGTGCTGTAGCGCGTCTCAGCGTCACCCGGCATTCTTCTCCGCAGCAGCGGTGTTCGTTTCTTTTCTTTCCAGCTGAATCGCCTGCCGAAGGTCAAATTCGATCAGGTTCTGTTCCGTGACTATGCGTCCCGGCACTCGGTAGGAGTGTGCTATTTCCCAGCGCCCATCTCTGTAAAGCAGGCGAACCAGCGCCTTGCTCTTGATTTCGCAGCTGTCTCCCAATTTCAGTCTTGGGCTTCGGTGCGAACCGGGCGCTTCCTCTTTGCACGCCTGAATCGCAAACTGCTTCTCGGATGAATTATAGAGGAACCGATAAAAGGCTGGCCAGTGCAAATCCTCCAGCGCACTCTTGAAAACCGTAATTCTCCCGTCTGCGAAACTAAACGTTATGTAGCGTACATCAGGATGCCACGCCTTCTGTGGCCTGTCGCTCATCCTACACCCCTCCTCGGCTCATGAGTTCTGCCTTGTGAGCATTCCAGACGTTACATAGCCGTCCATCTGTCTGATTTCCGAATCCAGCGCATGCTGTTCCACTGGCACGCCAAAAGTACCCGCGATATCATCCGGGTAGAAGCCTTTTTTCGCAGTTCCAGCTTTCGCTTCTGTCTGCTTGAACTCGCCCACGCCGTTTTCGCTGGATTGCCGGCCTTCATGAAAGATTTCCGGCACCAGCAAATCGAACACATACAGCGTTATTCCCTCAAAGCAAATCCGATAGCCCAGTATCTTATACCGGCAGGATTTGTCCCAACCCATTTCATTATAGACCAATTCCGAAAATGGGCGGCAGGACATCTTCCTGCTCTTTCGCTTATCCGGCTTTTCGATGCACCAACGCAAGGCGTCTTTGTCATTCTCGTTGCAGCCTCGCACTACCAGCCTTTTCAGTTCCTTATTGAACATGACATGCACATACACCACATTCTCCAGTCCGGTAATACATGCCGTATTAAATGTAATGCTGTCATTTCGAATGACGATTGCCGGATCCCGCAGATGGGCGAAAAGCTCTTTTCGAACCACCTGGTATCCGTCATACGAAAATGTTCGTTCCAGTTCTTCCTGACGCTCTTCTCTCGCGGCGTCCTGCTTCGTCAAAGCTTCCTCTTCAAGCATCCGCGCTCAACCACCCTTCCATAATCCTTTCCGCTTCATGCAGCATCCCGCGCATGTCCTCTGCCATGAAGAGGTTGTATTCCTTGAGTTCCGTAGCCGGCCGCAGAACGTCCCAGTTCCCGGCATAGTGCCGCTGTTCCAGCAGTTCCGCCCGAGCGATACTGTGAATCGGTCTTCCAAACGTTCCAGCCCATTCCGGCGGGAAAATGTAAATGGCTTTGCTGATGGCCTTTCCTTCCGATTCCTCCGCAGTCTTTGGCGGCAGAACAATTTTCTCCACCTTGATCATTTCCGGCTCATCCAATTCAAAGAGCATAAGCTTGTCGCCATCGTTTTCTATGAACTCTCCCCGGAAGCGATAGCGGATTTCCCGCTCCCAATCCATGATGTCAAACAGCGTTCTCGCCAAACCTTTGCAGCCAACGGAGGTGGCGCACCATCGCCCTGCCTTCAGCCTTCCCCAGCGAATCGCATTCGGGTTGTCCTTTGAACACGGTCGAATCGCAATGCTGCGGTTTACCGAATTCAGAAGCAGTTCTATATACTCCACATTCTCAAACTTCTGCAGACACGCCGTATTAAAGCGCAGTTTTCCATTGGAAATCGTCATCGCAGGATTCCGAAGCGTAGAAAAATACTGTGCCCGAACAATTTCATAGCCATGCAGCTCAAGCCTGTTGCTCACATTTACTTTTACCGTTTTTTTCGGCGCATCCTTCATCACGCTTTCCGACGCCTTCTGATATTCATCCACCGAGAATCCCATCCAATCCTTGTCAAAGGGCACATACCCTTTCAGGATTCCGTCGGCCACGACGCTCAGCACCGGAAGCGGATGGGATTTCCTGCCGTAACTCCGAGACGCCCTCAGCCGGTTGGCCGCATGGAAGACCTCCCGGCTCACAATCGCCTCGTGATGGTCGCGCTGGCGATACTGCGTCCGATCATTTCGGTTCTTTTTGGATTTGTGCGTCAAGAAATTTGGCGTGAAGGTCTTTCTCGCCAGAACGTCTCCGCAATGCCGCTCATTGGCAATGACTCCGGCCAGGGAAGACGAGTTCCATTCTGTGTTGCCCAGTTTTGTCCTGCGCCCATAATCGGTCAGAAGTTCGGCGATTTCCTTGAACGAATAGCCATTCAGATAGAGATAGAAAATCACCTTGACCGTTTCCGCCTCTTCCGGGTTGATTACCAGGTTTCCGTTCTCATCCCGATCGTATCCCAGAAGCTCTGGGGTAAGAAACAGACCCCGCTGGAATCTGCGATCCACCGACCAGTTCATGATGATCGACTTGGAGTGTGATTCCTCCTCCGCCACGGATGCAAGGATTGTCAGAATCAATCGACCGTTGGTATCCAGCGTATAGATATTGTCGGCTTCAAATTGCACTCCGACAGGAGGTTCCAGATTTTTCAGCGTTTCAATCACCGACAGACAATCAACGATATTTCTGGCAAAACGGGCGATGGATTTTGTCAGGATCAGGTCGATCTTCCCTCCCCGGCAGTCTTCAATCATCTGCTGCATCCCTTTTCGATGCTCCAGCGACGTTCCGCTGATTCCCTCATCCGCATAGATTCCCGCCAACACCCAGCCAGGATGCGACGAGATATAGTCTGTGTAATAATTCTTTTGCAATTCATAAGAGGTAAGCTGCTCATCATTATCAGTAGAAACTCGGACATAGGCCGCAACGCGCAGAATTGTGTTTTTTCCCTCCAGCGCCTCTGTCGGCTTTGCAGGGATGACCTCTACTTCTGCGGTATCGGCGCCTTTATAGCGGTCGCAGATTCTTTGTTTGCGTTCTACCGCTGCTGTCTGCTTTTCACTCATAATCATGACGGCTTCCTCATTTCGCTTCTTTTTCTTCTGCCTTGGGTGTAAGACTCCAGTACCATTGCCGCATCTTCCGATAGCATCGAACGCCCAGTTCTTTCTTGGCCACTTCCGCAGTCCTCTGCCCAATTCCTTCGTCGCTCAATCGGATATAGACTTCCTTGGAGCGCATGTCGCCCCGTTCCAGGAGCGTCTTGATCAGGTACGCAGCTTTTTCTGTCTTGCTTTCAAACTGGATCGGCTCCGCTTTCTGAGCCGGATGCTTTGCAGCGCGGCATTCAAGCCACTGAAAGCCCGCTTCCGCAGTGATGGAAAAACGAATTTCTCCATCCGACGGTGCGAGACTGTTTTTAATTTGTCGAACAATTCGGATATCACTGTCTTCCGCATCTCGCTCCACCTGCAGAACGCTCCTTGCCGCCGCAACGACGTCGATACTGCCCAGGCTGCGATACAGTCCCTTTGACCCTTCCTTCTTATTCAAATGCCCGATCAGCACGATTGCGCAGTCGTATACAGACGCCCACATTCCCAACCGACGCATCAGCCTTCTTGTTCTGCCTGTAATCTGAAGATCGGAATCATTCCCCAGATACGCCTGGATTGGATCAATAACGACCAGCTTAGGCCGAAATTCCATCATCGCCTGCCGAATTCTTTCGTCATCCAGCGTAAGACCGCCGTATACTTCTTCATTAATAAAAGCGACGTTCCGGCAGTCTGCTCCGCACTGTTCCAATCTGGGCTTGATCGTATCCGCCACGCCATCCTCTGAGCACTGATAGATAATCCGCTGCGGCCGTCCCAATGGGCATCCGTCCGGAGTCACGCCTCCCGTTGACAGCTCGGCGATCAGGCGCATCATCATCGTGGACTTTCCGTCCCCGGGATCACCCTGCAAAAGAGTGATCTTGCCGCTTGCTATGAACGGATACCACAGCCAATGCACGGCAGCCGCCCTCACGTCGCTGTATAATGTCAGCAATCCCGTACTTTCGGTTTCGATCATGTCCTTTCTGCCCTTCTGTCTGCTTTGATTTTCTGCATTTATATTATAACGGATAGACGCAGATTTGACTGCTACCTGCCAGGTAGCACGTTATCCATTTTGCTACCTGGTAGGTAGCAAAACAGCCTTAGACAACATGATAGATGGAGGCGCATGGCTTTGCGGTCTTAGAAACTCACACACTCGGTTGTCATGTCTATCCCCATAAGCGATAATCGAATCAGTCTTATGCAGGTTTGGATGAAGGAGAAAAGGCATGCCTATTGATTATGAAACGCTGGGCAAACGCATCGCTAATGCCCGAAAGCAGGCTGGGATTACACAGGAGGCTCTCGTTGAACAGCTCAATATGACCCGAAAGCACATCAGCGTCATCGAAGCAGCCATTGGACGCCCCAGTCTGGAGACACTGGTTGACATCGCGAATGCTCTGAACGTGTCTCTTGACGATCTGCTCGTCGACAGCTTAACGCATTCCGCTTCCACCGCTGATTCAGAGATTCATCGCTTACTCTTGGATTGCAATGCGGTCGAACAGGAGATTCTCACTCGAATGGTAAAAGAACTGAAAGTCATTTTGTATGGTTTGGGAGTCTGATTTCGTAACTCATTAACTACATAACAAAAAAAACCTGCATGAGTCACAGCTGCACCTTGGGATAATTCCGAGGCGCTGTCTGTGGTCTATGCAGGCAAACGAAGAAACCTCCGCAGCAATCGCCGCGGAGGAATCAATTTCATCTATGCAGTTTTTCAAAGCAGACACGACAGCGCTTTTTCCAGAAGGCGATGCCGAACGCCGTGATGTTCTCTCGCCCCTCGTTACGCAGGCGTTCATCGTAGTGCTTTTCCTTGATCTGCGCCATTGCCGCCTGGCATGCGCTTTCCATGCCCGCCAGCGTCGGCGAATACTTCACCTCGATGACCATACCCGCGTCAGGATCCTCCGGCTCGATGAGAATATCGCTGAAGCCTTCTCCGGATTCCACGTTGGACAGAATCAGCCAGTTCGGCTCGCTCCTGAGAAGCCCCAGCAGCAGGCCGTGATAGAAGTTTTCCTTCTGATCGTCCTTGGCCTTCGTGTCCAGGATGCTGATCATCTTGCCAAGGATGATCGTCAGCCGCCGCTGAATCTCTTCGGCGTTGCCGTCCAGAAACGCCTGACAGAACGCCTGCATGGGCTTCTCGTCCCGGACGACGGTATTCTTGAACCATTCCT
>CAVIKO010000167.1:0-7002 GCA_963643035.1 bacterium
CCCCTCACCCCCGACCCACATCAGCGCCCGCCCCACGCGATCGCATGCTTAATATTAAATTAGAGCAACGTCATTAAACATATGGACACCGAGGGTCTTCGGCGACTCAGCTCAACCGCGTGTGAACAACTCAGGAATGAGGGCGGTTATCGTTCACGTTAGCTCTAGGCCTTCGCCATGTCCCCTGGTGAAACCATGAATGAAATAATCAAGATTGAACGTTACGAGCCCGTTATTGAAAATGGCGCGATCGTCTATTATGCAATAGCCGGCAAAAAGAGAATCAAAATGCCCGAGGCGTACAAAGAGATGTATACTGATGAATATCTCGCGATCGAGGAACGTACTCTTAATATCCCCGAACTTTACGACGTCGAAGGCACACATTACATTCCACTTTACACGGGGTTGAAATCATGACAGACCCCGTGCCTCAATCCGAACCCAAAAAGGAAAAGTCGGATGTGGAACAGTTGCGCGACGAGTTCAGCGCGCAATTTGCGACCCTCAAACAATCGTTTGAAACCGAACTCAATAATCTGAAAACTGAGAACGATCAGCTGAAACAGACAAACGACGAACTCAAACGCGCTCTCGTCAGATCGGCGATCACCCCGGCGCCCGCACACGCGGAACCCGAAAAGTCCGAGGAAGAGCTTTACCACGATCAGATTGATGCTTTAGCAAAAAAGACGCTCGCGAGAATGTCGACCCTCTGAAACCGCACAGGAAAAAAATAACATGACAGACACCGATACACAATTTAAGTCCCGTTTTCCGGACATGACCGCGTCCGTTTTCTACGGCGCGGGGCAGACCGCACTTTCCGGATATACCCCCAACGCCTCGCCTATAAACACCGGCATGCTCGCCGATATCGGCAAGGCCACGATCTACGGCCCGGAAAAGCAGGATAACCCCTTTGCAAAATTCATCCGTTCGCCCCTTTCGCGCGGTGACACCGCACTGACCGCGAGATTTTCCGAAGTGAACAGCCACGCATTCGACCCTCTCGCGCCCGACACCGCTCTTTTCGACGGTTCCCGCCCCACAATGCTGTCCAACGTCATGACCAAAAACCTCTCACGTCAGGTCCGCGTCGAGGTCAATGAGCGTGAACTCAAAAAGTACGTGCAAACAGAAAACATGATGGGCGACGTCGCGAGCGCGATCATGTCCGTTTCGAACGTCGCATACATGGACGACATGTTCGCGGCATCCAAAGAATATTACAGCGGATCCACCCGTGGCGCCGTCGCCGATCAGATGCACGTGCTTACTAATGACGTCGACGATGCTGGGTTTGCATCCGAAATGACTGAAAAACTTTGGCAGATCACACAGAAACAGTTCGGATACAAATCGACAAAATTCAACAAATCCGGCGCAAACACCAAGGCGAACGACGTTTCCGTGATCATGAAGAAGGACGCTGAGTTCCCCACATTCAAAAAACTCTTCGCCGAGACCTTCAATCCTGAATTTTTGAGAATCGACACCACCGCTGGATACGTCGACGATTTTGCCACCACCGCGGGAAAACCCGCATCTTCCGGCGAACTTCTCGCGATCGTATGCGACACCCGCGCGTTTGAGATCACCCCCATGCCCGAGGCGCTCACCGTGGGTTCCTTTGTCAACCCCGCCCGTGCGAACAGCGTGACCTATTTCACGACTTACGAGTATGCGTTTGGCCATAATCCGTTCTTCGACTGCGCGTATATTTTCGCGCCGGCGGGGGCCTAAAACATTTTAAGCCCTTCGGGGCTTTCCATCAACATGAAACTGTGCCCGAAATGCGTCGACGGTGGCATCCTGATGCCTCTCGCGATCATGTGCGTCCGCTGGATCGTGACGGCCGTTTCTCTTGCATGGTTTCTAGGGAGACAAAAAATGTTCGAAAATATTCCTAACATTGAAATGACCGCGCCCATCGCTCTCGGCGTCGTCGCCATGGTCGCGATCGTCATGTGTGTTTCGCGTTTTCTGGAAAACGAAAAGGAGAACGCAAATGAGAAAAAACTTGCCAAAATGAACGGTACCGAATACGACACCGTCAATGAGGAACTCAGTCGCAAGTTCTGGTGTGGCTATTTGATCGTCGCGATCCTCGGCGCCATTGTCTCTGTCGCTCTTGGCATTGTCGTTGCAGATGCGGTGTTCACCATGGTCCATGTTGTCGATGAGACCCGTCTCACCCTCTACACCATCGCGATCTGCGCGCTTGTGTGGATTGTCTGTGATCACACGCTTTTCACTCGTCTCGGAGACAACGCCTATTTTTCAAAGATTGAAAAAGACGCGATCGAGACCTTTCTTTCCCCTGTTGATGCGGAAACTGAGACCGTGAGCGAGGGCGAAAAAACCGAGGGCAAATTGAAACTCACACGTGAGGAAAAGCTTGCCCTTTTGGAGAAGATCCTCTGAAAAACCTTTTAACCCCGCAAGGGGTTCCTCTTTTTAAATGACTGACATCACACAGATCTATTTTTGGGACGACCCGGGTTTTACTGATGGGGCCGTCGAAGTCCCCGCGTTCGCTAATCTTTCGATTTTGCCGACGCCTGATTTTGCAAGCGAGACGGGCGACGAATGGCATCCATCGAAAGACCGCATGTTCAACGAGTTGAAACTTTCCATCCCTTTTACCACCGCGCAATACTTCAGTTATCTCAAGATCCGCGTAGAGTTCAAAAACGGAAACTCACGGACCCGTGATTTTTACGGCTTTGTCGATTCCGTTGAGATTTTGAGCGACACGGACGAGTATCCCACCGTCCTGATCAAGTGGCACGTGGATCTCTGGCGCACGTTCATGGGTTCGGCCATATTCGGCCCGGGGACAGTGACCCGCCGTTCCCGCGGGGTGTCCGATCCGATCCAGCATGTCCCATCCCGTTTTAAGCGTGTGTCCGATCGTGTCATCAATCTCATCCCCGACACGCTCGTTGGATCGGGGGCTCACTGGGCGATCATCAATTACACCCACGAGACCACCGGGGGATCCGACAATGTGACCGAGTCCCGCGTTATCGTGTGCCCCGTGGCAAGGACGCCAAACACGATCTATTTCATGCAATTAAGCTCAAGTTCAACCGCCTACCGCGTTCCCACGCTCAACCAATGGTTGCTCGGCGAATATGATGAGATCCTCGGACTCGCGCCCTCATCCATTTCCTCGGTGTTCCTTTCGCCCGTTCCCCCTCTCGCCATCGCCTCGGGGACGGGGGTCGTCAGTGATCCGTTCGTCGTTGTGGGGCCTAGTGTCTATCCCGAACCCGTAACCCGGACCTACGCGGGGGTCGACCGCCCCGCCGGCGCCTCTTTGGGGTCCGGCCAGGTCGACCTCACCGACGGTGATCGGATCCTGTTCCGCGATTGGGAGAGTCGGCAGATCCACACCGCCCGCGGAACCACCGCGAGCGGTTCCGGATATTTCAACCAACTCACCGCGTCCGTCACCCAGGACGGGACGGCCATCGTGAGTTCCTTTGGTTCCGCGGACGACCCCGGCGCCTTCATCAGCGCGCTCTCCGTCGACGATTTCATGAGGTCTGTTTTGGGTGAGACCGTTTTTGAAAATCTGAGTGACGGCGACACCGTCCAATTTTCGAATATCGTCGGCCTCTATTCCACCGGGTCCATCAGCCAAACGATTAAATCGTTCGCCGTTGGAAAAACGGCCAATTACATGCTTTCGTGGACCGTCTCCGTCGGCGAAACCGTTCCGTCGGACACCGAGCTGATCTACACCAACGGCACGTTCGGAAGCTACTGGGTCGTCATCCAGGGCGTGATCTCGTCGTCCTCGGTCTCGCTGACCACCTACACCGAGGCCACCACCACCGCCGATTACGGTGTGGAAATTAAAACCCACGGCGGTGTGGATTATATGTACCTTTACACAAAAACCAATAAATTTGCCGAATACGGCGGGTCTCTCCCCTCTGAATTGACGACCACCGACACCGAGCAATTCGTTGTGACTGATCTTGATGGATCCGTCGTCGGATCGATCCCCTGGGGACTCACCGTTAAGGATTTCACCTTCCGTTGCGTGATCTCCGCGTCGGCGGGGTACATCCAATTCCGTTTCGATGGCCTCAATTCTTCGGCCGAGGGGTTGCAGTTCACGATCCCGTTGCCTTCGTTGGATATCACATCAAATTCTTGGTCTGAATACAATTTCTCGGGACAGCGTGATTTTGATATCCAACAGCGCAAGATCGCGCGTGATCGCGCACTCGTCGAGGGTCTCGGCGGTGCCCTCGCCGGCGGGGCGCAAGGCGCCATGATCGGCGGGCTTAAAGAAAGTCAGACGTTTATGCCCACGGATCGGTCGATCGCCAACGCCTCGGCCTTCGGTCTCCTCGGCGCCGGGGCCAGTGTCGCGGGCACGCTCATCAATTATGCCAGCGCGGGGCATTACAATGACAAACTGCAGTCGGCGACCGACATGTTGCAAGCCAAACAGCTGGACAGCATCATCACCCCCGGTAACGGATGCGATTGGCTTTACTACGGACGGCCGTATCAGATCCGCTCGATCGTCCCCGACGCTTACAGTTTAGCTCGCTTTGATCAGGACGTCGCCCTGAACGGCATCAGCGTCTCCGAGCCCACCGCCGATTGCACGGAACTCGTCCACGGATCGGGACCGCTTGCGATCGATAATCTCGTTGTGCGCGGGGACATCCCTGTTGAGGCAAAACAGTATATAAAGCAAAAACTCAATAAAGGGGTCAGATTAAAATGACACGTCCAAACAGACCGATCGCATCATGGGAGAGGATCCGTGCTGAAGTGCACAGCCCGAAAGGTGTCGAGGAACTCAGGCGCAATATCAAATGGGGCCTCATGAAAAAATACGTGGGGATCGCCGAAACGATGTTTAAACACGATCTCGACGATCCGCTGACCGAGGACATGCGTGCCATGTCGCGGGACGAATTGCCGGAGAAATACCTGATGAGGAACGGCGCATGTGTGTGGTTTCAGTTTGGCGGGCAGATCCATTGCCTACCGTTTGCCGAGACGGGCACGATCAATATTTACGGCAAACCGGTATCATGGCATCCCGTGCCCGCTGGATACAATCCGGACACAGACCGTGGGAAAAACCCGACGATCGACGCGATCTATGATCTCGAGCTCGATCTAACCAATTCCGTCATCATGCGCAACGACATTTTTGCGGGATCCGATTTTGCATTTATTGAAAGCATGGTCAACGAGCTCGTTGACAATGTGTTAACAACCAATCAGTTACAGTTGTTAGCAAAAATGCCGTATGTCTGGAAAGTGAGCGAAAACAATCTGATGACGGCCAAAAACATCATGCTTGCGATCTGTGAGGACCGCCCCGCGATCTTTCTCAATGCCGACGGCGAGGATGTGAACCTCGTCGAACAGACCCACGTCCCGATCGACCCCGCCATTTTCGAGATCTTCGATCGCTTTGAGTGCCTTATCCTCGAGCAGATCGGGTACCCGTGCACACCGATCACAAAACGGGCCCAACAGTCAGTGAGCGAGGTCGAGAGTAACGACGATAAGTTAAGCGCCCGTCGGAAAGAAAAACTTTGGCAACGCGAAAAGGCTTATGAACGCATCAATAACATGTGGGGTGTTAATTTCAGCGTGATCTCGATCGTCGACAGCGTGCAAGATGACGCCGACATGGGCGAAAAGCCGGAAGAAGACACCGAGGTGATCGAATGAGTGACATCGGATTTTACGAGGCCCGTGAAATGTGGGTCCCGACCTTAAATGATATTCTTTTCAAGGCGGAAAACGGGACCGCCGACGAACGCGCCTATTACTCACAGTTCGGTCTCGGTCAGGTCGAGATCCCGACTGAGGCCACCCACGTTTCCGCGATCATGCCCCGTGCTGTCGAGATGTTCAATGAGCGGTTCGGACAGCGGATGATCAATCGCGAAACGCTCGAGACCTGGCAGATCGGGATCCAATCAACGTTTGACACCATCGTTTTCCGCTTTGATCATGCTCTCGCGATCTACGCCGAAAACACCGAAAAAATGAATAACGTTTTGGAACGCAAGAAAACGACGCGTTTCGCCACGTCCCAGGATTCGGGGACCGATTCCACCACCTACGGACGGACGGACACCTTTTCAGGCGCGTCCAAATCGATCGACACCCCCGATTCCGCAATAAACGCCACCGACGATTACGCGGATTCGGTCACCAAGAACGACAACACCAACACCGCGTCCGGAACCGACACCCTCACCCACGGCCTGCTCAACACTTTGGACGATTCGGTGACGGAAACACACGAGCCCGCGGGCGGGATCGTCGACGCGATCAACAGAAATATCGACACTTTCCGCGATATCACCGCGGACTTCGTCCGCGAATTTGAGAATAACTTTTTAAACGTGTTTTGGTATTGAAAAGTGGTAAAATGACGAGAGTATCTTTGAAAGAAGCGTACGACAATAAGGACATCGTCGCCCAGATCTACGCCATACGCGACACGGCGGAAAGCGCCGAGGACACCGCGGAACAGGCCAAGATCACCGCGAATGACGCCAGCGCGCACGTCGACGCTCTGATCCCCGAGGTCGAGAGCGCCGTGGCGACTGTGAATGACGCCGTCGAAAACGTCAATGTCGCCGCCGAAAACGCGAACACCGCCAGTGCACACGTCGACGCTCTGATCCCCGATGTCGAAAACGCTGTCAAAAACGCCAACAGCGCGAGTGCCAGAGCGGATGCAAGCGCGACGACCGTCGAGGGGTACGAAACACGCATCACCTCTGCCGAGACAGAGATCAATGCACTGGTCCCTCAGGTCGAAAGCGCCGTGAAGAGCGCGAACGCCGCCGCCGAGAGCGCGAGCGGTGTGAGCGACAAAGTGGACGCCAATGCGACGGCGATCGCGGGCATTGAAAACCGCGTCATCACGGCGGAAACCGAGATCGCCGATCTCCAGATCAACGCCGTCACCCTCGGCACAGATCAGGTGATCGAGGG
>CAVIKO010000168.1:0-6965 GCA_963643035.1 bacterium
CCTTTCGAATGTTTGTGTAGTGACTTCATTCTACCAGAATTCTGCGAGCATGTCTATATCTTTTTGCTCATTTCTTGATTTTGCGAAAAATATTATACCTTATCCAGTAATATGGGCAGTCGTAACACGGGGAATCCTCGTCGTCGCAGTCATCCTCATCGGTACAAACGACAGTGGGCGGTTCGGTTTCATCCATTGCCGCATGATATCCGTCACGGTATCCGTCTCCATAACCGAGGCGGTAGGTGTCCGTAGCCTCTGCCGGAATGTCATCGATCAGTTCCGCATCCTCCGCATTGACGGTCTCGATGCAAAGCGTTCCGTTTTCGTAAGAGGTGCAGAAGAGCGTATCTTCGTTGATTCCGAGAGCCTTGATGAGTTCTTCGGGAATGTTGTAGGTAAGTTTGAAATTCAGTTCCATATGATTTTCCTTTCTTTTAGTATGGCTTCGCTTTCGTCCTTATCGAACAGGGTGAGTTGTTTGGCAAGGACGCCTTCCTCAAAGGTGTTGTAATTGGAGATCAGCAGTTCGGGGTATTGCTTGCCCGCATCATACCGCTGTGCGATATTGGAAAGTCTTGTTGTGGCTTCAATGAAGATGCCGGGCTGTGAATACAGCTCTCTGATGCGCGGGCAGTCGTTATAGGAAAGCAGAAACTTTCCCTGAATGCCCATCAGTGCGTCCCGCAGTCTGACATGATCCGCTTCGGTAAAGTCGACATCTTCATAGTAGTCCTCGGTTTCAAAGTACGGCGGATCGAGGTAAAAGAGCGTGTTCGGTCTGTCGTACTGCTTGGTGAGTTTGGCAAAATCCTTGTTTTCGATCACGACATTCTGCAGTCTTGCCGAAGCCGCATCGATCAGCGGAAAGTTGCGCCACATACTGTGCGGTTGAGCACCGAAGGAGTCAAGTCCCGAGGCATAGCTCTCTCGGATGATCTGATAGAACCAGGCGGCACGGCGGATATCCGGTATCTCGGCCTTGCTGTGCAGTACCGTCCGTATATACTCAAAATCCAGCCGTGAATTGAGGGTGTACCGCAGTTCCTCGCACAACTCTTTGGGGTGTTCCCGGACACAACGATAAAGATTGGCGAGGTTGGGGTTAAAGTCGTTATAGACCTCGAATTTGCCGGGAGGTTTATGAAAGAGAACCCAGCCACCGCCGCCGAAAACTTCGACATACCTGTCGCATTTTCGATTGAGGCGGATGACGATCTCGTCACGCAGGGCTTTCTTTCCGCCCACCCAGCTCATAAAACTGTTCATGCATTCCTTTCCGGGGAATTGAGAAAACGGGCTGTATCGCGTGCCTGTTTTCGCAATACAGCCCTGTATTTTTTGTTTGTCAGGACAGAGTCATATCGTTATCATAATCTCCGGTCATAAACTGACCGAAGGATACTTCCTGTCCGGTAAAGTTGGGTTCGGTGTCTTCGCCAAGGGCGATATGATCTTTGCCGTTAAAATCGAGAGGATCGCAGGTTACGATACTGCCGCCGTGATTGACCGTCACATTCGGCTCAATGGTGGCAAAGCGCTCTCCGTCATCGCTCGTTCGCAAATCATAACAGTACAGACCTTTCGGGATGTCTTTTTTTGTAAGTCTTTCGTTGGTAAACAAGGCGGGCTTATCGAACAGTTCGATCAGTTCGAAATCCTTCATTTCGGTATTGATATATCCGGTTCCGGCGGCATTCAGTGCAAGATCAAGATCTTCGGGTGTATAATCCCATATGGAAAGCGCAAGATCCATGGCAACCATCCGGTCGTCCAGGATATTCTCATATACGATCTCTCCGTCCTGATAATCTCTTTCTCCGCAGTTGCATCCGAGATCTTCGTCTGCCCACCGGTGAGAAATCCGGACGTCCGGAAACTGTTCGGACAGCTTTTCGATCACCGGATGCGGAGCTGCCCACGCTGTGTGGAAGTAGAGCGTATCTCCGTCAAAGCGGTTGCTGTAGCTGTTCCACTTGGTACCCCAATTCCAGACCGACCAATCGTACCAGTTCTTTTTGCCGTAAAGCTCCCGTTCTGCCGAACCGAGATTCCCTCGGTAGATATCTTCCGGCATCGGGATGACTTTTTCGAAGTCAAAGGTTCCGACGCCGAATTTTCCGTCGACCTCCTTATCTTGATCACGGGAAACGGCAGTCAGGATTTCCTGAAGGCGTTCCCGGGAGCAATCAAAGGTCAGTCGGTTTTCTACATGATTAGGCATTTTCTTCTCCTTTCAGATTTTGAATTTCTTTTGCCAGTTTGGTCGCAACAGCGGCAACTACATTGGTCGTCACGCTGTTGCCCGCCATCCTGTAAAGTTGTGTTTCGGGGATTCCGATATCGACGAGCGTCTGAAACTGCTCGTCGGAGAATCCCTGAAGTCTGAAACATTCAATCGGCATCAACCGCCTGACAAGACCGTCATAGGTCACGCCGTGCTTGTCCTGTGCGGTAAGGGTGAACATGGCTTCATCGGGTTCTTTGATCCGTCTGCCCATCTGCCTTACAAACTCCCGTTCGGGGGTTATAACGGCGCTTGCCCCGATCACGCCCGAATGCTCGCCCTTGCGGTTGGAAATGCCGGAATCCTGCCGTGCTGTGATACATCGTGCTTCATGCGTCACCTTCGGATCGGCATTCATGTCGATGAAGTAGAGCCCGGTTTTGGCGCCCCAACCGCCGCCCTGTGAGGTCAGACAGGTGCTGCTTCCGTCTGTGGAGTAGACCCGCTGTCCCTGACCGCCGGGAATGATCTGCTTAAGAGCTGTTCCATCGCCCGTTTTGAGAGGAAATATTTTGCCGGACAGTCTCGGATCAAGATATCCGACAATATACACCCGTTTTCTCTGTTGGGGGACGCCGAAATCCGCGCTGTTAAGCACGCACCATTCAAGACAATACCCCAGCTCATGTATCGCTCGGATGATAGTGCCGAAGGTCTTCCCGCCGTTGTGGTTGAGAAGCCCCGGCACGTTTTCAAGCAGAAGATATTGAGGGCGTTTGGATTCAGCCACCCGCACAATTTCATGAAAGAGCGTACCTCTTGTGTCGTCAAATCCCCGTCGCCTTCCGCTGACGGAGAATGGCTGACAAGGAAATCCGCCGCATATGAGGTCGATGTCGGGAAGTTCGTCGGTGTCGATTTTGGTTGCGTCATCTGAAAAGTATTCACCTCCTGTTCCGTATAAGGCTCTGTAGGCTTTCTGGCAGAAACGGTCGATCTCACACCATCCTACAGGCAAAAAAAGATCGCCGGCATTTGTAAGTCCCGTGCGGAACCCACCGATGCCGGCGAACATATCCAGATATTTGATTTTTTCTTCACTCAATAGTGAATGCCTCCGTTCTGCGACAGATCCTCTCCGGTTGCATAGGAAAGCACTTCTTCCGCCTCGGGAGGAATGTTTTCGAAATCCACATGGTGATCGCTTTCAATGTACGGTGTATACCAGTACTCGTAGGGAATGATCTTGCGGAGCAGTTCATCCTGCTCGGAGGTCAGGTTGCTTCCGTCATGCTCGATCATGCCAAGCGGCGTGAGGATACTCGATCCGCAATGTTCCCCAGCAGAGGCAACATCCAGGTCGACCAGTCCTGCATACAGTTTGCCGTTTGCTCCTTTGATCACGGCAGGGACGGTGACATACTCTGTATCCCCGTCGATATAGTCTCCGTCATACACCTCGCAGAAGGTTTCGTGCATGGCTTTGAGGATAGACTTGACATACCATGTGTCGCCTGCGTCTTCGAATGCTTTGAGCTTTTCGGTGCTGACCTGCGGGAAAACATCCCGGTTCAGTCTGCCGATAAATTCCCGTGTTTTCTATGGTGCGCTTTCCTCGGCGATTTCCTCCTGAGTGAGCGGACGGAAGCTGTCCTCGCCGTAAATGAGGGAGAGTCCACGTCCGCAGTCCCATTTCACCATGATGCTGCCGATGTCATCAACGCCGACAACCGTACCGCGGCTTCCGTCCGGTATCGGTCGCGGATCACTGCCCATGTGGTTCAGCACGATTCTTGTTCCGCGCTTGTATGTTTCCCTCAGCCGTTTGGCAAGGGCACCGAGTCTTGCAAATTCATTCATTTGTTTATGCTCCTTTACTGCATTTGATAGGATGGCTCCCAGCCGCATACGGCTTCGACGAGCGAACCGAGAGGTTCGGTGACCATGTTGATGTCGTCTTTGGTTGCTGTTCCGTCATAGAGTTTTTCTTTCAGGACTTCAATTTCGTCTTCGGGGGTATCGGGAAGGTATCTGCGGTAACGATAGTAATTTGTTCCGTCATGATGAATCCTCCGACTTGCAAACTCACCGTCTTTGTCTATATACCACTCTGCATATTCGCAGTCTGTTTTCAGGCAGTCCATGAGATTGCCGCTTTTGATCTCGCCGTAACCTCTGTGCCTTCCGTTCCATAAACCGAGATCGGCAAGGACAAGAATAGGGCTTCCCACATAAAGATCGAAGTTGGCTCTCTCGTCATCCAGATATTCGTCGTTGAGCGACCACATTTTTTCATAAAGAGCATTCTCGTCAAGATTGGGGAACAGCTCACGGAGGTCATCATACCAATCTTCGGGATCAAGATCGATATTCGTCCAAACGATACGCTTATCTTCCGTCATTACGAAATACCTCCCATCCCGTTATTGATGCGATTTTCGTAGAAGTCATCCTCGCTTTCGACATAGTAGTCATCCGTGGAGTCCCAGAAGTGAACATTGAGAATTCCTTCGTCGGTTTCAATGTCCTGCTGTTCAAAGCCTTCGCCGAGACCGTCAGCGTTCTGACCGACGATCCACTCTTTGAAGGTGTCTTCTTCATCTTCGGTCAGTTGCTCCGTGAGTTTCACCGTCACCGTGCCGTAGAGAACACCGTCAATGCTCTCAAAGCCCCATTTCACAGATCTGATCTTTTCCCGTGCGGTTTCGCTCTCGTCAAAGTATTCGATCATATCGCACTCGTCGCGTTCGGTGTACCTGTCAAAACGGTCGTTGATCTCGTCCGCATAGCCATCGCAGAATCTTCCGTCGAGGTCTTCGGCAGCATCCCAATCCACGTCGCCGTATTCGTTATACGGATTCAGCGTGATCTTCAGAGGGAAGAAAAAACGCCCGGTGATAAGATCGTTATCATCGGGCGCCGGTTTCGGTTGAATGGTTTTTTCGCAAAACTTTCTTTCGGCTTTTGCTGTTTCAAGCATACGATTGAGACTGACACCGTCTTCAAGCGCAATAAATCCCCCCGTGTCAAGGAAACTGCAATCGTGCTCGTTTATGACATCTTCTCCGAACGAAGCAAAATCGATATAGTTTTCGAGGACTTCGTCATATTCATATCCGACAATATTATCGATCCAGTACCTGCCGACATCCTCTTTGTCTTTAGCATCCGGTATATAGATAAAGTTGTTCAGTTGATTGGCGAGGACAACAATCGACTCACTGTCATCCACATCAGCCATTTGCATCGCAGCCGACAGCTTTTCGAAGTCTGATTTGTCATATAGTCTTCGAAGGGCTTCGCAGGTATTATTCAAGCAATAGACACCTTCATTTGCGAGAATTGATTTGCTGTTCTCACTCCAATCTTCGGCAGGGAAATTTGACGATTCCAGTGAGCATTCACATTCTTCCCACGTCTTTGCCGGGAGCTTTGACAGTGCGTGATTGATATCCTGAATAGAACATGGCAGATACAAATACTCGGTTTCACCTTTACGGGAGACAGCAACGGTGGCAAGCGATCCTTTATTATCATATTCGGGAAAATGTCTGCCATCATACACAGGCTCAAAGGGGATGTCCTCATTGACAAAAAGCACGCCGTAAGGTGTCGTGATTCCTTTGCCCGATTGCATAAGTTCCTTGCCGATTTTTGCAAAGTCGGTGGATGACATTTCATCAAGACTCATCACTTGCTTTCGGTTCAGGATGTGACTGACGCCGATTGCGTTCGGGGTACTGAAATCTGAGATGAGCGTGAAGCGCGGGAGGTTGTAGGTATAATTGATCAGTGCTTCGACTGTTTTAGGACGGAAAGTGGAAACGGCGGCATCAAACTGCGATTGTTCACGCTTGTCGAAACTCTCCATGCGCTTGGCAAGGAAGTTAAGCTCTTCGATGTTCCACTCATCTCTTTCCAGATACTTCAGTTCCTCGGGTTCGGTGATCTCGGTAACCATAACAACCGGATCCTTTTTCGGAATGCCGGGAACAAACTGCGTGTCAACCGGAAGAGTGAGCGTTTGCTCATCGACATTTATTCTGATTTTTAAGTTGATCATGTTTCTCCTTTCTGCGTTTTATGATTTCTTTCATGTTTTCGGGGAAGGGGGACCCCGTGCAGACTTTGTCCTGATAGCAACAGTACCACTGCAGTTTGCATTTTCCTTTGGAATAATACAGGCAGTAACGGCAGTTGCAATCTTCATTTTTGTATTGGTAGGCGATCCCGGATACCTCCTTTCGTGAACACAATTATTTAACAATTATTTTTTGAAGAAAACGAAAAAAGGGCGGTTTTCGGAGAGAAAAAACTCTCTGAAAACCGCCCTGAAATGGTCGTTCGCCCGTCCGATTCCGGAAGGAAGGTCGAAATCGGTATTTGGCATCTTTTTGTTTTTGCTTTAAGTCGAATTTTGAAAAAGCGAGGAAAACGGAGAAAAACGAAGAAAACCCGAGAAAATCTCGGGTTTTTCGACCGGCATCTTTTAAGACCGGAACACTTGGAGGCGCCACCCGGAATCGGACCGGGGATGAAGGTTTTGCAGACCTCTGCCTTACCGCTTGGCTATGGCGCCACACATTCAATTCATGGAAACGCAACAGGGATAAAACCTGAAAAAGCGGATGCGAATGTATGCGATTCGCATCCGCAATTCTGGAGCGGATTACGGGGCTCGAACCCGCCACCTCGACCTTGGCAAGGTCGCGCTCTACCAAATGAGCTAAATCCGCAT
>CAVIKO010000169.1:0-6901 GCA_963643035.1 bacterium
GGATACGCATATCTATCGGTATATTCATCTCCTAAATCTTGAATATAAAACGTCTGAAAAGTGTCTTCCAGAAGATAATCTATTTCTTGAATCATACCATTCGAAAAATACGTTTTCATAAAACACCTCCATCAATTCGTCTGTTCCTGATAGTGGGAAATTCTCTTGCGGTCAGTCTCTTCTCTTCTTCCGTCATGGGGCACTCCTCCTGCATAGGTGATTCTATAAACTACAGATAACATGGTTTTATTATACAGCATTTCGTGCGATGTTTCAATTGGTCGCAGAGAAGAATTTCGGGAAGTCACATGGCATGATGAGCTAATGCATCCGATCGTTTAACTCCCGAACAGCCTTACAGATTTCATCGTAGGAAAAGGTTGAGTCGCATTTGAACGCAGCCCATGGGGATTCCAAGCAGAAGGTATCGTCGGCGGTTCTTCTGAAGCAGATCAGCGGATTTTCGTCGGTTTCCAGCGATGCGTACTCCATGCTGTCCGGAATGCTCTCGGCAGCCATCCACTCGTTTGCCTGAGAAAGAAACTCATAAACAGGAAAGGACGGCTCGTTGAAGAACACTCGATCGTCGACGGTTATGGTGAAAGCTCCGTTGGTCTCCAATACGTCCGGGTATTTTGTGGGCGCACGCTTAGGCAAAGACCCGTCCGGAGAAAAAGTAAAACGCAGCATAGAAGCTCCTTTCCCTGCGCGCAGATAAGTCGGTAGCATTCACAGATCAAGGCTGTCCGGATTCAGCAGGAAATCCATGATGCCCATGATGACGATGCCCTTTTCATTGCGCCAGAGCTTGATTCTATCCTTGACTACGATGATCTTCTTGAAGAAATCATCGATATGAACCAGCGAATTCTGCTCCTGCTCCATCTTATCGCGATCCGGAATGGCAAAGGCAGACTGAATATAGTATCTGCGATTGCCGCGGTTGCAGACGAAATCAACCTCGAGACTTTTGCGCACGGATTTTCCATGTTCGTCCGTCTCCGAATGCTCGACCACGCCAACATCTACGTTATAGCCACGGATAAGAAGCTCGTTGTAGATGATGTTCTCCATGATATGGTTCTCTTCCTGCTGGCGGAAATTCAGCTGCGCATTACGCAGACCAACGTCTGTAAAGTAGTATTTATAGGGAGAGGCGATATACTTTTTCCCCTTGATGTCGTATCGTTCCGCACGGCTGATGAAAAAAGCATCCTGCAGATAACCGATATATGCTCCGATTGTCTTGTCACTGACAGATATGCCGTTGCTGCCAAAGGTTTTCGCGAGCTTCGACGGATTCGTCAATGAACCAACTGCCGAAGCCAGAATGTTGAGCAGTGTGGGCATTATATGATCGCCGCGCAGATTATGCCGGTCTTCGATGTCCTTCAGGTACAGTTCCTGACAAAGGCTGGTCAGGTAGCGAGATTTCAGCTCGTCGCCTTTGCGGGCAAGAATCTGCGGCAGACCGCCATAGATGCAATAATCGAGCCACGCTTCGTATTTATCTCCTGAATACGCAGAAACATATTCAGAAAAGGAAAGCGGATACACGCGCACTTCGTCGCCCCGACCGCGGAATTCCGTCAGAACGTCAGAGGACAGAAACTTGGAGTTGCTGCCGGTTACGTAGAGATCCACGTTTTCGCGTCGGTTCAGCCCGTTGAGGACGGTTTCGAAATTCCGGCAAAGCGGAACCTCGTCCAGAAACACATACCACATGCCTTCGTCGGAAATCCGGCTTTTGATATAGGCTCCCAGAAGCTTGCTGTCTCGAAGCTCCTCGTGCTCATCGTCATCCAGAGGGACGGCGAGGATTCTGGACGGGTCAACGCCCGATTCAATCAGATACTGGTAATACAGCTTGAACAGCAGATACGACTTCCCGCACCTTCTGATGCCGGTAATCACCTTGATCATGCCGTTTTCCCTGCGTTCAATCAGCCGGTTCAGGTACAGGTCTCGTTTAATTGGCTCCATCGTTCAAACCTCCCGTTTCGGAATTTTGCAGATTTCTGCGTTTTCTCGTAATAGCAGTATACCCCGAAAAATGGAGCTTGTCAATCAAAAGCAGGCTTCTCATTCCGAGATTTTGCAGATTTCTGCGTTTTCTCGGAATTGCGCGGGAACGGTTGAGCGGCGGCGGGTTCTGTGGTATACTGGGAACAGAAAGCACTTTACTGGGAGGGATACGCATGAACATCAGCGGAATCATTCAGAAGATGATCGACTTTTACGACGGGAATCTGCACGACATTGACCACTTTCTCAAAGTATGGAGCTACGCGAAGCTGATTGGCGAGCAGGAGGGCGTTGACTCGGAAACGCAGCGGGTGTTGGAGGTCGCGGCGGTGGTGCACGACATCGCGTGTCCGCTCTGCCGCCAGAAGTATGGGCAAGCGGACGGCAAGCATCAGGAGCTGGAGGGCGGCGCGCTGGCGACCGAGTTTTTACAGGGAAGCGGTCTGAACGACGCGGAAATCGCGCGGGTGGTATATCTCGTGGCGCACCATCACACGGCGGACGCGATCGACGGAATCGACTATCAGATTCTGATCGAAGCGGACTACATCGTGAACGCGGGCGAAAGTGCGTACAGCGCCGCAAACATCGTCCGGTTCGACCGGGACTATGTGAAAACCGGAACCGCGCACGCACTGCTTCGCTCCATCTTCAAAATTGGCGAATGAGGAAGGAAACGCATGAAAACGGCCATTCTGTATGAATCTGCGCATCACGGAAACACGAAAAAGCTGCTGGACGCAATTCAGGCGCGTTACGATGTAGTGCTGATCGACGCGACCGGCGCGGTGCCGTCGCTAGAGGAATACGACGTAATCGGAATTGCATCCGGCGTGGCGTATGGGAAGTTCTACAGGGAAATCCTCGCGCAGACGGAGGCTAAACTCCCGAAGGGAAAGAAGGTTTTCTTCCTTTATACTGCCGGGAAGCCCGCGGACAGCCATGCGAACGCCGTTCGCGCGATTGCCGATGCGAAAGGCTGCGCGTGTCTGGGCGCATTCGGCTGCAAGGGATACGATACCTATGGCCCCTTCAAGCTGATTGGCGGCCTGAACCGCGGCGCGCCGACGGAGAAGGACATTCAGGCGGCAGTGGAGTTTTACGGCCGCATGATGGCCGAAGCGGAGAAAAACTGACGATCAAAAAAAGGGAGGCGAAGGCATGAAATTCAACGTGGGCGAATGGGTAATGAAGCCCGGAGTAACGTCCTATAACTGCGAACAGATTCGGCAGGTGCGCGTAGCGCAGGACGGCAAAAGCGTGTATCTGTACGCCGTCAGCTATCGCGCCGACGTGCGCGGGCTGGACGGCCCGTCCATCGAGCTGACGATTTCGTCGCCCCGCAAAGATGTGCTGCGCGTGCAGGCGTGTCATTTTCGGGGAAGCCGGGCAAAGATGCCATCGTTCGAGCTGAACGACGAAGCGTCCGCGCTGGCAATTGAGCAAAACGAAACGGATCTGCGCGTTTCCTCGGGCGAAATGACGCTGGAAATCGCCTTCCGCCCCTGCGCCTTTCGCTTCTTCTACCGCGGAAAGCGTCTCACGGCCGTGGGCGATCGCTTCGGTTCGCCCATGCTCAGCTACATAACCACCGACGAGGGGCCGCTTATGCGCGGCCAGTTGGAGGTCGGCGTCGGCGAGAAGGTGTACGGTCTGGGCGAGCGCTTCACGGCGTTCGTGAAGAACGGCCAGACGGTGGACATCTGGAACGAGGATGGCGGCACGTCGTCGGAAATCGCATACAAGAATATCCCGTTCTACCTGACGAATCGCGGCTACGGCGTGCTGGTGAACGATCCCGGCCCCGTGTCGTTCGAGGTGTGCACGGAAGCGGCCACAAAGGTGCAGTTCAGCGTGCCCGGCGAGAAGCTGGACTTTCTGGTGATCGGCGGCGGGGATGCGAAGGGCGTTCTGCGCGCGTATACTGCGCTCACCGGCCGTCCGGCACTGCCGCCGCCGGAGAGCTTCGGCCTGTGGCTTTCGTCGTCGTTCACCACGTCGTATGATGAAAACACGGTCATGCGCTTTGTGGACGGCATGGCGGAGCGAAAAATTCCGCTGTCCGTGTTCCATTTCGACTGCTTCTGGATGAAGGAGGGCGAGTGGTGCGGCTTTGAGTGGGACGAGGACATGTTCCCGGACGTGACCGGCCTGCTGAAGCGGCTGCACGAGCGCGGCCTGAAGGTGTGCGTGTGGATCAACCCGTACATCGGCCAGAAGAGCCGCACGTTCGACGAAGCCATGGAAAAGGGCTATCTGCTGTGCCGCCCGAACGGGGACGTGTGGCAGTGGGATCGCTGGCAGCCCGGCTGCGCCGTGTACGATTTCACAAATCCGGAATGCCGCGCGTGGTATAAGGAAAAGCTCAAGGCATTGATGCGGCAGGGCGTGGACTATTTCAAGACCGACTTCGGCGAGCGCATCCCGACCGACGTGAAGTACTTTGACGGCAGCGACCCCGTGCGCATGCACAATTACTACACGCTGATTTATAACCGCGTGGTGTACGAAGCCATCTGCGAGGAGCGCGGAGAAGAAAACGCCTGCCTGTTCGCGCGCAGCGCGACCGTCGGCGGCCAGCAATTCCCCGTGCACTGGGGCGGAGACTGCAATTCCACCTATCCGTCGATGGCGGAATCGCTGCGCGGCGGGCTGAGCCTGACGCTGTCCGGCTTCGGCTTCTGGAGCCACGACATGGGCGGCTTCGAAGGCACCGCGCCCGACCACGTGTACAAGCGCTGGCTGGCGTTCGGGCTTCTGTCCACGCATTCCCGACTGCACGGAAGCGATTCCTATCGCGTACCGTGGCTGTTCGGCGACGAAGCGGTGGATGTGTGCCGCGCGTTTGCCCGTCTCAAGGCGCGCCTGATACCGTACCTGTACGGTCTGGCTGTGGAAACACACCGGGAGGGCGTTCCCGCCATGCGCGCGATGCTGCTGGAATTCCCGGACGATCTCGGCGCGGAGGATTGCGACCGCCAGTATATGCTGGGCGACGCGCTGCTGGTCGCGCCGGTCATGCGCGAGGACAACATTGGCGAATACTACCTGCCCCGCGGCACGTGGACGCACCTGCTCACCGGCGAGGTCAGAAACGAGCCGGGCTGGCACAGGGAAGAATACGGCTTCGACTCGCTGCCGCTGTTCGTGCGGGAGAACACGCTCCTGCCGCTGGGCGATTGCGAAGACCGCGCCGACTACGACTATGAGAAGAACGTCACCCTGCGCCTGTACGCCCTGCGCGACCGCGCGCAGCGCACCGTCTGCGACCGCCGCGGCAACGCAGCGTTCACCGTCACCGCAGAGCGGAACGGCAATTCCATCCGTATCCGCACGGAAGGCAACGCCCCCGGCCTGCGCATCCGCCTGATGAACACCCCCGCCGTGCATAACCTTTCCGGCGCGCAGCTGGCAACAGAAGCAGGCGACGCGCTTCTGACAACCTGTGAGAACGAAATATGCTTCGAAGTCTGAGCAGAAAACATACAACGAGCCTGTTGTAAATGCGAAATTTTACAACAGGCTCGTTTCTTAGCAATCCGGAATAAACACACAGTCAAGGGCATCTTCCGTTGAACCGAGCGTTTCCTTTTCTAATCGCATTCCTCCTTTTTTGTTCTTTATAGTATCGTGGCAAGCAATTTCTCTTTTTACTGATCCAGCGAGAACTCGCTGACGCTGGCGAATTCGGGGAAATGCTTGTTTCTGTAGTCCCGCAGGAGAGCCATACAACGAGTGGCTTTGCTGCTAATGGCTACGTTCATGAAACCGGCGATCTGCGCCGCAGTGTATTCGGATAGCACCTGGTCAGTCAGCGCAGCTCCGTTATCTCGAGCAACCTGCGCGGACAGCATCGCCTTGTCCAGCTCCAGCAGCAGCGCATTCATCTCACGGTTTCCAACATCTTCAGAAAAACGGACATCCTCAAAGGTTATGGATTTGGTCTTTTCATCCTCCTTATAACGCAGCCGCAGGCATTTTCCAAACTGTATTGTTCCTGCATTGTCATACACATATGTTCCTGTGTATGAATCCATAATTTTATCTCTGTCTTCACTCACATTGAAACCACGAAGACTCAGTGCCTCCTCTACCGCGTGCCGCCCTTTGTTCGTAAGAACCCCCTTGCTATAACGATCGGACAGCTTGTTGCGATTCCAGCGGATTATCGGTTCCCAAACCTGCTCAAACAGCTGCACACAGCCGTGCGTTGCCAGCCACTGTTGCCAGGCAGCAACGTCCGAATTCTCCATATCAAATACATGGGCCACGCGAATCTTCCCCTGAAGCTCATAAGCACAGTCCTGATTAGTGACGCCCTTCCCGTCCTTCGTAATCATAAACGTCTTCCCAAGCTCGTCCTGCCACACTACCAGCTTCCCCAGCCTGGAAGCCACCGGATGATCCACATACACATCGAGCCACAAATCCGCTCTCAGATACCCGCCGGATATGTGCATTCTGTGGAGAAGCCTTGTGCGCTCCTGTTACTATAAATTTGCCCCATGTACGTGGCAGCCAGCCACAGGCGAGGGACAACTCGTTGCCTAAGTTGTACAATGGTGAGGCAAGTAATGCAGAGTCACGCAGCTCCCAGGTCGTCGTACCGCGCATTTTGGCATAGCGTTTCAATTCGCCGATTCGATCAAAGAACTGAATCGCGGCACGCGTGTCATTTATGAGCAGCCCTTCGCGCATGCTATTCGCTTTATAGAACACTTCCGGCTCTCCCGCCATTTCGGTTTTGTATGCCGCCGTCATGCTCTTGACGCTGCTGTCATCCGCATAGCGCGCCCATGCAATAAGCCACGGACGATAGTGGCCGCTAGACACAAGCTTGGTCAGGATGAGGTCACCAGTTCGAATCTGGTCATCA
>CAVIKO010000170.1:0-6617 GCA_963643035.1 bacterium
CCCCCTTGACGCGTGTGGTGATGTTCACCATGCTGTCCGTGGATCGGGTCAGGATATGGATAAAGTAATCCTGCAGCACATCCGCGTAGGTTTCCAGCATTTTTCTGTTGTCATTCAGTATTTTAACAGTCTGATCGATCAATTCAAATACGGATAGTCTTTCCATAGGCCAACTCTCCAGTTTTATTCTTGGTTTCATTTTATCACGGTTCCTTTCATTTGTGTACGAATCGGCACAAAATTCAAAAATCCGAAACAAATGAATGATGAAAACGAACAACTTGCATTTTGGGAAAATATAGAGTATGCTGAACTGGAACAATCTGCGGAAATGCATTCTGTCCTCGCGGCAGTGTTCAGCTTTTCGCCGCAGATCAGGGAGGCTCATCTTATGCAAAAGATCGCCATGAAAACACCGCTGGTGGAAATGGACGGGGATGAAATGACCCGTGTGCTCTGGAAGTGGATCAAGGAGCTGCTGCTGGAGCCGTATGTGGACCTGAAAACGGAATACTATGATCTCGGTCTGGTACATCGAAACGAAACGGATGACCGGGTCACTTTGGAGGCCGCAAAGGCCACGGCGCGGTATGGTGTAGCGGTAAAATGCGCAACCATCACCCCAAATGCGCAGCGCATGGAAGAATACGGACTGAAGAGGATGTGGAAATCTCCCAACGGAACTATCCGCTCTCTTCTCGACGGCACAGTTTTCCGTGCACCCATTCTGATCCATGGCATAGAGCCCACCGTCCGAACCTGGCAGGCTCCCATCACCATTGCGCGTCACGCCTACGGGGATGTCTACAAAAACACCGAGCTCAAGATCCCCGGTCCCGGAAAGGCCGAGCTGGTCTATACCGCGGAGGACGGAATCGAAACCCGCTCTCTGATTCATGAGTTCAAAGGAGCCGGAGTTATTCAAGGCATGCACAATCTGGACGAATCCATTGCCTCCTTTGCGCACAGCTGCTTTGAATACGCACTGGACACCCATCAGGATCTCTGGTTCTCCACCAAGGACACCATTTCCAAGATCTATGACCATGACTTTAAGGACATCTTTGCAGAGATCTATTCTGCGGAATACGAAGAGAAGTTCCGTGCTGCGGGACTTACCTACTTCTACACTCTCATCGATGATGCGGTCGCACGCGTCATTCGTTCCAAGGGCGGCTTCATTTGGGCCTGCAAAAACTATGACGGTGACGTGATGAGCGACATGATCGCCACCGCATTCGGCTCCCTCTCCATGATGACCAGCGTACTGGTTTCTCCCAAGGGCTACTATGAATACGAGGCCGCACACGGAACCGTAACCCGTCATTATTATCGATATCTGAAAGGGGAAGAAACCGGAACCAACCCGGTCGCCACCATTTTTGCCTGGACCGGCGCTCTGCGCAAGCGCGGGCAGATGGATGGTCTGGAGGATCTGTGCGCGTTTGCGGACAGGCTTGAAAAGGCCACCGTGGACACCATCGAATCCGGAATCATGACCGGAGATCTCGCTTCCATTTTCCATGGGGAGTCCCGCTCTGTCCCCTCTCGCGTCTTCATGAACTACATTGCGGAAAGGATTTGATTTTCTTCCTTCCGTATGATTCAAAGAAAGCCCGGACCGTGCCGTATGGCACCGTCCGGGCTTTTCCGATTCGGTTCAGTTTTCAAATCCGTTGGGATGACTCTTGTGCCATTTCCACGCGGATGCAACAATTTCTTCCAGATTTTCATGCTGTGGGTTCCATCCCAGAACTTCCTTGGCTTTCCGGCTCGATGCAATGAGCTGAGCTGGATCTCCGGCACGGCGTTCCACAACCCGCGCGGGAATGGGATGTCCGGTCACGGTGCGCGCTACATCGATTACTTCTTTAACCGTGAAGCCAACCCCGTTTCCCAGGTTGAAGACATCAGATTTTCCGCCGTCAATCAGGTACTGCGCCGCGAGGATATGCGCCTGAGCCAGATCCATCACGTGAATGTAATCGCGGACACAGGTTCCGTCCTTTGTCGGGTAGTCCCCGCCAAATATGGAAATTTCCTTCCGCTGTCCGTTCGGAACCTGCAGGATCAGCGGGATCAGGTGGGATTCCGGTGCGTGCGCCTCTCCGATACATCCGCTTTCATGAGCTCCGCAGGCGTTGAAATAGCGCAGGGATACATACCGAATGCCATGCGCCGCCCCCACCCATTTAAACATCTTCTCCATGGACAGCTTGGTCTCTCCGTAGGGGTTGGTCGGCTCCGTAGGATCGATTTCCAGAATCGGAACGGACTTGGGTTCTCCGTAGGTCGCCGCAGTTGAGGAGAACACAACCTTATCTATGCCGCAGTGCACCATGGCATCGAGCAATACCTTGGTTCCGCAAAGGTTGTTGTCATAGTATTTCAAGGGATCGATTACGCTTTCACCCACCAGGGAAAAAGCGGCGAAGTGGATCACCGCATCCGGTCTCTCCGTTTCAAACACGCGGCACAGGAAGTCAAAATCGTGAATATCACCCCGGTAGAATCTCGCCTCCGGATGAACGGCCTGCACATGCCCCGTAGCCAGATTGTCTACAATCGCCACGTCATGTCCTGCTTCCTCCAGCGCATACACCGTATGAGAGCCGATATATCCCGCTCCGCCCAGCACCAGAACCTTCATACTTCAAACGCCTCCTTGCTCGATTTTCGTTTTCCTCTCTGTTTTTCATTCTATTGCGCATTCTTCCCTGTTTCAATGAAGGAATGATGCTGTCCCATGTAAAAATGTTGGATTATGAGCACAGTCTGTGGTAAAATCAGAATGTCCGAAAACGAGGAGGCAGAAAAATATGGAGCTTCCATTCAAGCAATCCTATAAGACCATGCTTCACGTTCTGACCGCACTGGGCGTATACAATGTCGGTCATCAGAAATGCACCCCGCTCTATCAATGGGGTCCCGGCGTGCGCAATCACTATGTGATCCACTATGTTGTGTCGGGAAAAGGGGTTTACCTGACGGGAGGCAGATGCTATGAAATCCACGCCGGTGAGGCCTTTCTGATCGTACCGGATACGGAGATCACCTATCATGCGGACGAAAGGGAACCATGGGAATATGTCTGGGTCGGATTTGCCGGCGCGGATGCGCGCCCGATCCTGCAATGCACCCCTTTTACCGAAGGGAATCCGGTGCTCCGCCCTGCAGACGGGGAGGCCTTTCGCCAGGCCATCGAGCGAATCTATGAAGCGCGCGGCGCGGATTTCAATCATGCCGTGCGCATGACGGGCGGGCTCTATACGGCACTTTCCCTGCTCATGCGAAGGGATCCCGCTCACCGTGCAGAGGATGTGTCCACCCAGTACGTGCAAAAGGCCGCCACCTACATCGCGCACCATTACGCCTATCCGATTACCGTGATGGATATTGCCGCCTACGTGGGAATTGATCGAAGCCATCTGTATACCGTGTTTATGCAGGTTCTCGGAGTTTCTCCGAAAAACTACCTCACAGATTTCCGCATCCGGAAGGCCTGCACGCTGCTTCGGGAGCCGAATCTCTCCATCGCTTCCGTGGCAAACTCTGTTGGTTTTGAAAACAATCTGTATTTTTCCAAGGTATTCCGAAAGCGCATGGACGCCACCCCGAGCCAGTACCGGCAGAAGATTCTCTCTCTTCCCGACAGTCCTCCGAAGAGCTTCTGATGGGTCTGATTTTTCCTCCTCTTTCAGAGCGTTTTCCCTTCTCATGTTCTTCCGGAGGGCCGTTTTTTTGCACAGATGAGCACCTGAGCCCCTGTCAGAAGCATGCAGAGCAAAAGGCTGACCGCCAAAGTAACCGGCGGGATTCCCACATACTGGAGCCACGGAATGTAATTGGCCGCATTGAAACAGAGGTGAACGCCGATGCACGGCCACAGGCTGTCAAAGCTGTCTCGGGTCAGCCCCAGTACAAGGCCCAGGGAAAAAGTGAAGGCCGTCCAAAGCAGCTGCCCGTGGGCCAGGCCGAACAGGAGAGCCTGCACCAGAAGAGCCGCCGCCCTGGGCATGGCTTGTTTAAGATGTCTGTAAATCAGCCCTCGGAAGAGGATTTCCTCCACCACAGGCGCCCCGATGATCAGGAGGATGTATTTCGGGACCGCATACGCACCAAGTTCCAGATCCTGCGCAGAATCCAGATATTCCTGCATCAGCGGATTGTCCTCCGGAATCAATTCAAAAGCCGCGCCGACCGCAACATACATCAGCAGCCCCACCAACGGTGGAATCCACAGCCATTTTCCGTTTTTCGGCCGGCAAAAGCCCACCGCGTGCGGAAGGGATTTTTCCTGCTGAACGATCAGACATGTGGCCAGCACACCCAGAACACCCACATAACCGATCAATTGAAGGATATCCGACATGTCATTTATGTCCGATTGAATTGCATAGCTCAAGCTCTCGTAGTCTACCGCACCGCCTGCGGCAAGCGTCCTCACAGCCGCATCCCCAATGCTGAAGGGAAGGCTGACCCAGCTAATAACCAGGTAAAACGCGAGGATGTACAGCAGAACCCAGCCTGTCTGGATTGCAAAATTCTTGAATTTCATTTCTGTCCGTTTTCTTTCCGTCCGAACCGCTTCACCGCTCGATCCTCTTTTTTCTTTTCCCGGAGAAATCTTCTGTTTTCTTTCGTGATTTCCTTTTTATTGACGGGGTAGAAGGATCCGTCCTTCAACACCAGATAGAAGTCTGATCCGGTCTCCTCAATTCTCTGCAGTTCCCCATAAGTCGTCTCAGCGCGGCTTTTTTTGTCCTGTGCGAGAAAAAAGGAGGGGTAGAAGGTATAGCGAATGACTCTGCCGCGGTTTATTTCATCCGCGGCATAGCTTTTTCGAATGTTTTTCTTCAGCATCACGCCGTATACGCCCAGAAAAACCACGCCGAAGAGCAGGGGAATGGGTGTGCCGCGCGTCACTGCAACCGCCACACACCCGATGGCCAACAGCAGAATCACCCAAATCATCCAGCTCCGCAGCAGAATTCTGAAATTCAGCCGATCGTATTCCCGGCCGTCGATCTGCGTTTTTGCTTCAAAAATCGGCATTTCCTTTTCACTCATGAAGTTCAAACTCCAGTTTCTTCATTTCCGGATCATTGCTGGCAAAGCCCAGGTACACTTCAAACCGTCCCGGTTCCGTAACCCGTTTTTCTCCGTCATAATAACTCATTTTTCCCGGCGTTAGCATAAGCTCAACATCCCGGCTTTCCCCGGCCTGAAGCGGAACGCGGGCAAAATCCTTCATTTCCAGAACCGGGCGCGCGATGCGCGCGGCAACATCGTGAAGATAGAGCTGCACTACGGCTGTTCCGGCCGTATCCGACAGGTTTTCCACCTTCACGCGAACGCGCACATCCTCTCCCGGGCCGATTTCTCCTGAAGAGAGTGAGGCAGCGGAAATCCGGAAGGAAGAATAGCTCAGGCCGTAGCCGAAGGCATAGAGCGGATCGTTTGGGCCGTCATGATAGCGCGAGAAGAAGCGGCCGGAAGGATCTCCGTTCCAGGGGCGCCCTGTGTTCATGTGATTGTAATACATGGGGATCTGCCCGATGGAGCGCGGGAAGGTCACGGAAAGTCTGCCGCTGGGATTTTCTTTTCCGGAAAGCAGATCCGCAAGAGCATGACCGGCTTCCGTCCCCAGAAACCACCCGCACAGAAGCGCGTCCGCGTTTTTATCGAACCAATCCAAAATCAGCGGGCGTCCCGTGGTCAATACTACGACCAGCGGTTTTCCCGTTTCCTTCAGAGCCTTTGCCAGGTCCATCTGAATTTCCGGGACGACAATGTTCTGTCGGCAGGCAGCCTCTCCGCTCATGGTGCTATCCTCTCCTATGGCAAGCACAACCGCATCGCTTTCTTCCGCCAGCTTCACCGCACGGCGGATTCCTCCGATGTCTTCCTCCCATACGCCGGTCGCCTTCTCATAGTGCACCTCGAAGCCCGCTTCCGTCAGTCCCTGCCGCAAAGTCACGGTTCTGTCCGCTCTGCGGCTGAACTGCCAGGTTCCCAGCTGATCGATGCTGTCGGCAAACGGACCGATCAGAGCCAACTTCATTTCCCTGCGCAGCGGCAGGATGCCGTCATTCTTGAGCAGCACGGCGGATTCCGCCGCAAGTTTTCTGGAAACCGCCAGGTGTTCCGGGGCAAGATAGGTCTTTTCCTCTTCCCCTTCATGCATGTACAGATAGGGGTCGTCCATGATTCCCAGCCGCACTTTCAGCTCCAGGATGTGCCGCACCGCATCGTCAATTTTCTCTTCCGGAACCTTGCCCTCCATGACCAGCTGAGGGAGCTCCCGGTTGAAATAGTCCGTTGCCATTTCAATTTCCAGACCGGCATTTGCACAGCGGAGCGCCGCTTCTTTTCCGTCCGCAGCCAGTCCGTGGGGCATGGTCTCCTCCACAGCACCGTAATCGGAAATGACGGTTCCCTCAAAGCCCATTTCCTCCCGAAGCAGTTTGCCCAGCACAAAAGGAGAGGCGGCCGAGGAAATTCCGTCAATCAGGTTAAAAGAGGGCATGACGGTAGCGGCGCCCGCCTTTACGCCCTTTTCGAAGGGGGGCATATAGGTATTGCGCAGTGTAGTGGGGGAAATTTCCGCGGTATTG
>CAVIKO010000171.1:0-1233 GCA_963643035.1 bacterium
CAGCAGCCGTCTTCGGATCAAATTCTCCCATATCCGTTATCTGCATTCCGGTCAGTTCGCTGAACTTTCCGAGCAGCGCCTGTTCTTCCGGAGTCAGCGTTGCCACCCGCAACTGACCCTTCATGAAATAGAAATGAAAGCTGTACGGGTCTGCCAGGTCTTTCAGGCTGCTTGCGACCGATGGGAACTCCTTTTCCGAAAACAGCCCTTCACCTACAACAATCAGATGCTTATAATGAAGTTTCCCCTGCATCCTGCTGACAAAAAGCTTCGTCAACTGTGCAGTATACGGTCCGCGAAAGCCGAAAACCAGAATCAGCGCATCGTATGCGGATTCGTCCTCCGCCTGAAACGGAGTATCCACATTGACGCAAAGACAGTTCAGTCGTTCTGCTATTGCGGTGGCCAGCCTTTTTGCACTTCCGTGCTGTGTTTCATAGGTTACAATGCTCCTCATAGTATGAATCCTCCTGTTAAGATTTCAATAACCGGGTTTGGCGGTAGATGGTATTAGAATATACCCTTGTTATACTTGAATTGTGCGTATAGCATAAAACCCAAGCCGGTGGCAATTCCAGGTACAATAATGAACGGCATGATCTTTTTGCTCCAAAACGTTATGGCAAAAGCCACAACCAGAGATACTCCAATAATCAGAGTACCTATCCCGACGGCTTTCCCGTATTTGGGAATATCTTCTTCCTTGACTTTTCTTCGGTTGTAGGAATGTATTGTGCTGATATTTCCCCTTATGTTCACGATTCCGATAACGGATATGAATAAACCCAGAATCAGTAATGTGATGTTTTCCATTTGCGCCTCCTTTTAAGAATGCAGGGTTTCCTGCTTGATTGTATGACATTTCTTTTGGCAACCCCAAAACAGATAATGGCTAAAAGCGTCGCAGAGCATGTGAATTAGAGCTGTGAGACGTCATTTTTTCTTTTTCACAAAAAACGAAACGATGAACATTGAAGCCATAACAATGGCATAGCAAGCATAAAATACACGCTTTACTTCAGCATCAATTCTTATAATGCCGATGTAAAAGACACGTCCAATCGTAGGGCAAGAAACAGCGCAGTAAACAAAAACGGCGGCTGCTATAAACATCACTGCGCTGATGAATCTTAACAAGTTCTTCCTGTTCATAAAGTCACCTCACAAATCTTGGATTTCGGTCGTCAAACTTGCACCGCAGGACGCCCGATACTCCCGTTAAGAGAGTACGGA
>CAVIKO010000171.1:1243-6570 GCA_963643035.1 bacterium
GAATCAATAATGTGATGTTATCCATTTACGCCTCCTGTTAAAAGTAAGATGTTTATTTCGATTTCAATGAAGCCATCTTCTTTTGGTAATCCAGAACTAATAACGTCTGCAAATGCCGCAGGGCACCGACTTTGCTATGCAAAGCCGATGCCCTGTGTGTGGCCTGTGGGCTTTGCGATATAGGTCGCGCCTACGGGTCAAAATTCATTTTAAGAATCTTTTTTACAGCTCTTACAACAGTGCTTCGCTGAGATAGTCCCGAACCTTCTTGTCCAGTTCTTCTGCTGTAAAAGCACATGGCTGTAAGCGTTCCGCCCACGCTCTGCCGGGATGAAGGCAGTCCCACATGGGCATTCTGCCGCTATGACGGCCTCTGCCCGGATCATGGTTTCCAAAACCGTCCAGTACAATGTTCCAAACAGGTTTGAAACGCTCAATCATCAGAGATTCGGTGAGTGGAATCCAGATATCATCAACGGACAGAAAACGGCAACGGAAGTCCTCAATGTTAAGGTTGGACGCCGCAGCCACCGATTTCGCATGGTCGGTAAGGCGTTTATATAATGCGATGCCGGGGTCAACGTCATTGCCCTGACCGCCTTTCCTTGCGCCATCCGGTACAGATTTTCCTACATAAATCGGGCAGGAGAATTGATCATTGCGATTCACATCAGACAGAATCTCATAAGACGGAAAGTCCCCGGTATAGTACAACGCATACACGCCCGCGCCGATGAACGGCTTCGGAGGCAGCGCAAAAACTTCGGATTCAAGAAGTGCGTTTGCGGCACTTTCGCCAAGATGCCGTTTATCCAGCGGATTGAACGGCGGGTATACGGGGTATTCGTTCCTGTTAGCCATTTTGCATCATCCTTTCCATTTGTATTATCACGGAGTCTCCTACAGCTTTTGCAAGCTTCACGGGTACGGCATTGCCGATCTGCCGCATGCTTTCCGTCCATGATGCGCTGAACAGGTAGTCGTCCGGAAAGGTCTGAATGCGTGCGCTCTCGCGGACTGTGTAATAACGGACACTGCCATTATCCAGAACCACCATGTTCTCACCTCCCGGCACACCGTGCGCACCGGCCTTGATGGTCTTGGACGGCTCGTCCAGCCTGCTTCCGGAGTGTCCTGCGTATACCCGTGCGCCGTCTCTGAACTCATGGTTGTTGTATCTTGCGGAAGCTCTCATATCCGTCGGGTCCGGCAAATCGCCAATGGCGTCCCGCACGGTACGCCATCTTAGAGATGGCTTGTCCGTTTCCTCAACTGCCTGTTGAATCGTGCGCAGCTGGAATGCGGAAAGAGGGGTATCTTCCGGCTTTTTCATGCGGTGTTCTTCCCAATATTCCCCGGAAATCCATTTCGCGTAAAGAAGTGCGTTCTGGCTGTGCGTGGCGGGAGGAAAGTTCCAGCTTGCGTTGAGGTCACTCCTGAATCCTACAATGATTACGCGGTGGCGGGACTGCGGCACACCATAGTCTGCGGCATTCAGCAGTCGGAATACCACGTTGTATGAAAGCCCACTGTCCTGACCGGATGTATGATAACGCTCCAAAAGTGCAAGGTGTGTCTCCCATGTCATATCAGTCTCTTTGACGATTTCCGGGTGCTGCAGCTGCAGCAGGATGTAATTAAAGTAAGAACTGAACGACTTGCGTAGCAGCCCCTTCACATTTTCAAAAACAAATGCCTGCGGCCGCGTTTCCCGAACGGCACGTACCGCTTCGGGGAACATATCGCGCTTGTCGTTGTATGCCTGATGTTTTCCGCCGAGAGAGAACGGTTGGCACGGTGGACCTCCGGCAACAAGCTGGATTTTCCCGGTATATCCCTCGTAGCTGACTGTGCGGACATCCGCTTGGAAAACCGACCAGTCCTTTACGCCGGGATATCCGTTTACAATGTTATATTTGAGGTTGTCGCAGGAGTCCTTGTCCCATTCGAACAACGCCTCGTGCTCAAAACCTGCCTGCAACAGACCCAGTGCGAGTCCGCCGGTTCCGCTGAATAATTCAATCGACTTCATGGCTTTACCTTTCTGGCGCTTAGCTTTGTTTATACAAACTTTGAGATTGACGCTATATATGTTGTTTCTCGCTCGGCACTGTTTCCGCTATATCGTTCAAATCACAGTTCAATGCCTCACAGATGCGAAGGAGGACTTCCGTTGTAACATTTTCGTCCTTTCCCAGCTTGGCAAGGGAGGAGGAACTGATTCCCGCAGCCTTGCGTAAATCGGATTTTTTCATATCTTTATCAATCAACAGCTTCCACAGCTTCTTATAACTCATCTTCATTGTCCGCTACCTTCTTTATTCCATGATTGTCCGTAGAGTTCACAGTTGCCGTCCGACAGCGTCAGCACCGTATTCTCGGAAAGAATTTTCCGGGTATCCGGCTTGTATGCCGCCTGTTTGTCAAACGCGATAAAAACCTGTTTCCTGCTTGCCGCATACAGCTTCATAATACCGTCGACGGCGCTGTCCCCTATGTTTTTCAGAATCAGCGAATCGTGTGCAATCGCCGGCAGGTCCGTCAGATACAGGATGGCCAGATCATAGATGACCATACCCTTGTAGTTGGAGCCGGTACCCGTATCATCCGGCGTTTCGAATTCATAGCTGTTATATCCCCGAAAACGGATATGCGGCGCTTTGCGGGATTCGGAAAACAGGCTGTCATTAAACACCTTCATTTTGCCGTTGAGTTCACGCTCGATATCTTCCAGGATATCCTCAATGGCTCTCTTCAAAACATCATCTGCTCTGCGCCGCTCGTCCTGCAGCTCGGTCAGCGTGAGGTATGCTTCATTCTGCCTCTGAATCGCATCGATTTTCCCTTTGAGTTCCGAGTGTCGGTCAAGAAACTCTTTGGAGAAATTATCCACGACACCCAGATCGGCGAGCTGCTCCATAAGCTCTTCCAAATACGCCTGGAGGCGGGCGATTTCCGATTCCACCGACCGCCTCTCCAGTGCAAATTGTTCGTCCAGGATCGCCGCCAGTTTTTTGTGATACCGTTCCACCTCGTACAGCTTGCGAAGGTTAACACCGGGGAAGAACTCCTGCAGGGCGGCAAGATCCGCTTCCGTCGGATACAGTCCGTATTCCAGGCTCATCTTCAGCAGATCCAACCGCCGCCGCTTTGACTGCAGCTCCGTTTCAATGCGGAGCTTTGCGGACAGCATCTGCGCTTTCATATGACTTTTCTCAAGGTTATCCTCATTTTGCTCCGTGACCTGCTCCGCAGCAAGATTGTCCAGCTGCGCCTGTAAAGCACGGATCTGTACGAGATTCTCCTCATACTGCGTTTTCCCGCCGACCAGATCCGGAACAAACCGATATTTCCTTGCCTCACGGAACGCAGACAGCTTCTTTTTCTGTTCTTCGAGACTGTCACTGTAGGCTTCAATTTCTCCGTACCGATTGAACAGCTTTACAAGAACTTCAATGGATTTCTGCATACCGCTGCCCGGTAGACCTTTGGGCGGACGGCGTTCGTCCAGGTTTTCCTTGCCGTAGATTCTGAAAAAGCTGCTTACTGTTTCACGGAAGGATAGCCCCGGGAAATCTATGCCGTAACAAACCTTCAGCCAGTCGGAAAACTCCCTCTTTGACTGCGTCGCTCCGGTCAGCGCATACCCCTCGGAGCAGATATGTATCTCGTCCGGCGCTACGGCGCTGCGGGCGAAGCGGTATTTCTTGCCGCCAAACAGAAAGGTGAAGAATATCGTATGCGCACCGATGTGCTTGACGCCGTCACTTTGCAGATAGGTATCTCCGCCAAACGCGAAGTCAAGCGCCAGCAGCGCGGAGGATTTTCCGATGGAGTTTTCTCCGTCTTCCTTGCCGAGAATGACGTTCAGCCCTTCCTTAAAACAGATGGGTGGACGCATTACCCCTTTCTCTTTAAAAACAGGGGACATCAGTTCGATCAGCATGGGTAAACCTCACCTCCGTCCGTTATATCCACTGCCCGAAGCGCATACAGGCAGTCCATGACCGACAGGAAATCCGTCGCTTCCTCCAGCAGCGGCCTTACAGCCAAATACAGTTCTCCGACCGCCATCGGTCCCTGCCGGAGTTCGTTCAGCACCACTGGTATCAGCGCCAGGGTGCTTTTTTTATAGGAATACAGTTTATTCGGTAATTGCATCGAACACCTCACAGCTCTGAACGAAGTACGACACCACGATTTGGCAGAAGATTTCGTCCTGTAATGTAACACGGTGGATCTTTCCCACTATGCCGTTGAATATCTCCGGCGGGGATTTGCCGACTCTTTTCAGCCGCCTGTACATGGCGTGTATCTGATCCTGAATCTCATCATAATGGATTTCTCCGCGCCGGTCCAGATTCGTCATGATTTCGCGGATTTTTACAAAGTAAGCGGACACATATCCGTTGACCAGGATATAAACGGCGGTGTCTTTCGCGGGATTGAGCTTCCGCCTGATTTCACTTGGGTCAAGGGACGCTCCCTCCAGATCCTGTTCTCCGAGTCTGCCGATCCGACCGATAACACTGATGATTCCTTTTTCCAAAGGGAGATCATCGAGAAAACGTGCGCTCTGCCGTTGTGATGACAGCAGCTTCTTAATTTCAAAGAGTTCTTTTGTGAGTTTTTTATCTCTGTCAAGCCGGTAGGTGGCGCAGCAATGCGGGCATATCGCCAGCAAATTGTCCGGCTCCGCCTTCTCGGCTTTGTCGATCAGACTCACTTCATAGACACGCTGAACTCTTCCGCCGGCGGAGAGTTCCAGTTCACGCCCACATCCGGGGAACGGACAGTAGCCGTTTGTTTCACCAAACAGGTAATCGCCGTACCTCACTTTCAAATCGGATGCCAGCTGTATCTGCTGCTGCAGCGCCAGCTCGTTTTTCGGGACAAGCCCTGCGGAACATTGAACGATCTCCACCAGCAGTGCCGTTGCCTTTTCACCAACATTTTCTGCGGTAATCGTTGCGTCATACGGATTCAGATCAGCTGCCAGCAAGCCTCTGACGGTTTTTTTCAAACCTTTGATTCGTTTCGTCAGCCTGTCCGGTGTCAGGCGGTACACGATCGCCGAAGCGAGTTTTTTGGGGAGCTTCCGCTTTGTATAACTTCGTATGGTTTCATCGCTCAGCCGCGCAGACGGGTCTTTTGAAGTGCCCCATTCCTCTTCCGTGACGGTTGTAATCGTCGCCATCAGTTCGCGAAAAAATGCCGGCACATCGTCACCATCCGCTAAATATTTCTTCAGTATCGGAAAAAGTGTCTTAAACTCCACCGCTTCACGTCTCCTCCAGCAAAACTTGCACCGCGATGCACCGCAATGC
>CAVIKO010000172.1:0-6512 GCA_963643035.1 bacterium
CCGCATGGCCGCAAAGCTTCTCTACCTGACGCGGGTAGACGGCGTGCAGGTTTCCGACAGTGAAATCATCTACCTGGCACCTACAATTCAGCGGGTTGTCAAAATGCTCTCCCTTACGGCAGAAAGGGCGGCTGTCGATGTGGAGATGGATTTGGCAGAGGATGCGCCGGCCCTGATTCTGGAGGACGACCTGTACCAGATTGTTTTCAATCTGGTAGAGAATGGAATAAAATACAATCATTCCGGCGGTTCTCTGCAGATCAGGCTCCGCAAAAGCGGTGAAAATATCGATCTGACTGTTCAGGACACCGGCATGGGCATTCCTCCGGAACCTCTGAATCATATTTTTGAACGGTTTTACCGTGTTGACAAAGCCCGGTCGCGAGCCTCCGGCGGCAGCGGTCTGGGGCTTGCCATTGTACGCGCCATTGTACAGAGAAATCGGGGCGACATTCATGTTGACAGTGTTGTCGGTAAAGGATCAAGCTTTACCGTTTCTTTTCCCGTATTCGATACAGAGGTGGACAAAAATTGAAGAAAGCAGCTTGCGCATTGCTGGCATTTGCAGCGGTTCTCTCCCTATGTGCCTGCAGCACATATCGAAAAAACACCTTCACCTTTTGCTATCCCAGAACCGAGTACCTATATGACGAACCAAATGGAGTCATCGGCTCAGAGCAGCGCAACGCGTCTGGCCGCACTGCGGATGTGACATACCTGCTGTTGCTGTATCTCCGCGGTCCTGCGTCGCGGGATCTGACCGCCTTGTTCCCCAAAAGAACCCAGATTCTCTCTGTGGAGCAAACCGGGGATTATCTTCAAATCCGGCTTGCGGATGCTGCGACCGGCATGACGGACAGCGAATATTCGCTTGCGTGTGCATGTCTTGCGTTGACCTGCATGCGAAGTCTCGATGTTACGGAGATTTCTATTGTCTGTGATGGAAAAGAAATCACACTCCGGGAAGATACGCTCCTGGTCTATGAAGATCCGTTTCCCGCAACCCAGGACACAGCAGGTCAGTAGTTCCACATTTGAAAATATCAGCCAAGAAGCAACACAAAAGCTTCTATTGAACACACAGATAATCCAAGACAGTACCGGGATTCTCTGATTGAACCGGATTCGCTTGGTGCCAAAAAACGCTTGGAGTACGGCGCCCCGCCATCGGCTAGGTGGTGGGGTGCCGTACTTCGGAACTTTTCCCCGGTGCAGATTCAGTTAAAGAATCCTTCCATTTCATAATTCCCCGGCAGTCAAAAGCGGGCAGACACATCTTGCGTCTGCCCGCTTTTGCAATGATAGCGTTCGATTTATGCCTTTTCCAGAATCTCGCTCACATCGGTATTTTCTGCACCGATGGAGAACGTAACGTCCTTGCCGTCATGGATGAGCGCATAAGCATCCCCTGTGTTGCCCTTTTCCAGCAGGTTGTCCAATGCAAAGGTCGAGGTTGCACCCTTCGTGACGAATACAATTGTTTTCACATTCCAGGTTTTCAGAGTCTTGATTCCGCTCACTGTGCCGACAAGAGAAGCAAAGTCCGCGTCAACTGTGAGAGTCAGCACGCCGTCCTTGCGTTCAGCTTTGTAGCCAATATCCCGTCCGTCCTGATTTACTACACGATAGACATATCCGGACTGATCGACAGCAGGAGAAATCGTCTCAGCCTGATGTACTGCAATAATTTTCTCCGGTTCGTCTTTGCCAATCTCCGCATCCGGCGCGTAAAGGCGAACGCAGCCACCCGCCGTAAGCTCTGAAGTATCCGGAGTCACTTCTTCCGCTTCAATTTTTATGCCTGTCTCGGAATCATAGGAACCACCGGTGCCGATTGCCGCGCCGCTTGACAGCGAATGAGATCCACCCCGTGCGTCAACCTTCGAATCACCGGAGATCTCAACACCCTCGCATTTTTGTGCGCCATAACCCGTGCCGATGCCTGCTCCGCCATTCGTACCAACGGCAGTAACGGTACTGTTGCTGATGGAAATATTCTGTGCACCTGCATAGAAGCAGGATCCCGTACCGATTCCGGCAGCATAATTTCCGCCCGTCGCATTGACCTTACTGTCGATAATCGTAATTCCGTTTGCTCCGGCATTATTGCCGCTGCCAACCCCGGCAGCATTCTTACCGCCGGATGCGGTTACATCGGAATTTTTGATTGTGATGTTCTGGGCAGAACCAAGGCATCCACCGCCGAAGCCGGCAGCTTCCTCACCGCCATTTGCCGTAACCGTAAGACTGTCAACCGTAATATTTTTTGCACTCTTAAAGTACATGCTCCCGATGCCGGCACCGAACGCGCCGCCGGTTGCATCGAGGGAAGCATCTTCGTCCTTACCGCTTAGCGTCAACGTTCCGTCGCCGGTCTTCTCGACGCCTGCGCGGTCATATCCGCTTGCAGCTTTGTTCGTTCCGTCCATCTCAATCGTAACATCACCGGAGCCTGTTACCGAAATAGCTGCATCGCCGTCAATTTCATAGTCGTAATCGCCTGTTTTGCTCACATCGATATTGACATTGTTGATTGTAACATTTGCCGCGGCCCCGGATTCCGCATTGATTGTAATCGTGTTACTCGTCGGCGTGCCGGGGTTATTCTGCGTGATGACCGGAGCATCGTCCGAATCTGTTTTTGCTCCCTGCGTAACGGTCTGGCCTGTTGTTGTTGCGTTGATTACAATGGCCCCATCCTCCAGGTACCATTCGGCTGCAATCGCCGAAATCGGCACGCTTGCAATCAGCAGCAATGCCATGAGCACCGATAGAATTTTCTTCATTTTATTGTTCCTCCTTGACAGTTTTTTCGTTCTATACAAAAAAGCACACCTCACCCATGTACAATGGGCAAAATGTGCCTTTTGAAAGCATAAATCTTTGTTTGCGGGCAGGACAAATGGGCAGAGCTAGCGTGTCGTGTCGTGTCGTGTCGTGTCGTGTCGTGTCAATTATCTGATTCCGCCGCATCCCTGTCAAGCCCCTTTCAGAAAATGGTACCACTCGTAGTTAATAAATTTATTTTTGATAATGATAGCAGAAAACGCCTACGATTGCAAGGGTTTTTTGTGAAATTGTCGAATCAAGCTGTCCTAAAGCTCTGTCTATTTGGATGTATCTTGTATTATTCAGCGGCAGAAATCCCCGATTGTTTGGTGATTTCTGCCGCTGTTTTTTGCTTTTTTGAAATTTAATCTTTCAGACTGCCGTTTGTCCCAACATCTGTCGGAAATCCTGCAAGCTGTACCGGCTAGTCGGTTTTCTCTGAATCCGCTGTCGAATTGATTTGCGAGGATTGTGTGCTTTCCGGGAACTGCTGAATCTCTCCGCGGCTGTATTGCAGAATGAGTTCCGCGTCTGCCATTGTCACAGTGCCATCTCTGTCAACATCCGCGCAGCTGATTTGTCCCTCCAGCAACAGGAATCCCGTCGATTCACCGGATGCGGTGCTGCGTACGTGTTCTGCCGTCATAGCGGCGTCCTCTGCCGTGATGATTCCGTCCGCATTCACATCCCCGAGTACCGTCGGTGTGATTGTCAGCGCAATGGTCACAGAAGGAGGTGTTACGGGAGATTGTGATCCCCCGGCGCCATCCTTGTCCTGATACAGAACATATGGGAACCGGATTTCAAACAGGGCGTCCTGCGCACTGAGTGGCTCCGCAGAGTAGGCAACATACTTCGTCACATCCCGCTCGTACCCGTTTGCATACACTGCCGTAATTTTCATGCCTGTCGCATCAAAGCACTCTCCTGCCCGGTAGGTAAGGTTGGTCGGCATAGCATCCACCCGAAGCTCTGTGACGGTGCTGCCAACTGCCATCATATAAGCCGAGTCATTTTTAAAGTACAGCGTGCCGGATTCGTCTGTAATGGGGCTGCAGATTGCATACTGTGCCTGATTTCCGTCCGGTGTGAACAGGACAGATGCCGTTTCGTAGGAAATCTGCTGTCCCTGAACGGTTACGGTTTCCGTCACCGTTAAATCCGGTGCTGTCTGGCCCGGTCGATCCCGGAGGACCCGCACCTTTCCGGGGGTGAAGTTATCAATAAAATACACATATACCGTTCCATCCCCCTCGTCATAGGCGGTTGTCAGCAAGCCGCTCGTCTGGGGATAGCCTTGGGTTCGAACCGTGTAGGCAATGTTCCAGCTTGACAGATCAATTACCGTGATGTTATGACCGGAATATGCCTTGAACTGTCCGACACCGGATACACCGATATACGCACGGCCGTTATAAATCACCGGACTGCAGGTGCTCATCGCCGGATTATCGGGGTCGCTGGCATAGTTGTACAGCTGAATCGAGCGCAAACCACTCAGTGTCCCATCTGCGGCAACAGCCACGCTGTAGAAGTAACCGCCCTTCGTTGTAAAGTACGCCCGGCCGTTTGCATAGGTCACACTGCTGCGTGCGTCGCCCGTATACGGTAAGGTAATTGCGCTGATCAAGGCACCGGTTCTCGTGTTGAGGGAGAGAATGCTTGCATGCCCGGTAGTATATCCGGAAGCCCCGTCATCGGTAGGAACCAGAACATACTCGTCTGTCACATAAGCTCCCGACCAGTAGAATCCGCCGCGGCAGGCATACTGCCATGAGGCGAGCTTCTCCTCGCTGCCTGTAGTGGGATCTTCATCGGTAATCGACAGGCACACGAAGCTGGCTGTCAGCTGTTCCCCCTGCCAGAAGCCCGTGTAGATATAGCCGTCATGATAGACAATCGGACAGTTTGGCTGCCCCCCGCGGGAATCGTGATAAATCCACAGGGATTGCAGTGTCTCCGCATCAAAGGCCTGCACCGTACCGTTGGAAAGGCCGACAAAAATCATTCCTTCCGCATAGGTTGGGCTATTAATAGCAAAGGAGGAGCTGTGATCCATCGTTCCGGTTGCTTCAATCGCGCCCGTGACGGTATTCAATTTGTAGATTCCGTTCTTCGCGTAGGTATAAAGATAATCCCCTACCAGAATCGGGCAGCCACAGGCATCTGCACTGTAGCCCTCTCCCAGCTTCGTCGCCCAGTAAAGCACCGCATCCTCCGCGGAGGTTGGGGTAGGCGCATTCACTACACCATTATTGTACGCATCCGCGCGGAAATACGGCCATACCTCTTCCTGTGCGGTATAGCTGCGTGCAGCCGCTTTCTCCAGGGAAATGGAAATCGTCTGTGCGGCCTCCGGCACCGTAAAATCTGTCACTTTCTGCCCGACATATCCGTTTCGCGTTACCGTATAGCTGTAGCCGGCTCCCGGAGGCAGCATCACGGTTCCGCTTTCATCCGTGTAAGCATACCCACCCGTGTTATTGTTCACAAGGAACACATTTGCGTCGCCAGGATCCACGGCAAAGGTCACAGCAACCGGTGCCTTCTTAACAAAATGAATCTGGTACTCTGTGGAAATCACATCTGCTTCCCCGCAGGTTACAAGGACAGACACAGTTTCCCGACTTTCCTCCGGATTCAGCGGAACGGAAACATTCTCCAATGCTGCATAGTCGGTGCCGCCAATCCGCGCGCTGTATTTCCCGGAAGCAGCAAACTCTGCAGAAATCGTAAAAGATTCCGTTGTATTGGAAACCTGTACCGTATATTCCGGTGTATCCGCGTCGAAGGTGATCTTCTCTCCGTCATCGTCTGTCAGGGTCAGCTCGCTGCCGTCGGCCGAAAGCGTCAGGGAGCGGCTCTTCAGGTGTGCCTGGCGAATCAGTCGGAATGTATAGTCCTGATAATACGTTACAGCGCCCACAGTTTTGGATGCCCGAACCGTCAGCGTAGCCGGAATACCGCCGCTTGTCAGCAAATTAACCAGCCGCGTTGCCGCGCCGTCCCCCACCGTTTGCGTGATGGATGTTTCCCGCGTCCCGCTGAATTCCTTGCTGATTGTATTCAGGTTATCATACATTGCGGTCACAGCATACCCGTCAATCGGCGTAGCTTGCATATACATCCGGCTGATTGTGTCCGAGATGACATACCGGAGGCTGTGCGTCTCCTTGGAAAATGTCCGCTCCGGTGTGAATTCCTGCCGCGATGAAGCCGATGTATTGTTGTACAGTGCCGCTGCGGTAATCGCATCCTCTGTTTTCGGTGCGGCAGGTGCAATCGTGAGGCCATCGGAGGCCGTCAAAGAAACGGATGTGTGATACCAGACATTTTTTGTCGTAACACAGGTGTACTCCACTCCCGGCACCAGCAAATAGCTTCCATCTGCAGACGGCATTACCGGATTTCCGGCGGCATCAAAGATCTCCGCACTGCAGTCCGTCGGAGCATTCACTGTCACCTGCGCTCCGGTGCTGTGCGTGATCTGTAAGGTGTAGTCGGTCTTCTGCCCGGCTGCCGCAACGGAAATTACGGCAGTCGTATCTTCCCCGGTGGCCACAGTCCCCGTCCCGGAAATTTCATACCCCTCTGCGTAGCCCTCCGCAGCCAGAAGAATGCTGTCGGTAATAGCTGTCATGGTATACTCCCGGGTGTAGGGATCAAATGTGGGCGTAAGAATC
>CAVIKO010000173.1:0-6218 GCA_963643035.1 bacterium
TCCCGGGTATCCTTCTCCGGGTTGTCGTTTGACGACACGGATTTTCGTGAGTTTGACCTGGTCAACTTTGCCGCCGCCAAAACCATCCGCGCTTTTGAGCGGGATTTCAATTATATCCGGTTCCGCTTTGCCAGCAGTGAGGAGGACGCCTTCGCGGTTCCGCGTCTGTTGGCTGTATACAAAGTCAATCGCAATTCCATGGGGGTGAACTGATGACAGACATTGAAAAAATATCCTCGGAGACACAGGAGGCCATGCGGAGAAAGTCTGCGGCCAATCTGCCGGATTCTCCGCGCGATCGCAGCTACACGCCGCAACAAATCAAGGCAGCCTTCGTCCGGCTGATCCTTGACCAGAAGGAGTCCATTGTGGCGGAGATCAACCGCATTGTGGAGGAGAGCAACGCCGGTATCGGGGAAAAGCTGAACGCCTCGGAGATCTCTTCCTGGGCCAAGGCACCGGCCAAGCCGGCCTATACGGCGGCGGAAGTGGGGGCTCTTCCGGCCAGCACAAGGATTCCGTCCAAGACCAGCGACATCATCAACGATTCCGGCTTTATTACCGCGCTGGTGAGCAATCTGGCCAACTACTACACCAAAGACAGCGTCTACACCAAGACGGAGGTAGACAACGCGATTCCGACGGACAACGCGTCTCTGCTCAACGGGGCGGGTTATGTCGGAAAAAATGTTGCCGATCTGGCCAACTACTACCTAAAAACAGAGACGCTGACCAAGAGTGAGATCAATGCTCTGATTGCTTCGCTGTCCAAGATCGAGTTCCGGAAGGTCAATTCTCTCCCCAAGGTAGGAGAGGCAGGGATCATTTACCTTGTTCCGGCGGAGAATGCGGCAGACAACGGCAAATACGAGGAATTCTTCTGGCAGGACGAGGCCTGGGAGCACATCGGGGACACGTCCGTGGAGGTGAAGTCGCTGATCGAGGACGCTCTCCGCCAGGCACAGCAGAGCGGAGCCTTTAACGGTTCCAACGGCATCACGCCGCACATCGGAGACAACGGAAACTGGTTTATCGGGGATGAGGACACGGGAAAGCCGGCCAGGGGATCTGACGGGAAATCTGCCTATGCGTCCGCGAAGGAAGGCGGTTTCGCCGGGACGGAGTCACAATTCAATTCCGGTTTGTCTGTTATGGGGGGTGTATCGGGAATTGATAATGCCGTGACAATTGGCAGTGAGAAACTTGTCACGAGCGGCGCTGTTTATGAGTTTGCCAGCCAGATCAACACTGTTATCCATCACTACGGTGCGCGGTGGAACAAGACGCAGGCGCAGATGACGCGCATGTATGACGCAGAGGGAATCACGACAACCATTACGAATTTTGCGCATCAAGGGAGCGTCAACGAGGATTATTCCAACCCGTTCGACAGCATTTACCCGTGGGCGGGAATCAAGCTGTGCAATATCAGTATCGACCTTTACCGCAACCTTGCCGCCGGAGACAGCATCACCAAGTGCGTGACAGCATGGGAGGGCGATGTGGATTTCTCCTACAACGATGCAAACGGCGTGTGGAGATACCGCCCCGAATTTTGGGGAAAGAGCTGGGAGGACGATACATACCGCTACTTTGATGTGTCTGAAAAGGCAATCGGCTCGTATGTACATTATCCCGAAGCAATCGTCGGACGCTGGCACGGCAGAACGGCGACGCTGACCATCGAAGACGCGGAGAAAACATGCCTGCTTCCCACTCTCGGAAGACCGGCTGTAAAAATCATTGGGAGTAACCTGCACACCTACGCGAAGAACTACGGTGCGACGATTGACAGCATCTATTCTATCGACGCAGACGCTCTGCTGTGCATCGTGGAATTTGCGACGATGAACACGCAGAATGCCATTGGAAGAGGCGTATCGAACCTTTACCGGCAGTCTTCGGATCTGATTCAGGAAGACGCAACAGCAAGCGCGACTGTCAAGGTGCTTGCGGCGGCAGGGCGCGCGTATTGCATCCCCGGCGCAATCTTTGACATCGGTACAGCGAACGGCGGCGATCAGGTGGGTTCGTTCACCATCGTTTCCGCAACACCGAATGTCGGAGACGAGCAGTACCTCGATGTCACGCTCAACCAAGCCGTCACCGTCACCGGCGCGAACTACTGGTCGGTACACGGGCTTGTGAATGTCGCCGATGAAGCCATTGGAAGCAAATCCGGCTATATCGGAACGAACGGCAAGTGCAACGCCTACTATCGCGGTATCGTGATGTTCGGCAATATGTGGCTCTACATTCTCGGTGCATACGAGAACAATGACGACTGCCATATTTGGATTGCGAACAGCGACGAGGAGGCGGACAACTACGACGCGCTCGACACGACTGTTCACTACGATACGGGGCTTGTCCTGCCTATGGCGAATGGTTACATCAAAAAGCTCGGACTGCTGTCCCGTTCCGGCTTGCTGTCGATTCCTGCGTTCTGCATCGAGACGGGCGGAGACAGTGGCATTCCTGTCGGGGATTACTTATACAACGGGTCGTCCACCATCCGCACCGTGCTGGGTTTCGGCGGTTGCGCGGGCGACTTCTCGGGCCCCGGTGCGTTCTCCGGTAGCTGGATCCACACGGCGGCGCACTCGGGCTGGTCTTTCGCGGCGCGTCCCCGTCTCAAAAACCCCTAAGGGGGTTGCAAGGGGGAGCGCACTCCCTTTTGCATAATCTAAATTAACCCTGCAACAAAGATGGCTGTTGGAGGCAAAGCGTCGGTTTTTCCGGCTTCGGTCGTGCTGATTCGCGGCGGTAACGCGAACAACGGCTCGAACGATGGTGCGTTCTACGGTAACTGGAACAACACGGCGTCGAACTCGAACCGGAATTACGCGGCGCGTCCCCGTCTCTCTTGATACTCGTTTTGACGAAGCGTCAGCGTCCAACAGCCTTACCCCTTGGTAAAAATAATTGCCGCCCCGCGAGGGGCAGGGACGCGGATTGGTAGGTTAAGTCTCGAAGACCCGCGCAGGTAAAAGAGAGGAGCATAAATTTCAAATGCGAGCAAAAACATATTACGCAGAGCTTCCGTCGGCGTATGAAATCAAGGACGGAGACGCAGGGCAGAAAATCATCTGTTTCCGGCAGAACATCGAAGAAATCGAAACCGAGGACGGAACGCAGTACACGGCGGACGAATACACGCTGACCGTCCCCGTCTCGCAAGCCCTAAACAAGCGGGTTGCGGACAACATCGAGGCATGGCGCGAAAAAGCCGTGCAGGAAGATTATGACCGCACGGCGGCAGAAGTCCGAGCAATCAGAGACAAGCTACTGGCAGATTCCGACAAAGAAATGGTGCTTGACCGCATGGGACTTGAAGTGCCGTCCGGAATCTCGTTCTCTGCTTGGCTCGATTTCCTCAAGAAACTCGGCGCGGCGGTTGCGGGGAACTGGTCAAAGTACCGTCAGAAGCTCCGCGACATCACGACGCAGGCGGGATTCCCGTATGATGTGGAATTTCCCGAAAAACCCAACAAATAATACCAGACCGCGCACATGAAGCGATTTGACATCATTCATGCCGACGGAGACGAAATGTGTACCGTCATTTTCCGCACGATTCCGCCGATAGTTGCGACGATACGGAAAATTGCCCCGCCGGATTGGGTGTCTGTGTTAGATACACCATTGCGCTCAAAGAGAACATAGAGTCGCGCTATGACGACTGGTTCGAACTGGCTTTGGAGACGCGCAGAAAGGAGACAGAATATGAAAAAAAGAAAAATCATCGGAATGATAGTCGTGCTGTTTTGCCTTGCCTGGCTTACACTCTGGCTATCGGCCAGAATTTCGGCCCAGGAGACGCCGATGGAGGCCGGTGTGTCCGACATGCCACGGGAGACTCCCGCAGTGGAGATCCCGCTGGACGAGTGGAAGGAACTGATCACAAACAAGGTTATTCCCATTGTTGTCTTTGCCATCACGGCGATCGGCGGGGTGTATGTCGCCGTTGCGCCGGTGCTGAACAAGATGAGAAATGCATCCGGCAATATGGAAAAATCGACCGGCGGCATCAACCATGCGGCCGAGGCGTCCCGTCAGGCGGTGGAAAAAATTGACGTTTTCCGGGCCGATATCGAAAAGACCATGCAGGAATTCAGCAATCTGATTGAGAAGATCCTTGCGGAGAACCAGGACAACTTCCGGGCCATTTCCGCCCTGACGGAGCAGAAGGTGGAGGACATGCGGGAGAGACTGGAGCAGATGAAGAGCGAGATGGGCAACATGGAGGCCATGCTGACCGTCGGCTTTGGCAACTCCGACGAGCTGGTCCGCAAGGGGTATGCCAAGGTTATCTTTGACCTGAACAACGGGACGGTGGATGTCAGTCACGGCGTGATCGACATACCGCCGGAGAACAAGGAGCTATTGCCGCCGGAGGAGACCGGAACGGAGGAGACGGCCGATGAAGGAAAAAATTAAGCTTCTGCTCCTGTATCTTTTCTCCTTCCTGTCCTGCACGGTGCCGCTGATTGCCGTGTTTGCCATGCGGTCGGACCGCTACATTCACTCCGCCCAGGATGTGATCCGTCTTTCGGTAGGCGGCGGTCTTTGCGCTTTCTTCCTGATCCTGAAGGTGGTGGGAAAGCTACGGATGCCGCGGCGGATTGTGGTATACGCTTTTGCGCTGATCCTGGTCTACCTGATGGAGCCGGTGATTGCCGATCTGAAGATCCTGTGTCTGGCGGCCCTTGTCGGAGAACTGTTGGATTACATCATTTTCCAGCCGTGGATCCGCCGGGAGAAGGAGAAGCAACTCATTGACAAGACGGCAACGGCTTCAGCTTCGGCCACGAGGGATACCATCCGTGAGGAGCTGGAGGACATGATGAAGAACTACGGAGGAGGCAGGACGTAATGAACAAAGCGCGGATCAAGGAAATTCTGTTCGGCATGTGGGGGTACATTACCATCATCCTGGTATCCCTGGCCTACCTGGCGACGGCTATTTTCACGCTGGGAAAGACAGGAAAGACATGGGACGAAATCTTTTCCTCCGGGATTCTGTATCTCGTCCTGGGCGTGGTGATCTCCCGTCTGTTTGCCTCACAGGGCATTCTCAACGGCATGCGGGACGAGCGATATATCCAGACGGTAGCCCTGCACGGAAAGACGGTCATGGAGATCGAGCCGTACATTGATATGCTGGACTCCTGGTGCACCTCCAAGACAGCCAGCATGATCCGGACCATCCGTTCCCAGATCCTTCTGGAGGGCGGAATGAAATACGAGTCATGCTTCTCGGACCGGGGAGATGCGCTGGGGTATCATTCCCTGCCGTTGCCGGAGGCGCTGAAGGATGCCAAGGGAGACTCTGCTTTTGACCGGTCCAAAAAGCGGCGTCTTCGCCGGCAGTTTGAGAAGGACGAGCGGAAGCGGGCGCGGTGCTATCGGCGGGCGGTCAAGGTCAAGATTGCCCCCCTGACCTCCACACAGCTGACCTGCTCTGTGGGAAGCCGGCCCGGGCAACCGTTTGATTTTGGTATTTCGGCTTTGTCGTATACCAACCGGATGATGCGGGAATCGGCCGTCTGGCGCATTTTGTCCGCCATTCTCTTCGGTTATTACGGAGTAAAGCTGGTGGATGCCTTCTCGTTGCAGGAGCTTCTCCTCCGGGCCTCTCAGCTGGTCATTGCGGTCGGCATGGGGGCGTGGTCGATGTACCGGGCGTATCTTTATGTCGTGGACAATCACAGGGGGAGCATAACCAAAAAGATCGATTATCTGAAAATGTTTGAAGTGGTGGCGAAGGCCAGAAGGAGTGTAAACCATGGCAATAACGAAACAGGCGCAGGCGTATCTGGATGAGCTCAACCGAAAAAAGCTAAACCAGGCCGCCACGGTCGCCAGAAACCCTATCTTATTTCAGGAGGGGAGCGGAGCATCACGGGCACAGGATGATTGGAACAAGCTTTACAAGTATCAAGCCAGGGGGTCCGGCACGTCCCTGACAGGAGGCAACAGCACCCTGCGGAAGTACGCCTCCCTGACCCCGGGAGCCAGCTACGAGAGCATAAGGAACTACGCCAAGAACACGCAGCCGGAACCGGGTCTTTCCCCCGGTGCCGACTACGAGACAGTACGGGACACGCAGAACAACGTCAACAGCAAGGTGACGGCGCGAGACCGGGAATTCTACGACATGTATGCTCCCTACTACAAGGATATCATAACGCCGGAGGAGTGGTACTCGTCCGGGA
>CAVIKO010000174.1:0-923 GCA_963643035.1 bacterium
ATACCGGCACGGCGACCAACACCCTCACGCTTTATGCCGCCGCGGTCAACAGCTACGCCGTATTCAAATGCTGCGCGCAGGATACGGATTCCGCCTCCGCTTCCTACAACACGAAGTTCTTCGATGTGGCGACCTTCATCGACAACTCCGATCCGCTGCAGGTCATCGTCACATCCACGGGCGGCGATGTGTTCAAGAACGGACAGGGCACGACCGTGCTGACCGCCGTCTGCTATCAGGCAGGCTCCGAAGTGGACTCCGCCGGAAACGGCACTTATACCTGGACGAAGTATAACAAGGACGGCGCCATCGACACCTCCTGGGGCACCAACGGCAGCAAGACCGGCAAAACGCTGTCGGTGTCCAGCACCGATGTGGATACCAAAGCCACTTTCATGGTCAATGTAACGCTTTGAGGAGGCGGTAAGATGGTCGCATCGGCACAGTTCACGATTATCAGTCTCTGCGATGTGGTCGCCTCGGATGCCGCACCGGAGAACCCCTACGAGGGGCAGCTCTGGGTAGACACCTCCGTGACCCCGCCGGAGACAAAAATATGGGACGGTAACGCATGGGCGGTGCAGAACGACATCGAAACGATCCGCACCGCCATCACCGTTCTGACAGAGAAGGACGCGCAGTTCCGTCAGACCATCGACGGACTGAGCAGCTATGTGGCGACTCTCACCGAAACGGTGGAAACGGTGTCGGGTGACCGGGGCGCTCTGGAGGAACGGGTGCTGAATTCCGAAAGCCGGGTTTCGGAACTGGAAAATACAGTAGACGGGCTGTCTGTCACCATGCGGGAGCAGTACATCGGCGGCATCAACTATGTGCAGAATTCCTCCGGGCTGAACGGAATCACGGACGATTGGAGCTACTCCGGCACGGTGAAAACGGACACCTCCACGGACACCCAGAAC
>CAVIKO010000174.1:933-5446 GCA_963643035.1 bacterium
GGCACGGTGCAGACGGATGCTTCCACGGATACGCAGAACAACACCGTTTCCGATTCCTGCTTTGTGCTGGGTGCTTACTCCTCGCTGTCGCAGTACATCCGGGGCGTAGTTCCCGGCAGTTACACCGTTTCGGTTCGGGCAAAGAAAACCTCGAGCATGTCGGCATATTTCTATGTGACCTACAACGGAAGCAAGAAGGCATATCTTTTCATCAATTCCACGGCTTTCGGTTGGACGGATTTCACCGTGACGCTCACCGATGTGACCGATCCCACGCTGCGCATCTACTGCTACAGCCGTGACGCTTCCGTATACCTCGCCGACATTATGATCTCCGAAGGGGCGATCCCAAGAAAGTGGACACCCGCGCCAAACGAAATATATACCAGTGAGGTCAAGATCGACAAGCGCGGGATCGAGGTATCCAACAGCGCGTCGTCCCAACGGACGGTCATCACAAATACCGAGTTCGCCGGTTACTACAACGACGAGGTGATCTTCACCCTCAACAAAGACGAAACACAAACCAGGAAAACCACGGTGGACGGCGAACTGACCGTGGGCAAAACGAAGTTCGTCCCGATGCCGACGGCGTCCGAGGGGCTGAACATCGTCATTCTGGATTAAGGAGGGAAAACAATGGCAACATGGAAAAGCGCGGCATACGACGGGCGCTATCTTCAGCTGGATATTTCGGAAAGCGTGAATGTGGTCGGCAACAGCTCAACGCTTTCCTGGACGCTGACCTCTGCCGGTGGTGCTTCCACTTACTACACCATTGACACGACCACCGTGACGATCAACGGCACGACCGTGTATTCCAAAGGACGTACCAATTGGGACGACCGTGTTTTTCCGGCAAAGAAGGGTTCTGTCAGCGGCACGATCACCGTAGCACATGACAGCAACGGCAGCAAAACGATCACGGTCGGGTTCTCGACCCGTGTGTATATCTACGGCCCGCAGGAATACGGCGGCAGCATGACACTGACCGCCATCGACCGTAATGCTCCGACCGTGACCTTCAGCACATCAAATGTCACGGCGAACGGTTTCAAAATATCCGCCACATCCTCTGCCGCGGCGGATATTTGGCAGTACAGCACAAACGGAGGTTCAAGCTGGACGCAGTTCTCAACGACCGCAGGGACAAGTGCAAGTATAACGCTGTCCTCACTCTCGCCGAACACAAGCTACACGGTAAAGGTCAGAGCGAGACGGCAGTATAACCAGGTATACGGCACATCCGGCAGTTCAACGGTCAAGACCCTGGGCGGCGCGGCGCTAAACAGTGTCAGCACGGTAACGGCGGACAATGCCACGGTCACCATTACCGTCAATGTGACCGTGTACGAAGCCTCATACACCAATACGCTGGCGATCAAAAACGGCAGCACAACGATTTTGACCATCTCAGGGCTTTCCTGGCCGAAGGGTACTGCGAACCGCACGGTCACGCTGACTGCCGACCAACGCACTACGCTTCTAAATGCGATGGCGTCCATTAAGTCGTTCACAGGAACCTTTGAGGTTTCGTCCTACAGCGGATCCACACAGATCGGCAGCACATCAAGCAAAACCGCCGCGGTGCAGACCACGGCGGCAAACTCCGCTCCGACCATAAGCGGATTTACCTATGTCGACAGCTACACGACCACAAAGAACCTCACGGGCAACGACCAACTGTTCGTGCAGGACTATTCGACCCTCAAGGTCACTCCGGGAACGGCGACGGCAAAGAACGGTGCAGGCATCTCCAATTACACCGCTTCCTGCAACGGGCTGGCGGCGTCCAACACCACAGGGTCTGCCATTTCCGTCGGGAAGATCGCCAAATCCGGCAGTGTGACGGTTACGCTCTCGGTTACGGATTCTCGCGGCTATACTGCCGAAACCTCACAGACGGTCACGGTCATTCCGTACGCCAAACCGAAAATATCCTCGATAACGCTCCGGCGCACCAACGACATCGAGGCGGAAATGCAGCTCATTTTCAGCGGCTCCATCTCCGCCGTGTCGGTTGACGGGACGCAGAAAAACAGCGTGGTCTATGTCCGTTACCGCTATAAAAAGACCAGTGAGGAAAGCTACGGCAGTTATGTGAGCATTCTTTCGGCAACGACCCGCAGCGGCACATCGTTCGGTTGTTCAAATCTTGAACTGTGCAGTCTGGACGCCGACAGTTCCTACGACTTTCATCTGCAGGTCTATGACAAGCTCTATTCTCTGAGTGCGCTGAATCTGTATTTCACCGTTCCGCAGGGCACGCCGCTTATTGCCCTGAGAAAAAAGAAGGTCGGCATCAACACACCCGACCCGCAGGCCGCGCTGGATGTGGACGGAGATATCCGTATGAACGGAGTCAATGTCCACGGAAAAATCGGCAGAGTGGACGGCTCTGTGACCGACCTCAACGATGTGCTGACTCCCGGCTATTATTTCGCCCATTCCGCTTCCACGACGAGGAATTTTCCTACAAGCACGATCGGTGTGTTGGAAATCTTTCAACCGGAAAGCTATTTCATTCTGCAGCGGTACACCGTCTATAACGGCTCAAGGATATATATCCGGGGGAAATACACCGGCACTTGGTCCTCGTGGCACATGATAACGCTGACCGCCGTAACATAAACAGTATATTTCGGAATCAAGGCACTCTGCGGAGAGCCTTTTTTCATACACAAATTTAATCTTCAAAGGAGGACAAACAACATGAAAGAATTTTGGACAACCGTTCAGGTGACCTTTGCCGCGATCGGCGGCTGGCTCGGATGGTTCCTGGGCGGATGCGACGGCTTGCTTTTCGCGCTTTTAGCTTTCGTGGTCATTGACTATGTGACGGGAATCATGTGCGCCGTGGTGGATAAGAAGCTGTCCAGCACCGTGGGTTTCAAGGGCATTTTCAGAAAAGTGCTGATTTTTGCTCTGGTCGGCATCGGTCACATTCTCGACATCTATGTGATCGGCACAGGATCAATACTGCGCACGGCGATCATTTTTTTCTATCTCTCCAACGAGGGCATAAGCCTTCTGGAGAATGCCGCCCATCTGGGACTGCCTATTCCGCAGAAATTGAGATCCGTGCTTGAACAATTACATGACAGATCCGAAAAGGAGGAAAAGTAACATGGCTTACACAAACAGTTCGCTTGTATCCTACACCAAATTAAGTCCCAATCACTCGGGGCAGCGCACCCACAGCATCGACCGCATCACGCCGCACTGCGTGGTGGGTCAGTGCTCGGTGGAAACGCTGGGCAATATCTTTTTGCCGACCTCGCGGCAGGCAAGCTCCAATTACGGCATCGGAGCAGACGGCAGGGTCGGGATGTATGTGGAAGAGAAAAACCGTTCTTGGTGCTCCTCCTCAAGGGCCAATGACCAGAGAGCCGTCACCATCGAGTGCGCTTCCGACAACACAGAGCCGTATGCCTTCAAGGATGTGGTGTACAAGCGGCTCATTGAGCTTTGCACCGACATCTGCAGACGCAACGGCAAGACGAAGCTGCTCTGGATTGGGGATAAGACCAAGACGCTTAATTACACACCAAAATCCGATGAGATGGTTCTGACCGTCCACCGGTGGTTTGCCAACAAAAGCTGCCCCGGCAGCTGGATGTATGCCCGCATGGGTGATCTTGCCGAAAAGGTCACGGCGGCGCTCGATGGTGTGGTAAAGCCGGTCGAACCGGCCAAGCCCACCGGGGCAATTAAGGCCGGCGACCTCGTGACCATCACAGGCGGCACCTACTATGGTGGCAAAGCCATTCCCGGTTGGGTGAAGAAGCTCCGCTGGTATGTGGTAGAGGTCAGCGGCGACCGCGCGGTCATCAACAAGGACGAGTCCGGCAGGTATGCCATTATGTCGCCGGTCAAGATCTCCGCGCTTGCCGTGGCAGGCTCGAAATCCGCCGAGGACTACCGCATCCACACCGTGGTACATGGCGATACCCTCTGGGCGATCGCCAAAAAGTATCTCGGCAGCGGCAGCCGTTATAAGGAGATCGTCAGCCTGAACGGGCTGAAGAGTAACGTCATCTACAGCGGTATGAAGCTGAAGATCCCGAACAAATAAACAAAGTATCATTACACGCCCTCTACGGATTTTTCCGTGGAGGGCTTTTTTTATTTCTCGATTATTCAAGTAATGCAGAAGGAACGCTGTCAACAAACAGCCGTTCCGGTTCTGTAATTATCCGGATACTCAGTTAAAGGCGGTTTTTTCAGACAAGCGTCCCGTGTTAGAATATCCATTCTTTGTCAAGAATAATAATTTTCCAAAACAGTACATGGTTTTTCAAAATCCCACGGAGAAATTTTTCAAAAACCACGGAGAATTTTTTAAAAAAACCACGGAGAATTTTTTTAAAAACCTCTTGAAAAATCGCGGGAATTATGTTATACTACGCATGAATATTTATGGGGTAGGGGTTATTGTACCCTTTCATCCTTAAAAAATACGGAGGGAGGACTTGACGATGACGGCGTGCAGAAACGACAATTCTATCGGTTC
>CAVIKO010000175.1:0-5388 GCA_963643035.1 bacterium
ACTCTGGGCGGGCCTGTTGGAGCGGCGCTTGGCGCGGCGATCGGGCTGGGGCTGTCCCTCGTAATTCAAGAGCTTATTCCCAAAGACGCTACCGGCTTGAAAAGCACTTCGCTCCTTGAAATATTTTCTAACGTTCTCGGCGCGATAGGCGGCGGTCTTATCGGTTTCATGGTCGGAGGTCCGGCAGGAGCGGCGCTTGGCGCGGCGATCGGGCTGGGGCTTACGCTGGCGGTTAACGGACTTGACCTCGACAATAAGTGGGTGCCGCAAGTCAAAAGGTGGCTTTGGGATGACGGAATCCTGCAAATCCTCGACAGTCTGAAATTTTTGATTGTAGATCCTTTCCGCGAGCTGATCGAAGGGATCGTTGACCGTTTTGAAGAACTGAAAAATGTCAACTGGGCGGACATCGGCATTAACATTGTCAACGGCATCGGCGAAGGTTTGAGCAACGCGTGGCAATGGCTGACTGGGTCAATCCAGCAGATGTGCAGCAACCTTTTGCAGACAGCAAAAAACATTCTCGGCATCCATTCCCCGTCTAAGGTGTTCCGTGAGCAGATCGGCGAGAATATCGGTGCGGGCATCGAAGAGGGCTTGGATGATTCCGAGGGAAGTCTCGGCAGCCGTATAAAGTCTCTTTCGACGAGCATGATCGAAGCGGTCAATGATACGCCCGTATCCATCGGTGCAAAGCTGGCAAACGTCGCGCTTCCTGCAATGCCCGCCGTTGCTATGGGCGGCGTCGTGCCGCCTAATGCGTTTTCTTCTGGGTATGGTTATGGTATATCCCCCGAACTGGAAAGCAAGCTGGACGCGCTTCTCGAACGTTTAACAAGCGGCGGCAACGCCCGTATCGAGCCGAGCGACGTTTACCTTGATAAGCGCAAGGTCGGCGAGATCATGTACACCTATACCGAAGAGAGAAACAGGGGGCGCGGCAAATGAAGCTCATAGTAAACGGCGTTAATATGCTCCCCTATCTGGACGGCGGAGGATACACGGTCTCGCGCGAGGATATGGACAGTTCGGACGCTGGTCGCACAATGGATTCCACCATGCACCGCGCGCGGATCGCCACGAAATTCCGCATTGATGCAACGTTCAAGCCATTGTACACCAAAGATGCCGAGATCGTTCTACCAGCGCTTATGCCGGAGTATGTCGAAGTGACCTATACCAACCCATGGCTCAAAGGTACGCAGGTAACGACGATGTACAACAGCACTGGCAAGGCAACGGTTGATACGTCCTTTGGTGATGGGAAAGAACGCTGGAACATTGACGCGCTCGCCCTTGTGGAGAGATAGCCATGCAGAACACAAGCGCAACATATAAGGAAATCGTCGCCGGTACGCACTGGTTTGAAACCAAGCTCGTTATCGGCGACGAGTTTTATTTGATCGATGAGCACGCCGACTGCATCACGTTCGGCGGGACGCGTATCTATTACGATTCCGATTCCGGCGGATATGCCGGGAACATGCTCAAAGAGATCAAGACCACGCAGCACCTTTTCACGGACGATAAGCCGATGGTCGGGTGCTGTGTAGCGGCGGAGATCGACGTTACGATGCTCAAGCCAACGGCGACGATCAAGAGAATGTCCTCCATCAAGCCGTTTATCCGCGCGGTGAATGACACAAAATCCAGCGAGTGGATACCGAAGGGCGTGTATTACATCGATACGCGCTCCGACGGCGAGAGCACCGATGAGATCGTTTTCCACGGGTATGACACTATGTTAAAGGCCGAGAACGATTTTCCCACAACCGGGGATATTGGGACGTGGCCGAAGACAGATATCGAAGTCGTAAACCTTATTGCCGGGTATATGGGCGTAGAGGTCGACCCACGAACGGCGGAGATCATGCTGCGCGGATATCCGGTGCAGTATCCCGGCGGTTACGCCATGCGGGAAATTCTCGGATATATCGCGGCGATGTATGCCGGGAATTTCATCATGTCGGACGATGGCAAGCTCCGTCTTGTCCGTTTAAATGAGATCGGCATAGAGACGCATTTCCTTGTAGACAACGCCGGTTATTCCATCAAGTTCGGGGGTGATCGTATCCTTGTCTGATTCTGTTTTTATCGGTCGGAGTGCATCCGGGTATACGACAACCCCGGAACTTCCGAAATATACCAAAGTCCGCATCAACGTGGACGATGAATCGTGCTACGAGGCCGGGGACGGAGACAACGTCTTAGAGTTTGAATGCCCATGGGGTTCTCAGCAGATGGCGAATGACATCTTGGAGAGCATCGGGGAGTTTGTGTACCGCCCGTATGATACAGACTGGGCAAAGCTCGACCCTGTGGCGGAGCTGGGGGACGGCGTTACCATTAACGGAATTTATTCCGGCATCTACGTCAACGAAACCAATTTCTCCACGCTGATGGCTGCCCGCATTTCCGCCCCTCAGGAAAACGCCGTGGATCACGAGTACCCGTACAAATCCCCGACCGACCGCAAGACTACTCGACAGTTTGCCGAGACGAGGACAAGCCTCCGTGTGAATGCCGCGAACATTCAGGCGGAAGTCACGGCCAGAGAAAAGGGCGAAACGGAAATGCGGGCGGCTTTGGAGCTGCACGCGCAGGAAATCGCCGCGAGAGTCACGCAGACCGGCGGAAATTCCGCTTCCTTTGGATGGTCGCTGACGGCTGACGGGTTTGTTCTCGAAAGCTGTGGGCAGCAAGTGTTCAAGGCCACGAAAGACGGCGTGGACATCACCGGAAAGATCACGGCCACGTCTGGATTCATCGGCAGCAAGAATAAGGGCTTCACCATCACGGAGAATGCCATTTATAACGCGCTGTCCTCTCTCTATGGCACGGTGAACGGCGTCTATATCGGCACAGACGGCATAGCCCTCGGCGGCGGAAAGTTCCGCGTAAACAGCAACGGGCAGCTATATGCAACGGACGGCACGTTTACCGGGAATGTCTACGCTAATAAGATACAGACTGGTGGAGCCGCCGGGACGATTCAAGGTAGCCAGATCGGCTCGGGAACGATCACGACGGCGAATACCAATGGATACCTTAATGGCGGCATTGCCAATGGGTACTTTGCGGGGGACGTGTTTGGTGGAGCGGCAATAGCGAGCGCCCTTAACACCAATTCGTTCGGGCTCAATTCCGACACATTCAATCTGCGCGGAAACACGATTTACAAAATCAACAACGGGACGCTTGGGATCAAGTATCTCGGCTACTACTGACGGAGGAAACTATGGACAAAATTATCTTTCTTGATGGAAGCGAATACCCGTGCGCGTTCTGCGGCCTTGCTACGGTGGGGCTGCTGTATGTCACGCTGACCGGCCTTTCCTTCGTGGAGGCTGCGGCGATCTTCGGCGATGAGAACAAGACCGCAAAAATCCGCTATGTCGCCGCCAATGGAGACGAGACGGTATTCGAGCATTACACAAAGTTTGAATACCTTGTTAACGAAACCGGCGGACAGCGGGCGGCGTTGCGGCAGAAGTACGCGAGCGAGGTTTGAGCATGGAGGAACTGAATAAAATCAAGGAGCTTCTCGGAACTCTCCGCGTCGATGGATGGGAGAATTTCGAGAAGCTCGTTTATATCAAGCTGCTTATCGAAAAATTGATTGCAGCGGAAATGAAGGAGGGCTAATCCTTGGCGGACAAAACAGTAGGCGAGCTTCCGAGAGCATCAACCGTAACAACGACAGACCTGTTTGTAATGGAACAGGCAGGACAGGCAAAGTCCCTGACCGGACAGGTGCTTATCAATGACCTTGCAACGGCTCTTGACGGGCACGGCGGCATTAGGAGCATTACCCTAAACGATGACTACACCCTGACGTTCGTCATGGCTGACGACACGGAGGTACAGACGACCTCGGTACGCGGCGCGACCGGCGCAAAGGGCGACAAGGGAACGGATGGTCGGGCAATCACGAGCGTAGCGAAAATCAGCACGTCCGGCCTTGTGGACACTTACAAAATCTCGTTCTCGGACAACACAAGCACCGACTTTACCGTGACCAACGGTTCATCCATCAAGAGCATTGCAAAGACGGCAACGAGCGGCTTGACGGACACCTACACCGTGACGCTCACGGACGGAACGACCTCCACGTTCACTGTAAAAAACGGCAACGGTATAGCGTCGATCACGCTGCAAAGCGGCACGCACGCCGCCGGAACGACGGATACATACAAGATCACGTTCGACAATGGGGAGTTTACCACATTCTCCGTCTACAACGGAATGAACGGCTCTGGCTCTGTCGTAACCGTGAACACGAAATCTCCGGACGCCTCCGGCAACGTGACGTTAACCGGCGACGATATCCCCGTTAGTGCGGATGATGACACGACGATTCCGGACGCAATCGAAGCGAAACAGGCGGCGACAAAAGACCTTACTGCCGAAGCGACGCTTGCGGATGGGGACTACTTCCCATTCTTTGACGTTTCCGTGTCGCTGAATCGGAAAACCCCGTGGTCGAATATCGTGTCGAAAATCCGCTTGGCGCTGTTTGGTTCGTCCAACGGCTTTTTGAAAGCGAACGGCAGCGGCGCTATTTCCGCCGTCTCGACCGTCCCCGTTGACTCCGGCGGTACGGGCGCTGCGGATGCAGAAACCGCGCTGGCCAATCTCGGCGCGCTGTCTTCCGCTGCTGGAGCTGTAAGCGAAACCAATCTCGCAGACGACATCCCGTACACCAAATTCGGTCTTACCGCCGATCAGGTTCGCACAATAACGTATGGGACGGCTGCACCGTCGGGCGGCTCGGACGGCGATATCTACATCCAGTACACGGAGTGAGGTAGACGCATGGCAAGCATAACCACCGGAAAAATCACAGACGGCGGCGGTACGGCAAGCATCGAGTACTATGCCACGGCGACCTATACCCGCAGCGGAAGCAAGGTGACGATCACCGTTAAATGCAGCGTTTACGGATGGGGCAAATATTATCGGGCGTACCTGAATGGGTCGATGGTCATAGATTCTACGAACACAACAGTGTACAAAACATTCACCTACGATAACGCCGCCGCGAAAACGTATTCGTTTTCCATGAAAGCCTATCTTCAGACCGCGACCGGCTATAGCGGGTATGAGTACACAGAAACGCTGACTATTGATGTGCCCGCAGCGAGCGCGCAGGTGTGGGCCAATGTCAATGGCGCATGGAAAAAGGCCCGTAAGGTCTATGCGAGGGTAATCGGCGCGTGGAAGGAAGGCCTCGTAAAATTCAAAACAGGAGGAGCGTGGAAGGACTGATGCTCACAGTTGACAAGGACAACACCATCCATCTGACCCGCGGCGATACGGCGCGCTTTACCCTTGGGCGGGTGGTGAACACGGTAACAAAGAAGGACTACGTTCCCACAGCGGAAGATG
>CAVIKO010000176.1:0-5006 GCA_963643035.1 bacterium
GCTGAGGGCAAAGAAATCCATGGCGGAGTAAAAGCTCTTCGGTTTCGGGCGAAGGAACCATGCCGGCGGGCTTAACAGCGCCCGATTGCCGGAATGGCTCGCAGCGGCCCGTCCGTCCGCTCGGAATGGTTCGAGGTATCCCGTCCGTCCGGACACCCCGGAATGGTTCGCAGCGTCCCGGGTGCTCGGAATGACCGCGGCGCTTCGATTAAACGGCAGTTTCTCGACTAAAAAAGGAGGTCCACATGAAAGCAGACAGAATCTTTGTAAACGGACAGATTTATACTGTAAATGACAAGAGTGAATGGGTGAGCGCAGTCGCAATACAGGGCGATAAAATAATATATGCCGGAGACGAAGCCGGAGCGCGCGCGCTTTGCGATGAAAAAACCGAGGTAACAGACCTTGAGGGAAAAATGATGCTGCCGGGATTCATCGACGGCCACTGCCATCCGGTACTTGCGGCACACTACCTCTGCGGAATCTATCTTCAGATCGAGTGGGGCGTGGAAGAGTGCCTGAAGGAAATTGAGGAATACGTCAAGGCTAACCCTGACAACAAGACATATTTCGGCATCGGCTACGCTGAATGGATCTTTGACGAGACGGGTCCGAAAAAAGAAATGCTCGATGCAATCTGCGCTGACAAGCCGATGATGATTCTCGGAAGCAGCGGACACGAAGCGTGGGTCAACACGAAAACCCTTGAGCTTGCGAATATCACAAAGGAAACACCGGATCCGATACCGGGCTTCCATTATTTCCACAGAGATGCGGAAGGAAACCCGACCGGTCACCTGCTGGAGATGGGACCGGAGACAATGATTATGGAAAAAGTCAATTTCTTCGATCCCGACACGATAGAAGGCGTGATAAAAAAAGCATCCGAGGAATACTCGGCAATGGGCGTAACAGCGACATGCGACATGGGTATGAACGACTTCGGACTGAACGTTTACTTTCATAAAATCCCGGAGATGGTCGACAGCGGCGAATACAGACAGCGCTTTTTCGGATGCGGGCGCATGGTTGCGGATAAAGGCGAAGAAGATCGCGTAATTCCGCGTCTGATTGAATGCAGAAAAAAATACAACTCGGACAAGTTCAATATACATTTCTTAAAGATAATAAACGATGGAACGCTGGAGACAAGATCGGCAGCACTCCTCGAGCCTTATAACGAAGACGGATCGGTCGTTAAACCGCTCTTTACGAGAGAAGAAATCGCAGCCATCGGTCTGCGGGCAGCAGAGGCAGGTCTCGATATAAATGTTCACGGAATCGGTGACGAAGCGATAAGCGGCACGCTTGCGATGGCAAAGGCAATACGAGAGGCCGGCTACGACGACTGCAGAATTACCAACTCACATTGTGATTATGTAAAGGATGAGGAGCTCGAGCTGTTCGGCAAGTATGATGTAGTCGCAAATACGACATGCGTATGGCATTACGGCAACCCGGACATGGAGGCGGTAATCGGAGACAGACAGAACCATACATTCAGAATAAAGACGATGATAAACGGCGGATGCCGCATGGGACAGGGCTCGGACTTCCCGGTAGACGAGTTCGGCAGAGAGCCGCTCAAGGGAATAGAAATGGGCTGCACGAGACAGCTGTTTGATCATCCGGAGCTGCCGGTGCTGAAGCCGTACGAGGAAAAGCTTTCGGTCGATGATGGAATCAGAAGCTATACGATAAACAACGCGTATCAGATGCACAAGGACGATGTACTCGGCTCGATTGAACCGGGAAAATATGCAGACCTTGTGATTCTGGAGAAGAACCTGTTCGATATTCCGCAGAATGAGATTCATAATGTAAAGGTCTGCGAGACTATTATGAACGGTGAAACGACATATGCGAACTATTAAGCTGCTGTAAACTGCTGGCGGATATCTATCCGCCGGGCTCTTGCCGGAGCAATCAGGTTGTTATAATATAAATAATGCAGAGGGGTTATATTATAAGGAAGGCAGATATGAACAGAAAACTGGAAAAGATACTTGAAAGTTATAAAGATGAAATGGTGGAAAAGCTGCAGGAATTCATCAGAATAGAGTCGGTAGCTGTCAGCAAGGGCGAAGAGTGCACAGAAGCGACACCCTTTGGAAAGGGATCTGCGCGGGCTTTGCATTTCATGATGGATCTGGCGGCTGAAAAAGGATTTGACGTCACAAATTACGACAACATGATATGTGAGCTGAATTTCGGAGAGCGAAAGGATGAAGCGGTCGGCACCATAGGTCATGCGGACGTTGTGCCGGCAGCCGGAGTATGGGAATATCCGCCTTACGGAGGCGAGATACACGACGGCAAGGTGTACGGGCGCGGTGCTGTTGATGATAAAGGCCCGACAATAGCGGCTTTTTATGCGGTGCTTGCGATAAAAGAGAGCGGTCTGCCGCTTTCCAGGAATATCACGCAGGTTATCGGGGGGTATGAGGAAGGCGGTTATTTCCCGTGCCTGAGGCATTATATCGAAAAAACAGAGCGAATTCCGTGCTGCGGCATCGTGCCGGATTCGTATTTTCCGCTCTGCTCCTCTGAAAAACATTTCGTGGGGCTGCAGTTCACGGCAGATGCAAAGCCGCAGACCTCAGCCACAGATACAAATTCCCGGTGCGGCGGCAGCAGAAAAATTCTCCGATCCGTCAGAGGCGGTGATGCGGTCAACATAGTGCCGCCGTGGGCAGAGGCTGTGTTCTGTGACGAAAACGGAAACATAATTGAAACGATAAAAGAAAGCGGCATTGCAGCTCATGCATCGATACCGGAACAGGGCGTCAACGCAATCACGAAGCTTATCGAGAGGCTTGCACAGATGGAATTCGAGCCGGCCGGCATCTGCGGCGCAATCAAAGAGCTGCCGGAGCTGATGTGCCGTGATACAAACGGCAGCGGACTCGGCATCGCAGTGAGCGATATCACCGGCGACACAACAAATAACGTAGCACTGATAAAATACGAAAACGGCAGACTCTCCATAATTACAAATGCGCGTCTGCCGCTCTCACTCGACCGCCCGAAACTGGAAAAACGCATTTCGGACGCTCTTGAAGGCAGCAGCTGGAGCTTTAGGACAACAGGTTTTATGGACGGATTTTACAGAAGTCCGGAAGAAGAACCCGCAAAGACACTGCTTGAGGTTTACCGCGAGGAGACCGGTGACAACGAGTCAAAGCCATTTGCAAACGGCTGCGGATCGTATGCGCGGCTGCTGGATGGTTTTATTCCGTTCGGGATGGCTGTGCAGAGCGGCACGCTGCCTTTCCATGTGGAGAATGAGTGTATTGACACAGAAGATCTGTTTAAAGCTGCGAAAATATATGCGGAGGCGCTGTACCGAGTAGCGAAATAAAGCAGGGGCTCGGAATCGCAAATGCCTGCCGCTCTCGGGATTCAGCGCCGGCACTCGGAACCGCAGCCGGCACTCGGAACCGCAGCCGGCGCCCGTTCCGGCATCCGCCCCTGCATCCGGCCGGGCAGCCGCATTACCCGCGCTTTGCAGTATAAACCATATTCGTGCGGATATCCCCCGGTGTATGATATTCAAAAAATTTTCCGGGGTCGAACCCCTCATTGATTATATGCGATTTTAATATCCGGAAGCCGTTTCGTGCGAGCGTACTTTTCACGAAGCCAAATGTAAAGACATCTTCGGCGGCATCCGGATAATTTTCGTGTATTTTTTTCAGAGAAACGGCATGCTGATTATAATATTCAATGACGCCGGCAATAATCGCCTCGTCAGCTATATAAGGCGCAATCATGTCGAAATAGTGCTGCTTTGCGAAAAATCCCAGATTGCTGGAACCCATATAATCGATAACGGCGTCGATGCAGCCGGTGCGGAGCGGGAGCTTTCCGTCCTGATTGATAATATAAGCAATTTTCAGGTGCGGCGCAGCATTTGCGATATGGCGGCGCATGGTCTGAATCGTTCTCGCGCTCGGCGATGTCACGATGAACAGGCTGCCGTCCGCATCATTGTCGTCGCAGTGATTGTAGAGATACTGAATGGCCATTTCCGGGAAGAGAATAACCTTGTTCTTCAGATCTGCAAAGCTCATTTCGCGGTGAATCCAGAGGCTGCCTTTGTGCAGGTTTGTCAGAAAGTCATTGCTGTATTCGTTGAATCCCATGAGAACCATGCCGTCTTCATTTATCAGTATGTTTTCCTCGCCGAAATAGTTATAGAGAAATTTATCGTCGTTGTCGAGATCCTTCAGCATTTCTGTAAAAATCACGCCGTCCCGCAGATCAGCATGGTATCCGCAGCCGCAGCGGAGCTTGCCGCTCGTCATGGAATCGCCTCGGATTTCGACCTCGGAAAGCGTGAGCCTGCTCTGGCAGTGCGGGCAGCGCAGCAGATCCGCGGCAGAGAGCGGAAATCCGGGCAGGCATGACATACTGCCGGTATCGCTGACAGAGGACTGACCGTCAGAATAAATACGCATGTTTTCGATGTCCTCGATTTTGCGGCTGATGAGTTTTATATAATTGTCAATCTGTCTGCGTTCATCGTAAAGGTCGGCTTTCTTGCCGTTCAGATATTCTATGAGCTTTTCGTAGAGAAGGTAGTCATCCTTATTGTAAAAGCGGAAATAGCTGAGGTATTTGTTCAGTTCGTTGAGTTTGAACCCGGCATCCTTCATGGATAATATGATTTCCATTTCGCGGCAGTCATCTTCCGTGAAATTGTACTGGAAGCCGTCTTTCGCCGGGACGAGCAGTCCGAGATTGATATAGTGTCTTACTGTAGAGACAGAAGTATTGAATTTCTGTGAGAATTCTCCGATTTTCATATGAGGCGTCCTCCTGCTATGTCAACTTTTGAAGTTTGAATTCCCGTGGGTTTTCTGTATTTGTATTCATCATGCAAAAGACCGCAGTGCCTGCCGGGTGCGGCTGCAGCGCCGGTGCAGACGACAATGCGCGCTTTGCATATCATATTCACAGTATAACACAATTCCGGTCAAAAACATAAACTATAGGTTTATATT
>CAVIKO010000177.1:0-4817 GCA_963643035.1 bacterium
GGCGCTGTATGTCGCGGCAACGGTGATTCTCCATTTCGCGGGGATCGATACGAACGATTTCTGCAATGAATCGGCCGATTCGGGGCCGCATCGATACAACTACGAAAACGGCACGTGGAAGCCGGAGGGCGGGTGGAGCTCCAAGTTCAAAGGGAATGGAGCGGCCTGACGTGGCTTCGAAACGGGCGCTGATGCTGGAGGTTATCCGCATCAGCGCCCGTTTCAGGTCAAAGGCTCCGGATATTCAAAGCTGTTTTCATACATGGTTTCGGGCGCGAGATCGATTTCGCCGTTGTTCCACGTTACAACGCCGTATTCCACCGTCGGGTTCCGGAACACCGCTTCATCCTTCAGCGGCTGAAACGCCGGAAACGCCAGAAGCTGCGTCGCGTCGTACAGGCGCTTCTCGCCGGAGGAAAAGGTGACGAGCATCATGCCGTCATCCAGCGGCTTTACGGCCTGCACGGCGATTTCCTTCCTATTATCTGAATTGGCGTAGGCAATTCCGTTTACGATATACATGGTTCCCCTCCTCTCAGTTCAGAGGCTTGATTTTCTCGAAGCTTTCACCGCGAACGGCACGGTTCCATGCAGCGTAAGCTTCCTCTTCATGAAGAGCCAACCATCCTACGACCATTTTCAACTGCTTTACGGGCAATGATCCTGCCAGCAGTTCGCCGTCAATTCCTACGGATGCTTGGTATTCTCCATAATATACATGAACATGCGGCTTATTGTGCTGAACCGTATCGTTGAAGAGCATCTTGATAACAATACCTGCAAAGCGGCTCAATTCTGGCATTTTCTTCGCCTCCTTAAATATAGTATAGCAGTTATGGCAGCGACTTTCAACCCCAAAGGGGTAATTTTTGTCGCCGATATTGTTGGCATATTTTCAATCGGGACATTTGTTCCATCTTAAAAAATCAGCGATAGCCGCAAATAAAAAATGGTGGAGGAGCAAGCTCCTCCGCCATGGGGGTTATGCCGATCAGGCCTTGCCGGCGCAGCCGAGAACGTCGACGAGCTTATGCTTGACGAGCTCTTTGATGTTGGCGCGGGCGGGCTTGAGGTACTGGCGCGGGTCGAAGTGAGAGGGATTGTCGTGGAAGTACTTGCGGATGGTGCCGGTCATGGCAAGACGCAGGTCGGAGTCGATGTTGATCTTGCAGACGGCGCCGCGCGCGGCCTGGCGCAGCTGCTCCTCGGGGATGCCGACGGCATCGGGCATCTGGCCGCCGTTTTCGTTGATCATCTTCACGTATTCCTGCGGAACGGAGGAAGAGCCGTGCAGAACGATCGGGAAGCCGGGCAGGCGCTTGGCGACCTCGTCCAGAATGTCGAAGCGCAGCGGCGGGGGCATATACTTCCCGCTTACCAGTGCTTCCTGATGAAGCTCATTGCATCCAACCAGTCGGCTCTGCCAAGAAAATGAATGCCGTCCCTGCGCATATACCCCACGCTGCCGTCTGTGAAGGCTTCGTCGATGGCAGCCTGCGTTTCCGGCCCGATGAAGCCGGGCATGCCGTGCAGGGTCCACGCGGGCGTCGCGGCAAGGCAACTGCTCTGCTCGCCGATGGGGTCGGCCCAGAGATCCTTGCTGGCGCTGTGGACCAGTACATATCGCGGCGCGGACGCGGCAATCAGCCAATGCTGATCAAACGGACGGCTGTTCTCGTGACCAACGTATTTAAGAAAGTTTTCGCAGAACCAGAAGGGGAAGGTCTTTGTGATTGCGGCGATCGTCTCGGATTCGGGATGCTTTTCCCTCTCATACGCCGCACCGGAGCAGCCGCTGCAGTTGGAAATTATGTATTTGAAGCGAGGGTCATTCGCGCCGCACCAAAGAGCCGTCTTTCCCAAGCGAGAGTGACCGATGACCGCTGCATGTGCTGTGTCGATTTCAGGGCGGGTTTCGAGATAATCGAGTACGCGACTTGCCGCCCATGCCCAAAGGCTAAGCTTGCCAAAGCCGGTACCGTCTGCCGGCCTTTCGAGAAGCCCACATAGCTTGCTGGTCATATCCCCGTTATCCTGCGTGACATCATTGTAGTACAGTACCGCAATCGCAAAACCATGATCAATAATTTCCTCGACGGGGTAGTACATATCATAGGCATCCGGACGGAAATTTATCAGCACAAACACAGGCGCCTTTTCGCAGCGCGTAGGAGTAAACAGATTAATCGGGAACGTAAAGGTGCCGTTTGATACGGGGACGGTGACGTCGACGCGCTCAAGCACGGCGTGACCACTGCAACACTTTTCCTTGCGATCGGTTACACAACCGACTGTTTTGCCGTACACGGGAGGAAGGTATCCGTACTCTTCGTGCGCAAGCATATCAACAAGCTCGCTGCGGCGCTTCTCCCATGCCGCAGCATCGGTTACGGGTGTACCGTCCTTAAACAACATAAGCTCGGGCAAGTAATTCATAATGGGAACCTCCTATCATATGACGACATCGTTTTATACGCCAGATCGCAAGCTTACAAACATTATATAGGTCGCGTTCGTTAAAGTCAATAACTCGGCGAAGAAATGCGGTCATCGAAATACATGTATAGACAAATCGAAAGAAGCGCATCGTATTCGTAAAGAAAATGGTGTATTGAGTCTACTTTAACAAAGAGGAACCCTCTGCTGCCGTGATAAACGCGACAAAACGAGTTAAGTTTAAATGTATGATTGACAATATTTCGGGGGGGGTATAATAAAAACGTCAAAAATAAAACGGGAGGTAAGATTATGAAGAAGTTCGTCCGCATCGTATCGATTATGCTGTGCATCATGCTGTGCTCATCAGTTGCACTTGCCGTAACGGATGACAACCTGAACGAACCCGGTACCTTTCCTGTCTGCAAGGATACGGTACACTTCACGATTGGCATTCCCAAGTCCGCCACCATTCTTGACTGGGATACGAATTATATGACGCTATCTCTGGAAGAGGATATGAATTGCACCTTTGAGTTCGTCGAGATGGGTGCTGACGACGGTGAAATGAAGCAAAAGGTCGACCTGATGGTCAACGCAGGTGAAAAACTGCCGGATATCCTGATCTATACTCCCGGCTCTACCGTTGCGAATTACTACGGCTCTCTCGGCGTGTTTATTTCGCTGAATGATTACATGGAGGATGCTTACTATCTGCCCAAGGCGCTGGAGAGCATTCCTTATGATGCGAATCTGTATGCAGCGGCTCCTGATGGAAATCTGTATGGACTGTATGCCATCGAGTACGCGATGGAAACGGCCATCTACATTCGCCTCTACACCAACATGGATTTTGTGGAAGCGGCCGGCTTGGAGCTTCCTACCTCCTGTCAGGAGTTTGAGGATCTCCTGCGATACATTAAGGAAAACGATGTGAACGGAAATGGTGATCCTGACGATGAAATTCCGTTCCTAACATCCAAGACCCGCCTGTGGAATCACTTTGTTATGCCTCTCATGACTCCGTTCGTATACTCCGTTGGAGCTGACGGAAACAACTATCTTTCCTTTGACGAGGATGGAAATATTCAGGCATCCTATGCAACCGAAGGCTGGAGGAGTGGTCTTCGCTGGATTCGTTCCATGGTTGAGGAAGGGCTTATTTCGCCCATGTGCTTCACCTTCACCGATGAAGATGTAAAGGCGTTTGCTAATTCCGGCGCGAACGGCGAGCAGATGATCGGTGTTTCCACTTACTATCCGGTGAACTGGTATCCGACGGGCGACGAGCGCGCCGTGAACTGGGCCTGCATGCGTTGCTTGGAAGGCTTTGACGGCACTCGTACGGCGCCTTACGCGTTGACTACATCGATGCGTCGGAGGATGACGTGAGCTCCTTTGAGGGCTACGAGGCCAAGTACATTCCGATTCTGGCATGGGCGATTCCGAACAACAAGCGCTGGGATAATGGTTCCCCCTACATTCGCAACGCGGTCATTTCCAACGGCGTAGCGATCAAGGGCAAGCTGACCGGACTTGATGCGTGGGCGAATGAAATGGCTTCCGAGTGCCTCCAGTACGTTGATCTGTCCAAGGTTGTCGGAATGATCGTTTACAATGATGCGGAGCTCGAGGTAGTGAACGAGATCCAGTCCAATCTCGCTACTTACTATAAGGAGAGCTTCTCTCGTTTCTGCACCGGCGATCTGGATCTTGACGCTGATTGGGATGCCTATCTTGCAGAGCTCGAGAACATTGGCCTGTCTACCTACATCGAGATTTCTCAGAAGGCCTATGACCGTATGCATGGCTGATTGAGAAACGCACGTATAAAGGCTGAATAATTGATATGTACAGCCGTCGCAAAACGGCTGTACATATCGTATACAGGAGATTGCAATGAAAGCATACTTAAACAGGATGCGCAGAAGTTACCAGATTTACCTGTTTTTGCTGATTCCGACGATCTACATAATCACATTTGCTTACGTGCCCATGGTTGGCGTAGTGATTGCACTCAAGAAGTACAATCCAAATGATGGCATCTGGGGAAGCATGTGGGTCGGACTGAAGAACTTTCAAACCTTTTTTGGTTCCTATATGTTTGAACGCGTGCTTGTGAATACGGTCAAGCTGTCTGTATATCAGCTGCTGGCCGGTTTTCCGTTGCCGATTATTTTTGCGTTGTTTCTGAATTCCGTACAGTCTGGCGGATTTAAGAAGGTTGTGCAGACAGTAACATATATGCCTCACTTTATTTCAACGGTTGTACTTGTCAGCATGTTGATGAAGATCTTTAATCCATTGACCGGCCTGTATGGCAAGCTGTTCTATTCTGTTTTTCGAAACAATCCACAGGATTTGCTGGCCATGCCTAATTC
>CAVIKO010000178.1:0-4799 GCA_963643035.1 bacterium
TCCTGCGGTGCAGAGCTTATATGCGACGCCACGACCGCCGCGACCTCCTGCCCGTACTGCGGAAACCCGAGCATCGTTCCGGGACAGTTTGCGGGCGAACTAAAGCCGGACTATGTTCTTCCTTTCAAGCTGAGCAAGGAAGATGCGATCAAGGCGCTCCATAAGCACTACGGCAAAAAGCCGCTTCTGCCGAGGGAGTTTTCAAAGAAGAACCATATTGCCGAGGTCAAGGGCGTTTATGTCCCGTTCTGGATGTTCGACGGCAAAGCCGAGGGCAGCGTCACCTTTGATGCCACCCGCGTACACACGCACAAATCCGGCGGCTACCGGATCACGGAAACGGAGCATTTTGACGTGTGGCGTTCCGGCGAGCTTGCGTTTGAAAAGGTGCCGGTGGACGCGTCCACACAGATGCCGGACGATTACATGGACTCCATAGAGCCGTATGATTATTCCGAGCTCAAGCCGTTTTCCACGGCGTATCTGCCCGGCTTTCTGGCTGACAAATACGACGTGTCTGCCGAAGACTGCTTTGAACGTGCAGACACACGCTGCAAGGGTTCATTCGTCAAAGCACTGGCAGATACCGCAACCGGTTACACAAGCTGCACAGAAAGCGCTTCCGATATCCACTTGAACCGCGGCAAGGTGCATTATGCGCTGATGCCTGTCTGGCTTTTGAACACAAAGTGGAACGGAGAGGATTTCCTTTTTGCCATGAATGGGCAGACCGGCAAGCTGGTCGGCAAGCTGCCGACCAGCATAAGGCGGGCGCTTGGCCTGTATGCAGCGATTGCGGCACCACTCATTGCCATCGCTACAGCAGTGGCGCTGTGGCTGGTGAGTTAGGAGGGTGACGCTATGAAAAGAAAGTTCTTCTGCTCCCTGCTTGCGGTTGCGGCGATGCTTACGCTCTGCGTCAGCACGGCTTATGCCGAAGCACAGCTTTATTATGTCACGGACGAGGCGGGGCTTCTCACCGAAAGCGAGGATTTACAGCTTGAGTCCATGGCAGAGTCGGTCTCCAAGCAATACGGCGTGGGTGTTTACATCGTCACCGTGGATGATTACCAAAATTACGGTACCGGAGACGTTTTCGAGGTAACCTACGGCATCTACCACGAGTACACAATGGGCGAGGGCGAAAACCGGGATGGCATCATGCTGCTGCTCAGTATGGCGGAGCGCGACTGGGCAATGTTCTGCTACGGTGAGCGGTGCGAGTATGCGTTCAACGAATATGGGCAGGAACAGCTCGAGGGCGTTTTCCTCGATAATTTCAGCGAGAATGACTGGTACGGCGGCTTTGAGGACTACATTGAGGAATGCTCCGTCTATCTGCAAAAAGCGGCGGACGGCGAACCGGTGCGGGAAAGTCCCGCATTTTACATCATAATTATGGCGGGAATGTCGCTGTTTATTGCATTTCTGGTAGTAGGCATTCTGTGGGTACGTATGAACAGCGTTGCCAAAGAGAAGACGGCAGCCGCCTACGTCGCCGGAGAGCTCAATCTGACAGGGCAAAGCGACGTTTTCACTTATCGAACCGAAACGCGCCACAAGATTGAGAGCAGCTCCTCCGGCGGCAGCCGTTCGCATTCCGGCGGCGGTGGCTCCGGTCGAAGCGGAAAATTCTGAGAAGTATAGAACGGATCAATCAAATGCCGTTACTATAAACAACCATTTTGAGAAAGGAATCAATCTAATGAAAAAACTTATTGCGTTACTTATGTCACTCGTAATTGTGGTCAGCCTTTGTGCCTGCGGAAGCAGCAATGGTAGTACCGACACAAATGGCACCGAATCTGAAAGCAGCGTGCCCGACACATCCAATGAGGAGACGGAGTCCCAGCAGCCTGAGGAAACGCAGGAGCCTGCGGGAATGCAGGAGGGCGACAAGGGTGACGGCCCTGCCGACCTTGACGCGGGCCTTGTCAAGTTTACAGTCCCCGAGGGCTACAGCTACGAGGCTTACAACTTTTACATCGATGAGGATGAACCTCTGCACGGCTCCATAATAATCGATATATGCGAAACGGGTTCGTATGGCACCCCCGTCAGAGTTGATGTTACTACGCAAAATATGGTCTACAGCCAGGACGATGCGATTCAGCATACGATCGACCTTTGCAATCTCCAAACCTACGAGGAAGGCAAGTACACGATCGGCGATACCGCAACATACGGCGAAAACACATATACCCGGATCGATATTTCTACCGAGTATAGTGAGGAAACATATTTTACCGCTTATGCCGAGAACGGGAACAGCTACGGAGGGGGAGCTTTTATCCGTGTCAAGGTTGACACTAAAATGATGGCGGCAGACGATCCGCTTGTCAAGGCAATCCTTGAGTCGCTCGTAGTTGTCACGAAATAAATTCGGATAATCTCCGAAAAACAAAAAGGAAATACCGCAGCATTCCTGCCGAATGCTGCGGTATCGCTTGAGCAAAACTGCAAATCGGTATTGAAACAACACCGTTTTCAATGAGCGGTATAGCAAGCAGACCGGAGAGACAATTCGTAAAGCAGGTGCAAAGGAGATGGTGAAAAGATGAAAAGGATTGTTCCGATTATACTTGCGCTGGCGTTGGTACTGTCCCTCGCCGGCTGCTCCGGCAAGAAAGCAGGTCCGGACGCCGCGGTTACGGCCTTCTGCGGCGCTATTCAGGCGTTTGATTTTGAGAAAGCCGCCGACTGTATGGAACACGGCGTCGAGGACTGGGAAACCCTTTATGACGGCCAGCAGTTGGAGGAGGAGCTGGATTCCGAGCCGGCCGTGACCTATCTGAAGGAATGTGCCGCCAAGATGACCTACGAGCTCGGCGAGGTGAAGGAGGACGGCGAGAGCGCCACAGTCCCCGTCACCTTCACCTATGTGGATGCCCAGCCGGTTTTCAACGCGGTGCTGGACGAGTACATCGCGCAGGCCTTCGCGTTGGCGATGACCGACGCGGACGATGCGGAGATCGACGCACTGTTCGACAGCGTCTTTGAGGAACAGGCGCAGTCCGTGGAAACAAATACCGCTTCCGTAGACATGGACTTCAAGTGCGTCAGGGTCGACGGAGAGTGGAAGATCGCCGCCTTTTCCGAAGATGACGAGCGGCTGATAAACGATCTTGTCACCGGAAATATGGTCAGCACCATGGAAAGCTATGGCGTTTTCGGCGAGGATTATGAGGAAATCGATGATTACGAGGATGATAACGGCACCTCAGAAATTACAGAATGGTCAGATATCCCCATGGGCAATGGAACCAGACTTGGAACCTTCAGTATTATAATTGAAGGTTGTGATGAAGCACATGATTTGTCTGAGTTAGGCATGGAGTCCGAAGAAGCCCCTGATGGCAGCAAGTTTGTCGTCTTCTATGTAAACGTGCAAAATGCTACTGATGAGGAGATTATTTTCAGCAATATATATCTCCTTTCGGATAATCAGGGCAGAAGCTTCGAGCCGTATTATACCATGTACTCGCTTGAAGAGTGGGAAACCTTCTTGTTTGCGGAATTGCAGCCTGACGAGGAGAAATCCGGTATGTTCATCTATGTTGTTCCGGAGGACTGTGAGGAATACTATGTAACCGTCACAGAACCGGACTTTGGCATAGGTGCCCGCCTTTACGCCGACTGGTAATGACTGAGAGCCAGAACAGGTTGTTTTCACGCATTCGGCGCCTGTAAAGCGCCGCTTGACTGCAATTCAACAAGAGCACAACGATTGAATCTTCCACTGATTCGGACTATGGTAGGGGCAGCGTTATGCTTTTGTTATATTTTGAGCCTCGGAATTCTTTTGTAAGCGTCAAACCGTATAGGGCTGGTTACGCCGCTGTTCGCTGCCTGCATTGCTTCTAAAAATCCGACACTTATTTCGCACCGTGCATGATACTTATTAACCCTTCAAAATGCCGCAGCTATCCACTGCCTTTACAATCTCACGAATGCTCTCCACTGGCTGCACAAGAGCAAAACGAACATGTCCTTCGCCCAAAGTGCCAAAGGCTGAACCCGGTGTGCAAATCAGTCCGCTGCGCTCCATCAGATCCATGCAGAATGTCACCGAGTCGCTATAATGTGCTGGGATTGGCGCCCATACAAACATGCTGCCTTCGCTATCCGGAACATTCCACCCAATGCTGCGGAACCCACCGCACAGCGCATCTCGGCGACGCTGATATTCCTCCCGACGGGCAGTTACACCTTCTTGCGCACCATTCAGTGCTTCAACTGCCGCTAACTGAATTGGAAGGAAGATGCCGTAGTCAATTTGAGAACGAACCTTTGAAAACGCAGAAATAATCTCATGATTGCCCAGGACAAAGGAAATGCGCGCACCGGTCAGATCATATGTTTTGGAAAGAGAATTAAACTCTACGCCAACATCTTTAGCACCGGGAATACTCAAGAAACTGATTCCCTCTCGACCGTCAAAGATGATTTCAGAATATGCGTTATCATGCAGAATAATAATGTTGTATTTTTTTGCAAACGCAACCAATTCTTCGTAGAAGCTGCGCGGTGCGGTTACGCACACGGGATTTGCCGGATAGGATACAACCATCATCTTCGCTCTCTGCGCAATATCCTCTGGAATTGCATTCAAGTCAGGGAGATAATGATTTTCCTCCAGCAAATCATAGTAGGCAATTTCAGCACCGCACAACCACGGTCCCATCTCAAAAATCGGGTAGCCCGGATTTGGACACAAGACTAAGTCGCCTGGGTCACACAACGGCAACGCAACATGGGCAATACCTTCCTGAGAGCCATTCACAGACATAATCTCGTCC
>CAVIKO010000179.1:0-4026 GCA_963643035.1 bacterium
ATGCTATATAGGGCTCCAAACCCTATTTTCCGCCCTTCTTGCGTACTTTTTTGTACACATTCATGAAATCATACTGAATAATCTCGTCCATTGCGCGCTCAATCTCCGCATCATTCTCTTCATCGGTGAATTCCTCGCTCGTTCGCGCAATTCTGCCAAGGTAAGCGCAGCTGTTGTAACCCTTTTCCACGTCAAACAGGAACCATTTCTGGAACTGAGTGAACGGATCGTAAGGATTGTCAACGGTTGTAAGCGCAACATTCGCATTCAATGTCAAATCGTTCACTCCTTTCCGTTAATGTACTTCGAAACAGTCGAACTGGAAATGCCAAGCGCAGTCGCAATCTGACTTGTCGTGTAACCGGAATCACGCATCGCCTTAATTCGCGCCTGTTTTCCGGGAGACAGGGTAGAATTCGCACGAGGAGTCGCATAGCTCCTCACCTGATCCTGATCTGCAAAGCGCAGAATCTTCTTCAACAGGTTCTCACTCACGGCACCGGCCTGAATCGCCTGCCATTGACGTGCAGAAATGCTAATCGTATGCCGCTCAGCACCGTATTTCACTCGATTTCTGCTCAACGCCTGCTGTCCCTTCTTCTTAACCTCTTTGCCCGACATGTCAGGATTCGATTTCCGCATAGCCCGCACTTCACTGTTCGCCGCAAGCTGTGCCTGACGTTCGCGAGGCGCATTCATCAACGCCAGCTTAAGCTGAGACTCAAGGTCGTCTACCTCCGCCCTATAGGTCTCCCGGGCACTGCTGCTGTATTCGATCTTACCAGTTTGCACCATCGCCTTGCGCGCATCGTTCGCCATGGCTTTCATGCGATTTGCATAGTCGGCATACGCTTCCTCCTGGGGGGTACCCGAAGACAAGGTGTGCGCATCCTTTGTTTCCGCCATTTTGGTGGAATCTTGGGTGCGAACTTTGACCTTCCCGGTCTTGTCTACATAGGTCTCCTCTACCTCTTTGTAGATCAGTTCACCGGTATCCGGATCGATACGGGGGGTGCCTTTTCGCTTGAGTACCTGCACGGGGGACTTCGCTCGGCTGATCAGCGTACTCGCGCCACCGTGCTCCTTGCCGTCTTCGTCCACGTAACCCTGGTACTTTTTCCGGAGTGCGGCGATGTCATTGTCGGCCTCGCTCTGTTTCCAGTCCAACTTATGCTTTTCTGCATCAATGACCACCATGCTGTGACGAACAGCACGCGCCAACTCATCCGGAGTTGCGCCCTTCAAGGTCATGTCCGTAATCAGATTGGAGATCTTGCCCATTTCCATCTGAGTATTGGTCATTACCTTGAACTCATGTCCGTCTCGATAGTAATGCTTCGTGCCGTCAGCATCGGTCTCCATACGGCTGGAACCATACTCCATCTTCGGATCGAAATTCTCAAGCCCCTTGAGCGGCGGCGTAGAAGTAATCTTCACATTGCTGGTAGAGCTGTTGCACGGAATAACCATGACGGTGTCGCCATCGAAATCCGCTCCGCTCAGTCGTTCCGCAACATGACTGTTGATACCGATCGCATCTGCAGGCGTAGTGCCGAGCATCGCCCGTGCATCCGCCTGTTTGTTATTCACGGTCAGGATCGGAATCTCAAATGTACCGCCATGAGGATATCGGATCAGCGCAACCGTCTCGCCGTCCTGGTAATTCGGTGCATAAACCTCATTCTCTGCCATGGTGGCAACGGGTAATATAACTTGGTATTTCTGCCTGGGCAAAGCCGCAGCCTGAAGATGCACCGCTGCGCTGTCGCAGTCGTTGGCAAACGTCTCCAGAAGCTGTTTCTTTACCGTAGGATTCGTCAGCGCCATGATTTCATCAAATTCAGCTTGTTTGTCGGCAATCGACATACCCAGCTGCTTCTGAATCAACGTCATGCTCTGCTTGCTTAGGAATTGGCTCGGCAATGTATCCGCCCAATCGCCCCAGTCACCCTCGGTTCGGGTCTTATTAATCAGCCCCAACTTCGTTTCACCGGTCTGGGAGTCAACATAAATGTATTGACCGCCTTCTTCGCGAAGCAAAGCGCCGAAAGGATTTGTCGGATCATCTTTAATGGGCTTCAAAACCTTGCCCGCCTGATCGGGCGTCTTATTGGTGTTAAATATAACGTCCACGCCGGGCGGCATGTCGTCGGAATAGACCGCCATACCTTTAAGGTACTTGTCGCCGTCCACCAAAATGCGCACCTGCGCATAATGGCTGTCACCGAGGCTCAAATCTTCCACGCCACGCCGAATCTCAATCAGACCGTCTTTCTCAACGCCCGTATGGCCGTCGCTCGCAACGTCGTCGCGATAACGAACCATCAGACGGCTCGAATCCATGGAAGCCGGATACTGAAATCCGGGTTCGAAAATATCATTGCCGTCTTCGTCCTGTCGGCACTTGTAGTCGGTCACAGTATGAACATTCTCGAAATCATAGATTTCCTTGTGCTCCGTACCCGGCGGACAGATGACTTTGATATTTGTCTGTTTGCCCGGATTCGTCACCTGCGGAACGCCGCCGCCATACATCGGATATCCTTCTTCCTCCAGTATGGCAAGCGCCTGATTGAGCTTTTCGCGGCTTACACCGAGCTCCAGTTCCACGCCGGTGCCTACATCGATCATGCCTTTTTCGTCAATCTGTGCGCGAAGGAAATCGGCCGTCGCTTGCGCAGCTTTCGTGCGCGCCTCAGACCGTTCATTCAACAAAGACCGCAAAGTCGACTCGTTGATGCCGAGTTCTCTGGCCACTTCGGCTTGCGTCTTGCCGTCTTTCAGCATCGCCCTCGCGGAAGCCACCTGCATGGCTCGCCGTTCATTCTTGGCGTTAGAATATGCGGTTCTCAGCTGCGTCGTGGAAGAGAAGCCGAGCGCCGTAGCGATATCTTTCTCGCTCATGCCGTCTTTCTTCAGTTCCTGTACGCGCGAAAGCAAATCGCCGCGATGCTGGTTCGGATCTGCGCCGCTTCCCAACGGATACCGACCGCTGCCGGGTCCGGGCGCGCCGTCCATCTTGGATTTGCCGTAGTGCATCAGCACGCCGCCTTCCAAAATCTCCAGCATCTGTTGTTTGACCAGATTCATTGTCACCCCTCCTCATCCCGAAGCTGTCGAATAATCTTGTCGAAGGATATAATCTTGTCAATGATCGGTACGATCTCCGTCGCATCCGGATTGTGGAACAACACTTCGTCATTCTGATAAATCCGCAGCTCCGTCTGAATGTCACCGGGCTTTACTTTGTATTCCAAGCAGAACAGCGCCGCATACACCATCAGCTGTTCCATGTGCGCCGGTACTTTACCCGTCTTCAGGTCGTGAATACGCAGCATACCGTTTCGGAAAGCGATCGCATCTGCAGTGCCGTAACAATTCTCGGAATAAAAAAGAACCTGTTCGCTTTGCATCTTGTAACCGATGGCATCATTCACGAACAGATTCAGCGTCTTTTGACTCTTGGGCAACTTCTGACCAAGCGTAATGCACCGACTTGCGAAGTCATGCAGCTCCGTGCCCTTTTGTGTAGCCAGAAAATTGTTGTAGCTCTCGGCAAGTTTTGCATCATCGTAATTGATCCAATGATACTTGCTCGCGGAGAGGAAAGCATGACTACCTTCCAGCTCCGAATGCCTGTTCCAGTTCATGCAGAACTTCCTCCTTGTTCTCGGGAAATATAAATCTTGAAAAGGACATGCCGTCCATCAACTTGACATAGTGCTCCTGATTGGGCTGTCGTTTCGCCCTTGCACCTTTCTTGCATTCCAGCGTCGCCCAATGTTTTCCCCAAAGAACCAGGAGATCGGGAATCCCCTGAATATGAGAGGAATCCAGCTTCATGACAATGCATCCGCTGAACCGCTTCTTCAATTCCCGTATAAGAGCCGCCTGAAAACTGCGTTCCAGCTTTCTGCCCTTCATTCAGCCAAACCCCTTTCCGAAAAATCCAAAAGTAAAAGAGAAGGCGCATATTGTCTTCTCTCTTCATAAAAGGGCATGTATATTTCGCGGACGATGAAAAGC
>CAVIKO010000179.1:4036-4555 GCA_963643035.1 bacterium
TTATAGCATTGGGTCGTTCGGGTCAATCAGGTAACGCAAACAGTCCTTCTTGCAGAACGGATAATTTTGATCGCAGTCCAAAAGACATCCGTCACCGGGCGGGTTCGCACCGATGTGATCAAAATATAATGTCCGATTCATGACCTGTCCGCAATCGGGACAGTACCACACATGGTCTTGTGGTCGCCATCGAAGATCGGCACCGCAAAAGTCGCAAACCGCACTGTCGCCGTTCTCGTCATAAGCGCTGTTCCGCCAAATATCTGTCATGTCCAATTTGCGGATCCATCCGCTGTTTTCTCGAGTCATTCGACCGCCTCCCATTCGTACTCAATCGGCTTATTGTACCATAGAAAACGGTCAAATGAAAATATGATTCTTGCCTTAAAAACACCTCCCGAAAAACACCATTTTTAGGCTTGTGGCCAAATGCCCACTTTTTTTCTTATTCTTTCTATAAATATTGATTTTTAATTTTCCAGAGAATATAGTATAAAAAGTGGGAAAGTGGGCAGAAAT
>CAVIKO010000180.1:0-4310 GCA_963643035.1 bacterium
AACCTGCCCTTGATCATAAGCTCGGCAACATGGTGAACCTCGTCACGAAGAATTTGCCGTGCCTTCGGCAGGTAGGCGGAATATCTGGCATAAAAGGAACCTTCGGAACAGACAAGGATTCCGTCATCCTCGCCCTCGCCGAGGACAAGAAGACAATGCTTTCTCTCGCCGTCATCATAGGTTTCTTTGGCATAGTCAGCGATGAAATCATAATCGTCCAGAAGCCGTTCGCTGAACCGAGCGAACTGTTCTTGGTTGAGTGTCACCACTCCGACGATGTCGGCATCGGTGACTTCGGGCGCATTTACTTTACGCTCAAATCTTGCTTTGAAGTTCATGTATAACCTCCGTATAATTGTTTCAGTCGTTCTTTATCCGCATCGGTGAAGGTAACGCCGAATGCAGAAGAAATATTTTGTAGCGGATCGTGTTCCTCATTGAGAAAGCAGTCCGCATAGATCCTGTAGAAGTTTTCCTCACTCTCCTTACCGATGAGGCAGGAGATGTAGATCGTCTTTGCCAGCGAAGTATCCGTCCCGGACACCCCGCATTCGGCAAAGGTTGTTTCGATCATGGAAAGCTCCGCATTGTATTGCTCCATGCGTTCTCGGTATTCTGCGGGCATTGCCGAGTATACCATGTCGGGGCTGACGATTTCTGTGGCACCGCCACCTGCCATCCAGCCGAACAGACCGTACACGGCAATCACAGGGAGCAGTACAATGAACAGCACGATGCCGATCACATACCCGAGGAATTTCCGTCCGTTTTTATCTCCGGCAAGGATCGCAAGGACCTTCTTTGCGACCTTTGCCACTACTGCGCCTACTGCGACACACACCTTCCTTCGTATAAGATTTTTTGTTTTTCGGAATACTGACTTTATGTCATATTACAATTATCACGCCACAGCCAAACGGCTCATCCGCGAGGGCAAGCTGATCCGATGGTATATCGCCGACCGGTACCACAGCATTGCTCCCGCACTCGTTCTTGTTTTTGATGATGACCGTCATCCTGCCATGCCGATTCGTGAGTATCGGTGGGAGGAGTATCTTCCGCTCCTGCAGAATCTTCCGTAAACACTTTATCTTCCGCCCGCATTGCCGAATAGCTTGGCTTTGTATTCGGGAGCGATGACTTGCAGAAGGTATCTTTCGATTCCGCATTTGAAAAGGCAGGTGCCGCGCTCCGGGTACTTGATAAGGTCGTATTCCGATTCCTCGAGTTGCAGAGCGTCCATATAATCGCGGGGATTGACATTACCGCCGTTGAAGAGGAACTGATGCGTCGGGATAGAAAAAAGAGGTTTTGTCATCTCCTTGATTTCGGGCAATAAAAAGTCCTCGATGTTCTGAGACGCCAGAAGGATCGAGGAATCTTTTTTGCGCACGCGCTTGGAAGCGTTACGGATATATTCGATTGCCGTCATGTTTGTAAGGAACAGGTACAGCTCGTCGATGGAAGCTGCCGTATTGCCTTTCGTGAGGAGCTTATGGTTCATATACGAGAGGATGTTGAACAGCATCGCATTCTTGAGTTTCATATTGGCTTCCATAAGACCTTTGACGCCAAACACGATGAAGCGGTCATCGTTTATGTTGGTATGCCCGTTGAAAAACTTGCTTTCGGCTCCGATGCACATGGAGTTCAGTCCGAGACAAAGCTCGCGAAGCAAGTCTTCCGTGAACAGAGACTTTGATCCCTTCTCATACCGCTGGTATTCGCTCTCCACCATGGCGTACAGATCCGCCATTACAGGATAGTCATCGGCTTTCAGCTTATCGTAGTCGGTATTGTCTGTGATGCCGAATTTGGCATAGAGGCGGGAGAGCAGAATTTCAAGCGCGTCGATCTGTGCGTCGTCAAAATCTTTATAGACTCTGAAAAAGTCCTTGAGGTAGGAGATGTGCTGCGAGAGTCGGGTGGCTTTCCGGAATGCCTCGGGCGAGTCCGCGTCGGCTTCGCCGCCGTTGTCCGACCATTCTTTTGGTTCAAGCGGGTTTATGATATATTCGCCGGTCATGAGGTCTACATAGCAACCGCCGAGGTTGTCACAGAGGTCTTTGTATTCCTGTTCGGCATCCAGGCTGATGACCGATTTTCCCGACATCCGCAGATTGACAAGGATCAACTTGAGCAGATACGACTTACCCTGACCGGAGTTGCCGAGGATGAGAACATTGGAGTTGGTCTTGTCATCGGCACGCTGATCAAAGTCCGCTATGATGTTGGTACCGAATTTATCCTTGCCGAGATAGAAGCCGTTTTTGTCGGTCTTGCCGGAATAGTTGAACGGAAACAGGTTTGCAACTGCCGATGCCGGAAGCACGCGCTCATACTGCGTCCCGAAGATGTTGTAGCCACACGGCATGCAGGCGATGAAACCTTCCTTCTGCCGCATAGACAGATGATCGACCGAAATCTTTTCGCGCGTCATCTCCATGGAGACATCCGATTGCAGTTCGCGGAGCTTATCCAGATTCCCGGCAGACAGCTCGATGAAGACAGCGCAATGCAGAAGAGGTTCACGGTTCTTTCGCAGTTCTCCGAGCAACTCCACCACATCACCGAGGTTGCCTTCTCCCGTGACCGAATCTTCGAGGTCATTGGAGTTTGCAAGGAGCTTATTTTTGCGGCTTGCGTTTTGCAGAATCTTTCGCTGCTCCACGCCGTCTACCAATCGGGTGTACAGGTGAACGGTCACTGCTTCCTTGTCACCGAAACGGGCGAGGAGTGCCTGATCGCTTGTCTGCGGCGGATACTCGCGTATCGCCCAAACAGAGCGATAGCTGTCCCCGCAGATGAAGTGATCCACATTGAAGCGGATGGCAGAAGGGACCGCCATGTCGAAGAAGTCTTTTACATAGGCTTCGCTGTGCGCGACTTCTTCGGGGAGTTGTTTTTTCTTTGCCATAAGAATTCCTTTCATAAAGAAAAACCGCACCTCTACTGAAGTGCGGTTATCGTAGTTATTTGGTTAATCAGAGCATTGTCTGCCCACCGGATTGTGACTGTACAATATCATCCAGCAGTTCAATGCGCGTCCTGAGAGCATTTGCCAGTATATCAACCCGTATCGGTTCCATATACTCGGACTTCCCATACAGCTCTCTTGCAAAGTCTTCAATGCCGTCGAGAGCGGACAGGTCCAGCCATGAGAAGTCGGTCACAAGCTCCAGATTGTCTGTGGGATTCTTCTTCCACAGCGGGGTTTTGATATTACTGTCATCATCTGCGTGCATCTCACTTACAACACGGTTGAACCACATGGAGTTGCCGTTGTCGTAAAGGGGAGCAACACCGATCCATTCCAGTGTGACCGCGTTGCGGATCAGTCCGAAGTTGTTCAGGTGCCGGTCTTCGTTGACAATCAGGTAATCCAGCACAAGCATCTGTTCCAGCTTTTCGCGGGCATCGGCAATGCCGAGCTTTTCGCAGCATTCAATATAGAATTCATATTCCGATTGCTCGTTCCGTTTTTTGAACGCACTCATCACCTGTGCCGCCGCAACAAGGTCGGTTTCGGGTGTGATGAAGTCCTCGCACCCGGAGCAAATCTCACCGTGTTCCGCGATCAGCGTATAGGGCACATGCGGAATACCGAGCCGATTGGCAATCTCGGACGCAAGCACCTCGTTGTAGGCTTCCTGACGATAGGGCGCACTGGAATCCTTGAGGAGCACCCGCTTGCCGTCGATGATCTTCCATTTCTTTTTGAGGTTGCCGTTTGCCGTGTTGTCGGGAGAGACAAGGCTTGCGCTGTCGGAGCCTGCACCTTTGCCGAACAGGATATTGCCGATGTCCTCCGAGAAGGCGTTTTCAAAGAAGTTTACCCGATGCCAATCAAGCGGTTTATCGGTCGGAGAAATCCAGTATTGATCGGACAGGCTCAGCCCAAAGCACTTTTCGATCAGCTCCTGCGGTGAAGACAGCTCCAGTTCCTCCAGCACATCGCGGATACCTTTCCGGCTTGCGGGAATGGAACGCTTTGTCCACCAGCGGTTGAGGGCTTTCCTTTCCACACCGATTTTATTATAAGTGCCGAGCGGCAGATGCTCTGCGTGATGAATTTTGCCGAGAGAGACGATGTTGGAATATTCGTCAAGCTCCAAGTCCATAACCGGGATGTCACGGTGCATAAGGGTATACAACATGAGAATTCCTCCTTTCCTCGTGATTATTATTTTTTATTATACCATTTTTCTCGTGGAATTGCAAGAGAAATACTGTTAATAATACGGCATCAAAAAAATTAGTCCGGGATAATCCACTTTTTAATCATTCTTTCGCCGTCCACATCATCGATA
>CAVIKO010000181.1:0-4234 GCA_963643035.1 bacterium
ATGAAAAAATGAGGTGATGCCGCGGTCGGTTGTTGTTCGGGGTTCGACTCCCCACATCACCCTTTTTCTTGTTTTGCCAAAAATATTCGCAAAAACAATAGATTATCACCAAAGGAGAAAACCATGCAAACAAAGACTCTGCATCTGGTGGGCATGACCCATCGCAATTACATGAGGGCAAGTAATGTCGGCCAATTATCCCAATCGGATATGCTCGTCATGAAAGACGATGACGGCCATCCGTGGACGATGGAATTCACATATGACGATTACGCCGGAGACCAATCCGAAGCGGTGGTGAACATCAAACAGGAATCCACGAATTTCGATTTTGTCCCGGTCATGAAAGGCCTTGAATGCGAAATCAAATACCGCCCGGAATATGGCGGATGGACGATTGGCAGGCAGACCGATGATGGCTTAGAAGACAACAACCCCATATTCTCATATTCCGAATATGGCAATGGCGTGGATTTCAAAACAGGCGGGTATAAGATAAACGCCGCGTTCAGAGAGCTGAAAGGCCATATGAATCATCCGGTATGGATATTCGTTGGGGCAGCTGGCTCTGGCAAATCAACGATTGCTCATGAGACCGGAAGAAACGCATATATCATGAGCGATATCGACGAAGCGCCGGCCTCGCTGGTGGCATATGACATAATCATAATCGACGATGGCTCGGAAGAAACCGTGAATGCGGCTATTTCGAGATTATCCGCCGGAATCACCCCGATCATCGTGCGATTCGACAAAAGAAAAGAACTGGAATGACCAGTTCTTTTTTTGTTATAGCTTCAATAGCTTTTCCATCGGCGATATGCGGTCCTGATGCCCTTCGCGCACGCGGACGACGCAGTTCGCTATCTGATTGAACGTGTCCTCGCCGGTAAGCGAATTGAACACCGAATTCATCTGCGGGATTTTCGTCATTCGAACCTGCTTGAAATCATATAATGACGCATTTGGGTTGGAATTGAGCAGCTGTCTGAATGGCTGCGCCGGGTTATGCTTATTGCGGTATATCTCCGATAAAACGATTTCGAGCATCGATGACGCGACGCCAAGCTTTGCGCCGGTTTTGGATGCCAAAAGCAGTTTATGGAATATCGAGATGGATTCCTCATAGCTGACGGTCGCCGGCAGTTTGCCCATATCGATGACTTTAAGCAACATGAATTCGAGGTCGTCGATTTTGACGACGTGCATTACGTCAACGATGAACGCATCGCCCTTTTTCAACTTGAATACTCGATATTCAAGCGAAGGAAGCTCTGGCTTGAGCTTGCCGGTGAACGGCTCGACTTCCTCATCGTATTCGAATCGCATGCGAATGGGCAAAGTCAGCTCATACCATCTGTTGGATGTTTTGAACCAGAATAGCCCAAGCGTCTCGATGATATTGCCGATGATCTCGCCGAACTTCGATTCTTTGTCGAGATAGTATTTCGGGAGGTATATGAACAGCTCGTCGCCGGTGAAAGTGAATTGGGTCCGCATGCCAACGTGCTCTTCCGTCAAAAATGGATATTTCATTTGGTCTGCCCTCCGAGCTCATTAACGAGCGATTTGCGGATCTCGGCCTTGTCTTTTTCCGGCAATGGGGAACCGACAGCCGTGAGATTCGATAGGTCAAGCCCGGCGGATGGGGTTTTCCTGAATCTGAAAATGAATTTCTTGGCATATATGTCATCGCGCTTGATGATCGCGAACACGCATACGCCGTAGTCGACTCGGGTGGTCTCTATATGATAATCCAAGCCGATGTTATCGGCCGCGCCGGAGTTGTACTTCGCTTTCAGGCCATCGAACGTCTTCCGGATGTCCTCTTCGGACATGTAATCGCCGATGTATGGCCTGATTGCCAGCAGGTCTTGCTTCAGCTCGATTTTCTCACGGCAGAATGTGACGATCTCATTGAACATCAGATATTTCAGCCTATTGTAGTATATCGAGTTTGTGACTTTGGCGTCAAGCGCCGGCAAGACATTGACGAACATCTCATCGAGATGGCGCAGCTCTTCGGATTCCTGCAGAATCAGCATTATGCGAAAAGATACAGAACCGGAAGATATTCTTTCAGAGTATCGGCGTCGAACAGGTCGTCGTACATGCAGTCATGGCATGCTTCGGCCATATATGTGAGACGCGATTCAAGCTCTTTGAATCTCGCTGAGATCGGCGTGGAGAAAGAGATGACGGTGCTGCCGTCTTTGGCCTCTCTCCGCGGATCTCTGACGATGTCCTCGATCATGTAATCGGAATTGAGCGCCTTATTCATTCTGAACAGCATGTCTTCGGCCTCTTTGAGCGTGACGCTCTTTTTTATGAACGGGGCGGCGAAACGCTGCATGCCTTCCGCGACGAACGCGCTGGGATCCGCGAGCTTGCCATTCGGATACGCATTGCGGAACTCGATGATGTCGGACGCGTCGGAAGTGCCTTCCAGATCGGTTTTGACCTGGCAAACAGCCTCGTTCAGAAGCTGCTCGTTGGCAGATTCGATCATCGCTGACTCGGTCAGATATGCCATATCGGCGCTATGCATTGTATTGGCATGGATATTGTTTTCCATAATATCGCCTCCTATTTATTCGGGTTTATAATGAATTGTTCGCCGGCCAAAAGAAGCAAGGACCGGTCGGTCCCTGCCTCATAATGCGTTTTGCTTGATCTCGTCGATATAATCGGCGGCCAAGACGCTTGTGGCGTCGCCAAGCCTGACGATATCGAGGAAATGCAGAATGTATTTCGCTGTCTCAAGCATGTCGCCGCGGTTTTTCGACAGCGCGGCTTGCAGATATGCGGCCACGCGCGCCATGAAGGCGTCGGCAGTTACATAACCGACTTTTGGCTCAATCCAATCGCGGTATTGCAGCAGCATGTCGGCCATCGCCGTTTTGCTCGGCAGCTTCTTTTTGAACAGCGCCAGCTCAGCGTCAAGCGGCAACGGGTTTTTCTGATTGTATTGCCGCAGAAGGTGCGGATGCCTGGCTTTGCGTATCGCGCGGTCCTTGCGGGTAAGCGAATCGGACCACATCGGTTTTTCTATGCTCCTGGAATATGCCATGACAAGCGCCAGCTCCTTCACGCGCCAGCCATCGTTCGGCGAACGCTTGTGGTCGCCGCCAGGAAACACCTCGACATCTGGGTTCTTCTCAATAATGTCTTTCACCCCATCGATGTCATTCGCCGCGACATATTCAGTCAGAAGCACCTCATCGAGCACCGGGAGTTCGCCGATGAAATCCATGAGATGCACATTTGCGAACCTCGCTCTGACTTCCTCATCATCGGATTGGCACAGCGTTTTGATATGCTCGTGCAGCTTGATGAATTCCTCGGCCGGGTAATCTTTCAGGCAGCCCATCAATTCAGCTCCGCTTCTTGAAGCACCGCCGACAGGATGTCGTTTCTGAGAGTGACCGCGACCTCATCGTCATCGAGGAAGCTTAGGTAGTCAGCCGCGGCTTTCGCGTCATCGGACACAACGAGCTTTGAGCCGTAGTTGTCGATGAGCTCGCTCATTCTTGAGTTGTATTCCTCGTATAGGTCGAGATTGACCACGTCTCGGAAGAATTCGCAGCCCTCATCCACCGTGCTTCTGATATCCGCGATGATGTCATTCGCGAAGTGTATCACGATCGCATCCGACGCGTCTTTGTATTTCTTCTTGTCCTGAGAGAGGAACAGATCGGAATCTTTGCTGTCCAGCGCGTCTTTGTATCTCTCGACGAACTCGACTTTGTTTTTGATGAATCTAGATTTGAAGTAATCCCTGACGTTCGAATAGCGTCTGACGACGAAGAACTCATACATCGTCTCGACGTCATCGAGATACTCGTCGATGTCAGTGATCGTCTCATCGTCGATGCTCTTGCCCAGCCCGACATGCCGTTTGACGCTCAGATTCGCCATGATGGTGTCGCATAGTTCCTGCAGCGATTCGTTGAGAATCTCGATGTCGCCATCGTACTCGCCGCCCATGTCTTTGACCATATGATATCTTTTCTTGAATTCGGTGACATAATTCACGCCTTCGATGACGCTGCTTTCGTCGAACGCCTCATTGATGTTTCTGGTGATTATGTCGAGCGATATCTGATCCCTGAGCTCGAAGATGCGGTCGCTCATGTTTATCATGCCATCGTTGGCTGCTCCTTGGTCGTCGGTGATGATTATATCCATGTCGTCTGTGTTATTGCCTAAATCCATTTATCGGCCTCCTGCATAG
>CAVIKO010000182.1:0-4144 GCA_963643035.1 bacterium
AGCTGATAAAGAAAATATTCGACGGTACGCCGTACAGAATCGTGTATGAGCCGAACATGGGCGATTATCTTCTGTCCCATGCCGCGTTTGTCGTTCCGTGTGCCTTTGCGTGCTATTACACTGACGGTGACTTAAAGAAAATCGGCAGAGATAAGGAATATATCAATCGCATAATCCGTGCAAACATAGAAGGTTATTCGGCACTCGAAAAGGCGGGACACGCGATTCTTCCCGATGACGAGGATTTTCGCTCGGAGAGGTATTATAAAATCTGCTATAAGCTGTATAAGCTGATGTGCATGACATCGCTCGGAAAAATCTGCGCGTCCGATCACGCTATGAATGCAGTCGAGGAGATGTCCGCATTGAACGAAGATCTGAAGTCGCTTTTCATACAGGCAGGCGCGACCTTTGAAGATTGGCTGAAACTTGAATCGGATGCGGCAAACTATCTGAAGCCAAACACGGGAGATACAAAATGAATTATCTGCTTGAAAATGAATTATCTGCTTGAAATCGTGATTTTTAATGTCGTCATTTTTACAATCTGCGGCATCAGCATGGCGAAGAAGGGTAAGCTCGGTATGATACAGGAGTACCCCAAGGCGATACAGGACCGGTGCCGGGAGCTTGGACTGATTCAGGAAAGCTCCGATAAGCTTACGAAAAAGGCGACGATAGGAAAAATCGGTTTTTTTATCGGGTATATATTCCTGCAGACAGCACTGGCGTATTATATCGGCGGCGCCCGCACATTCGCTGAGGGCTGGTTTCACGGATATATCATGTGGGTAGCGGAGATGTGGTTTGATGCACTGGTGGTGGATTGCCTCTGGTTTTGCCACAGCAAGAGAATGATCATACCGGGAACCGAGGATCTTGTAGACGCCTATCACGATTATTGGCACCACATAAAATATGCGGTTATCGGAATGCTTACGCAGGCAGTAGTCGCCTTGCCGGTAGGGCTTTTGGTGATGCTGCTGTCAAAAATATAGCCAGACTTAAAGAAAATCGAGAAAAGTTCTTTCGGAGGAATTAGACATAAAAAAGAAAAATTGACAACTGCGTTGCACTTTGTGGCTTCATTGCTGTTTTATATCGCCGCTGCTGTCAGTCATTTCACTTCAAGTGATACTTCTATGACCGTTATATGGATTTGCCTCGGCTCGACATTCCTGTGTCTCGGCGCAGTATATAAGAACAAGCAGGATAAGAATGATAAGGAGTAAGGAGAAAACAAAATGAAGTGGCTTGTTGCAATTATATTCTGGTTTCTGTACTGGGGCATCTGCTTTCTCTGCACCGGAACGGATAAGAAAAATCTTGCCGGTCTGCGCTCGTACCCCGATGCGGTGCAGTCCCGTGTCCGGGAACGGCTCGCGGACGGCGCACCAAAGGAAAAATCCATACCGGCAATTCTGCTGGGCAATCTGGTGCTTTTCACGGTCGTGTTTTCCGTGCTCGGGCTGATTTTCCGGAAAGTCTTTGCCTTTGACGGCTACCTGCCGGCGTTCCTGTATTTTCTCGCACTGGGTGAGGGGCTGGGGGTGTTCGACCTGCTGGTCATCGACCTGCTCTGGTGGCGCAACACGAAGCGCATCCGCTTCTCGTTCCTGCCGGATAAGGCGATTTACCGGAACCCTGCCAAGCACATCGATTCCTTTGTGCGCGGCATTCCGCTGTTTGCCGTCATTGCTGCCCTGAGCGCGGGCATCGTGACGCTGGTTTGAAGCACGCGGTGCAAGAAAGAAGGTGAAAACAGACATGATACCATTTATTCTGGAGGCAGTTGTACTCTGCCTGCTGCTTACGGTGGGCTGTGTGTCCCTGTCAGGCAGGCTCATGAAAAATTTGGAGTTGGCGAAACTGAACTACCCGGCGCCCATTGTGCAACGGCTGATTGATCTCGGCTTGGTTTCCGGTGACAAGCCGCCGGCCGTGTGGCAGAGGGTGAAGAAAAAATCGCCTGCCCTGTTCGTGCTCGGTATACTGATGGGGTTGCTCATGCGGTACGTAAACGGCTGCACGACCTTCCTGTCGGGGTTCGGTGTGTCGTATCTGCTGTGGACCATTGTGGATTGGTACGACGCGCTGATTATCGACTGCGTGTGGTTCTGCCATTCCCGGCACTGTATTATCCCGGGCACGGAGGATCTGACCGATGCCTATCACGATTATTGGTTCCACATCAAAGGTTCCTGCGCCGGTATGCTGTTTGGCTTGCCGTGCTGCCTGATTGCCGGCGCGATGACCGTACTGCTGTAAAGAGGGGCGGTGAGTATTGTGGAAGTTGAGAGCATGGGCAGATACCTGACCGAAACGCCGATGCTGGATTTTTCGCATCCGGCAATACGGAACCTGATTGACAGGCGCGGTTGGCGTTCGCACGGTGAATTTGAGCGCATACAGGCGATTTACGGGTACGTCCGGGATGAGATACTGTTCGGCTACAACACCGATGACAGTATCCCCGCCTCCTCGGTGTTGGCGGACGGCTACGGGCAGTGCAACACCAAGGGGACGCTGTTCATGGCACTGCTGCGCGGCTGCGGCATCCCCTGCCGCGTCCACGGCTTCACCATCGACAAAAAACTCCAGAAGGGCGCCATGACGGGGCTGGTGTACCGGCTGGCACCGCACGATGTATTCCACAGCTGGGTGGAGGTCTGGCTGGACGGCGTGTGGTACGAGCTGGAGGCGTTTATTCTGGACAAACCGTATCTGGAAAGTCTGCAGGCGGCGAACCCCGATTGCGCCGGCGCGTTCTGCGGCTATGGCGTGGCGGTGCGCGATTTCCGTCATCCAGTCATTGATTTTGACCGCAACAACACCTATATTCAGAGCGAAGGAATCAACAGGGATTTCGGCGTGTATGACAGCCCCGACGTACTGCTGCGGGAGCATCATCAGGAAATGTCCCGGCTGAAAGCCGTTGTCTACCGGCACCTCGGGCGGCATCTGATGAATGCAAACGTGAAAAAAGTCCGGAACCGACTGGGCTGAACCGAAACGAGGCAGGGAGCATCTGCTCCCTGCCTCGTTTTCCGACTTGCCGCTTATCGCCCGTCCGGAAGCCGTTCGACCCGCAGCATAATCTTCAGGATAAAGTTGTCCGGGTCACTTTCGGCGAGCTCGTCCAGCAGGTATTCCTCGTATGCGTTCCCGGTAATCCGCAAGCCGTTTTCCGCCGTGAACGCGAGCAGTTCCCGGTAGACGCCGTCCGTGCTCCCGTAATCACCTCGGGCATACCCTACGACATACAGTCCCTTCGGAATCATGGAATTTGCCCCGGCGGCATCCTTCAGGGCAAAGCACATACTGGAAATAATTTCTGTTCTGCCCGCGATTACGGTATCGCGGCTTTTCATTTGTCCGCTTGCAAAAATCAGCGGAAAGTTCAGCTTTTCGCACTGCGCATAGAAATCTATGATGAAATCGTCCGGAATGTCCTCCATGGAGCAGTTTATGGCTTCCCCGACGTACAGCGGAATGTCCTCCCGCAGTTCCGTGACCGAAAACTGCGGAAGCGGCTTCTCCGCCGCCGCCTTCCCGCACGTAATCTGCTCAATCCGCAGACTGATCATGCTTTCCAGCGTCCGGAGCCGGCGCAGTTTTTCTTCCGCTTCCTCACGCTGTTTTTTGAGTATGGCAATGGCGGTGTCGGGCGATATATTAACGACAAATTCCTTTATCTTCTTCAGCGGGACGCCCATCTCGCTGAGCATGGAAATCAGGCTGAGCACGTTAATCTGGCTTCTGGAGTACAGACGGTATCCGTTGCCGAGCGTCCGGATCGGCTTGAACAGCCCGATACGGTCATAGTATATAAGTGTCTGCCTGCTGATTCCCATCAGTTTGGCAAAATCAGAGATTGTGAAGAAATTGCTTGAAATCATGGCGCACCCCTCTTGACTGTATTGTTGCTATACAGTATATACTATCACGGCATCACGGCTTTGTCAAGGGAATCGATGATTTACACGGAGGAATTTTATTCTGGGAACCTCTAAAAATCAGTTTCCGCATCAATTTCTGCGATTCAACGGTGGAAATAATGAAATTGGAGCGGCGAATCGCATGCCTGTTTCGAATTTCATGTATTTCTTGGGGTTAGAAGCCCCGAAATTGCGGGCGTATCCCG
>CAVIKO010000183.1:0-3948 GCA_963643035.1 bacterium
GTGTTTCGCGTTTTCTGGAAAACGAAAAGGAGAACGCAAATGAGAAAAAACTTGCGAAAATGAATGGTACCGAGTACGATACCGTCAACGAGGAACTAAGTCGCAAGTTCTGGTGTGGCTATTTGATCGTCGCCGTTTTCGGTGCCATCGTCTCCGTCGGTCTTGGCATCGTCGTCGCCGATGCGGTTTTTACCACAGTCCACATCGTGGATGAGACCCGTCTCACCCTCTACACCATCGCGATCTGTGCTTTCGTTTGGATCGTCTGTGATCACACACTTTTCACACGTCTCGGCGACAACGCCTATTTTTCCAAGATCGAGAAAGACGCGATCGAGACCTTTCTTTCCCCTGTTAAAGAAGAGACTGAGACCGTGAATGAGGAAGAAAAAACCGAGGGCAAATTGAAACTCACCCGTGAGGAAAAGCTTGCCCTACTTGAGAAGATCCTCTGAACAAACCTTTTAACCCCGCAAGGGGTTATCTTTTCAATATGACCGATATCACACAAATTTATTTTTGGGACGACCCGGGTTTTACCGACGGCGCCGTTGAAGTCCCCGCCTTCGCTAATCTTTCAACACTACCGACACCTGATTTTACTAGCATGTCGGGCGACGAGTGGCATCCCTCGAAAGACCGTATTTTCACCGAGTTGAAACTTTCCATCCCGTTCACCGTCGCGCAATATTTCAGTTATCTCAAGATCCGCGTCGAGTTTAAAAACGGAAACTCACGGACCCGTGATTTTTACGGTTTTGTCGATTCCGTCGAGATCCTGAGCGACACGGACGATTACCCCGCGGTATTGATCAAGTGGCACGTGGATCTCTGGCGCACTTTCATGGGGTCCGCCGTATTCGGCCCGGGGACAGTGACCCGCCGTTCCCGCGGGGTGTCCGATCCGATCCAGCATGTCCCATCCCGTTTTAAGCGTGTTTCCGATCGTGTTTACAATTTAATCCCCGACACGCTCGTTGGATCGGGGGCTCACTGGGCCATCATCAATTACACACATGAGACCACCGGGGGAACCGGGAACGTGACAGAGTCCCGCATCATCGTGTGCCCCGTGGCAAGGACGCCAAACACGATCTATTACATGCAATTAAGCTCAAGTTCAACCGCCTACCGTGTTCCGACCCTCAATCAATGGTTACTTGGCGAATATGATGAGATCTTCGGACTCGCGCCCTCGTCCATTTCCTCGGTGTTCCTCTCGCCCGTTCCCCCTCTCGCCATCGCCTCGGGGACGGGGGTCGTCAGTGATCCGTTCGTCGTTGTGGGGCCTAGTGTCTACCCGGAACCCGAAACCCGGTCCTACGCGGGGGTCGATCGCCCCGCCGGCGCCTTTTTGGGGTCCGACCAGGTCGACCTCACCGACGGTGATCGGATCTTATTCCGCGATTGGGAGAGTCGGAAGATCCACACCGCCCGCGGAATCACCTCGAGCGGGTCGGGATATTCCAACCAGCTCATCGCGACCGTCATCCAGGACGGTACGGCGATCGTGAGTTCCGTGGGGTCCGCGGACAACCCCGGCGCCTTCATCAGCGCGATCTCCGTCGACGATTTCGTGAGGGCGGTCTTATCGGAGACCGTCTTTGACAATCTGAGTGACGGTGACACCGTGCAATTTTCGAACATCGTCGGTCTTTATGCGTCCGGATCCATCAGCCAAACCATTAATTCGATCGCCGTCGGTAGCTCGCTCACCAACATCCTGTCGTGGACCGTCTCCGTCGGCGAAACCGTCCCGTCGGACACTGAACTGACCTTCACCAACGGCACGTTCGGAAGCTATTGGATCGCTGTCCAAGGCGTGATCTCGTCGTCCTCGGTCTCGCTCACCACCTACAGCGAGGCGACCACCACCGCCGATTACGGGGTGGAAATTAAAACCCACGGCGGGGTGGACTATATGTATCTATTCACCAAAACCAACAAATTTGCCGAATACACCGGGTCTCTCCCCTCTGGGCTGACAACGACCGACACCGAACAATTCGTTGTGACTGATCTTGACGGATCCGTTATCGGATCGATCCCCTGGGGACTCACCGTTAAGGATTTCACCTTCCGCTGTGTGGTCTCGGCGTCGTCGGGGTACGTCCAATTCCGTTTCGATGGCCTCAATTCCTCGGCCGAGGGGTTGCAGTTCACCATCCCTTTGCCTTCATTGGATATCACCTCAAATTCTTGGTCTGAGTACAATTTTTCGGGCCAACGTGATTTCGACATCGAACAGCGCAAGATCGCGCGTGATCGCGCACTCGTCGAGGGTCTCGGCGGTGCCCTCGCCGGCGGGGCGCAAGGCGCCATGATCGGCGGGCTTAAAGAAAGTCAGACGTTTATGCCCACGGATCGGTCGATCGCCAACGCCTCGGCCTTCGGTCTCCTCGGCGCCGGGGCCAGTGTCGCGGGCACGCTCATCAATTATGCCAGCGCGGGGCATTACAATGACAAACTGCAGTCGGCGACCGACATGTTGCAAGCCAAACAGCTGGACAGCATCATCACCCCCGGTAACGGATGCGATTGGCTTTACTACGGACGGCCGTATCAGATCCGCTCGATCGTCCCCGACGCTTACAGTTTAGCTCGCTTTGATCAGGACGTCGCCCTGAACGGCATCAGCGTCTCCGAGCCCACCGCCGATTGCACGGAACTCGTCCACGGATCGGGACCGCTTGCGATCGATAATCTCGTTGTGCGCGGGGACATCCCTGTTGAGGCAAAACAGTATATAAAGCAAAAACTCAATAAAGGGGTCAGATTAAAATGACACGTCCAAACAGACCGATCGCATCATGGGAGAGGATCCGTGCTGAAGTGCACAGCCCGAAAGGTGTCGAGGAACTCAGGCGCAATATCAAATGGGGCCTCATGAAAAAATACGTGGGGATCGCCGAAACGATGTTTAAACACGAGATCGACGATCCGCTGACCGAGGACATGCGCGCGATGTCCCGCGACGAGATCCCCGAGAAATACCTGATGAGGAACGGGGCGTGCGTGTGGTTCATGTTCGGCGGGCAGATCCATTGCCTACCGTTCGTCGAAAGCGGCACGCTCAACATTTACGGCAAGCCGGTATCTTGGCATCCCGTCCCCTGTGGATACAATCCAGCGACGGACCGCGGAAAGAATCTGACGATCGACGCGATCTATGATCTCGAGCTCGACCTAACCAACTCGGTGATCATGCGCAATGATATTTTTGCGGGTTCCGACTTTGCGTTTATCGAATCAATGGTGAACGAACTTGTCGACAATGTGTTAACAACTAATCAGTTACAATTGCTCGCAAAAATGCCTTACGTTTGGAAAGTCAGCGAAAACAATCTAATGACGGCTAAAAATATCATGCTTGCGATCTGTGAGGACCGTCCCGCGATCTTCCTCAACGCCGACGGCGAGGATGTGAACCTTGTCGAACAGACCCACGTCCCGATCGATCCGGCTATTTTCGAGATCTTCGATCGTTTTGAGTGCCTCATTTTGGAACAGATCGGATACCCCTGTACGCCGATCACAAAACGTGCCCAACAGTCCGTGAGCGAGGTCGAGAGTAACGACGATAAGTTAAGCGCGAGGCGGAAAGAGAAACTTTGGCAACGCGAAAAAGCATATGACAGGATTAATAAAATGTGGGGTGTTAATTTTAGCGTGATCTCGATCGTCGACAGCACGCAAGACGATCACGATATGGGCGAAAAGCCGGAAGAAGACACCGAGGTGATCGAATGAACGATATCGGATTTTACGAGGCCCGTGAGATGTGGACCCCCACATTAAATGACATCCTCTTCAAGGCACAACACGGGACCGACGACGAACGTGCCTATTATTCACAATTCGGATTGACTCAGATCGAGGTCCCGGCTGAGGCTACCCACGTCACCGCGATCATGCCCCGCGCTGTCGAGATGTTCAACGAGCGTTTTG
>CAVIKO010000184.1:0-3917 GCA_963643035.1 bacterium
TCGAAAAGCTGTTATACTGATTTTTGGCTTTCTGACGATAGGTTCTCGGTTTTTTGCTTCCAAACGCCCCGGTATCATGCAGTTCATCGATAATTGCCTCTGTATTCAATCTGGCTTCATTCAAAAGAGATACATCCGTCGGGAAACGGATATTCTGAGGAGCACAAGTTGCATCAAGGATCAGAGTGCCTTCATTTTCAGCGTCTTCTGTTTTGGAATCTCCCGGATGATCATCGTCAGAGTTATCATCATCTTTTTCTTCAGGGCGACCGGCAATGTAATCATTGACCCATGCAAGCATTTCCGGTGTGATCCGTTGACGAAAGCGGCTCATCGCACTGGCACTGAAGGGAGCATCGTACTGAAATTGCTGTAATCCGATGAAGTGCTGCAAATACGGATTCATTGCGATCTCGGCAACAACATCATCGTCGGAAGCTTTATACCGCTGTTTGATCAATATAGCCGCAAGTGCCATTCGACCGGAGATTGCCGGCTGCCCGGTTGTACTCTTGAAGTTTTCAGCATACCGTTCCTCGAACTCCATCCAGGGGATCAGTTTTCCTAAACGTACCCATTCATTCTTTGGGTTCAGGGGGATCGTACCAAAAAAATTCCGGTGCATCAAACAGTGAAATCTGACCATTGTGACGTTTGTACATATCCATCCTCCGACTTAAGTGCAAGCTTTTTGACCGTTAACACGCTGTTTCTTTGCATTCATTATACCACAAATAACTCACAAATGCTTGTATTTCAACACTTTTTAGATTGGAAGCAGATATTAAAGTAGCATATACCGTCGACGGAGTCAAGGGTCTGCGTGACCGTAACCGGTCACTCCGATGAATGCCGCTGAAGCGGCACCCTTGACAGCACCGCCGGAATATGCAGTCAGGCAACCAGGTGAGGCTTGGCAGCCCCCTCGCCGGACTTTCCGGCGCAGAACTTCATTTTGGCAGAGTCGTTTTTGCGAAAAACTATTGACAGTACCGACAGTACCGAATCAAGGAGAAGCTTGGCTGGATGAGCCCGGTGCAATATCGGCTAAGCATAGAAATAGCGTAGCAGCTGTTTCTACTACGCTATTTACTAAGTCTAACTTTTGGGGTGCAGGGCATATTTAAAAAGACAACTCTTTTTTATGTTTTGTATATTACAGCGGGTATCGTCCCTCCATGGCACGACGCAACGTCACTTCATCTGCGTATTCCAGATCGCCACCTACCGGTACACCATTTGCAATCCGAGTCACTGTCACATCAAAGGGTGAAAGCAGCTTTGCGATATACATGGCGGTCGCTTCGCCTTCCACAGTCGGATTGGTAGCAAGGATAATCTCCCGTACCGCATCGTCCCGCAGTCGTTCCAATAACTCACGGATTTTCAGCTTATCCGGCGTGATTCCGCGTGCGGGCGACACCGTACCGTGCAGGACATGGTATACACCGTGATACTGCCGGGTTTTCTCGATCGCTATCAATGCACGTGGGTCTTCCACAACGCATATGGTGCTGTGATCGCGTTTGGCAGAGGAACAGATCGTACAAACCTCCTCAGTGGTCAGATTCTGGCACTCCCGGCACAGGTGAATCTCCGTTTTCGCGGCAAGAATTGCATTTGCAAATGCTTTGGCGTCTTCCTCAGACAGCTGCAATATATTAAACGCATACCGCATGGCGGATTTTTTCCCAACGCCATCCAATCTACGAAACATATCCGCTAGCCGTTCAAGCGGTTCGATAACCTCACCAGCCATATCAGAACAAACCCGGAATATTCATACCGCCCGTGATCTTAGACATGGCTTCGTTGTTCGTTTCAGATACCTTCTTGATCGCTTCATTTACAGCTGCAACCAAAATATCGGACAACGTTTCAATGTCATCCGGATCAACTACTTCCGGCTTAATCGCAATGGATTGAACTTCCTGCTTGCCATTGATTTTAACAGTGACAGCGCCGCCGCCTGCTTGAACCTCGTATTCCATGACGTCCAGTTCTGCCTGCTTTGCTTCCATTTCTTCCTGCATTTTCTGCGCTTGCTTGATCATGCCCTGCATATTGGTAGGAGCGCCCACGCCCTTTGGAAGTCTTGCTTTCATGTTGATTTACCATCCTTTTAATATGTTTTTATGTATCTATGTGAATCACAACGGAACCCATCCAAAATCCATCTGGGTTGGTTTCTAAAATTCCGCCAATTCATCCACTGGACTTTTCTTTACCTTGGGAGAAGCTCCCGATTCAATCGTTACAGCAGCGCCCATGCCACACACCCCGGCGGCATGAAATGCAGCAAGCAGATTCTGAGACGCATTTGTTAGCATCTGCGCTGCAAAATCACTGGTTGCACGAACAAGAAGCTTTGTGCCATCTTCAGAGACAAAACAGTCCGCCTCGCCGAAAAAGCTTCCAAAAATGGGACTTTGACGCGTGATTGTCTCACAGATTTCGCTGATATCCTCTACCTTACGCATGCCGGCTGTTGTTTCGGATTGCAGACTGTCTGTCGTTTTCTCAAGCTTTCCCGGTATGTTCTCCGTTATCGTCTCCGCTTCTTTTATGTTTTCCGCTTTTTCCAGAGCAGGAAGTGCACCGGCAGCAAGCATGGAAACCTTATCCTCCAACACCGTCAGCCGATTGTTTAACGCTTCTATTGATTTGTCAAGACGTGGGTCGCACATACGCACGAGGGTGATTTCCGCCTGCAAGCGTTTGGTCTGTGGCAGTCGGTTCATGTCGTGCATGGCGTTGTCGAGGAGTTGGCATTGGTACGACAGTGCAGCTGGTGTGAATCGACGTGCGGCGTCCTTTGTCACACGCAATTCAGGCTCGGTCATATCAAGATACGCCATTGGATCCTGTACATACTTAACAACAAGCATGTCGCGCCAGAACGCCGTCAGTTCCTGCCAGAATACGGCAATATCGCGTGCAGAATTAAAAATCGTATCTATCATGCGGAAGAGTCCGGCAACATCCCGCCGCGCCACGGCGACTGCGGTTTTGTACACAGTCTCGATGGTGGACAGCCCAAGTGCATCTGTTACCCGTTCTGCTGTCACCTCATGACCACCGCCGCCGCACAGTTCACAGAGACTGATCGCATCGCGCATACCACCCTGTGCCTGCTTTGCCAAAATCCGCGCTGCGTCCTCCGTTAAAGACATATTCTCGGCCGCCGCGATTTTCAACAGTCGTTCAGCAATGGTATCCACTGCAATCCTACGGAAATCGAAGCGTTGACAACGTGATATGATCGTTGCGGGCAGCTTATGAAGTTCCGTCGTTGCCAAAATGAACAATACATGCTCCGGTGGCTCTTCCAGCGTTTTCAAAAGTGCATTAAATGCACTTGGCGACAACATATGCACCTCATCGATGATGTATACGCGTTTCTTCAGCACAGCAGGTGTATAGTTCACGCCATCCCGAATATCGCGGATGTATTCCACACCGTTGTTGGATGCCGCGTCCATCTCTAGCACATCGGTCGCACTGCCATTGTCGATGCTCTCGCATGCAAAACATTTTCCACAGGGATTTCCGTCGACGGGATGCTCACAGTTCACAGCCTTTGCAAGAATTTTTGCACAGGTTGTTTTTCCGGTACCGCGCGGACCGCAGAAGAGATACGCGTGCGATACTTTGCCCATTTTTGATTCATATTGCAGGACAGAGGTGATATGCTCTTCGCCGCATACATCATCAAAACTGCGCGGTCTGTATTTCCGATACAACGCCTGGTGCATGGCTGCCTCCTATCCGTATCATCCGTCTGTAAAACCGGAACAGCAAAATAACTCGCAAAATACGACCATACACCCAGAAGTCGAACAAAAGATCATGAGCGCTATCGTGTTTCCTGCTCGGAACAGGCTGCCTCGTGGCGCATCAACTCAACTGCTTAATGC
>CAVIKO010000185.1:0-3916 GCA_963643035.1 bacterium
ATATTCTTTGATGCAAAGACAAACGATATTGATGAATATGCAAGAATTTTAGGACGTGAGGGAAATCAAAGAGTATACAAGTATATTAAGCGCAAATACATAAATAATGTTGAGAATTTAGAAGCATACAAGGTTTTCATTCCTCAAGCAACTGGAACCGGTAAATTTGGTGAAATCTTCAGTTCCCCGTTCGTAGAACTTCCAAATACTGGAGCAACAGAAACATTTATCAGCATGGGCAAATTCAATACGAAGAAAGAGGCAGAGTCACTTCGAAAATATATATGCACAAAATTTGCGAGAGCATTACTCGGCGTCCTAAAAGTAACGCAGAATGGAAATAAACCTGTATGGAAATATGTCCCCCTTCAAGACTTCACTTCTTCCTCGGATATTGACTGGTCCGCGTCCATCGCCAATATCGACAAACAGCTATACAAAAAATACGGTCTCTCCAAGGAGGAAATTGATTTTATCGAAACTCATGTAAAGGAGATGGAATAAAATGGAAATCACGCTGAACACCTCCAGGCAGGCTCTTCCCATGATCTACGCATATTCCGCTCCGCAGATTCCCGATTACAACGGCTGGACGAAGATCGGCTACACAGAGATGCAGAGCGTGGAGGAGCGCATAAAGCAGCAGGGGCATGAGCTGGCGATAATAAAAAAGCTGGAATGGAAAGGCAGCGCCGTTTTCGACGACGGCAGCGGAGAGAGCTTTACCGACAAGGATTTTCACGCGTATCTGCGCAAAAGCGGCGTAGAGAACAAAAAGCGCACGGAGTGGTTTCATCTTGACGGAAAAAGCGGGCGGAGCAAGTTTTATGAGTTCCGCGCCGACAGGGGCGTTCTGAAAGCGGAGGATGTCAGGGAATACAAGCTGCGCCGGGAGCAGGCGGAAGCCGTAAAGATGACGAAGGCGTATTTTGAGAAACGAGGCGGCGGCGAATTCCTCTGGAACGCGAAGCCGAGATTCGGCAAAACCCTGTCCGTGTACGACTTCTGCAAGAGCATAGAGGCGGTGAGCGTGCTCATCGTCACGAACCGCCCGGCGATAGCGAACTCGTGGTATTCGGACTACGCGCAGTTTCTGGGCGATCCGTCCGGCTATAAGTTCGTGAGCGAGACGGATTCTCTCAAGGGCAAGCCCTATGTTCTCTCACGCGATGAGTGGATGGCGTACATCGGCAAAAACGAAAACAACGTAAAGGGATATATAGAGTTTGTCAGTCTGCAGGATCTGAAAGGCTCCGTTTATTTCGGCGGGAAGTTTGACAAGCTCAAGGAAGTGCAGGACACGAAGTGGGACGTGCTTGTAATAGACGAGGCGCACGAAGGCGTGGACACGCTGAAAACCGACACGGCGTTTGACCATATAAAGCGCAAATTCACCCTGCACCTCTCCGGCACGCCCTTCAAGGCGCTCGCAAACGACAAGTTCCGCGACGACGCGATTTTCAACTGGACATACGCGGACGAGCAGAAAGCCAAGCGCGATTGGAGCGGCGGGGACGATGAGAACAACCCCTACGCGAATCTCCCCTGTCTCAATCTCTTCACCTATCAGATGTCCGAAATCGTCCGCGATGAGATGGAGACCGGATTGGAGATAGACGGCGAGCAGGCGGAATACGCGTTTGACCTGAACGAGTTTTTCGAGACGAAAAACGGCAGATTCGTCCATGAGAGCAGCGTGGATAAATTCCTCGACGCGCTGACATTGCAGGAAAAGTTCCCCTTTTCCACAGACAAGCTCCGCCATGAGCTAAAGCACACATTCTGGCTCTTAAACCGCGTGGACAGCGCGAAGGCTCTCGCGAAAAAGCTGAGGGAGCATCCGGTTTTCTCAAAATACGAAATTGTCCTCGCCGCCGGAGACGGCAAGCTGGACGACACGGAGGAGACCGAAAAATCCTACGACAAGGTGCGCAAAGCGATCGACAAACACGAATACACAATTACGCTCTCCGTCGGGCAGCTTACCACCGGCATCACGATTCCGGAGTGGTCGGCGGTGCTGATGCTCTCCAACATGAAAAGTCCGGCGCTGTATATGCAGGCGGCATTCCGCGCGCAGAACCCGTGTATGTTCCGCGAAAACGGCAAGTTCTACCGCAAGCAGAACGCCTATGTCTTTGACTTTGACCCGGCGCGGACGCTGACGATCTTCGAGGAGTTCGCAAACGACCTCTCCTCCGGTACCGCCGCCGGCCGCGGCGATACGGACACGCGCAGGGAAAACGTGCGCGAGCTGCTGAACTTCTTCCCCGTCATCGGCGAGGATGAGAACGGCGAAATGATAGAGCTGGACGCGGAGAAGGTGCTGTCCATTCCGCGCAAGATACGCTCGCAGGAGGTTGTGCGCCGCGGATTTATGTCCAACTATCTCTTCCGGAATGTCGGCAATATATTCGGCGCGCCGCAGGAAGTTATCGACATCATCACGAAGTTCGAGCCGCTGGAGGAGCCGAAGGCGAAGGAAATCCCCATCACGCCGGAAACTCAGTCCGAGCTGAACATCAACCCGGAAACCGGCGAGGTGGAAATACCGCAGGAGAAAATCATCGGCACGGCGCAGGACGTCTTCGGCGAAAAAATCTACGGCGCGGTTGAGGACGGTACCTTTGAGGCGCAAATCCGTGAAGCGTTTGATGCCAAAGTCACCACGCCGGATGAAACCCGCTCGGCTTTCGATGAGTTCCGCGACCGATTCAAGGACGGAACCGTCAAGGGAATTGTGGACATCGCAAAGGAAAAGTATGAGGGCAACATCCGCCCGTCCGACGCAAAGAATCTGGAAAAAGGGCTTGGCAATCAGTTTGACCGCGCTACCGAAAAGGTCTACGGCAACTATCAGATAGAACAGCGCCTCGCGGAAAAGAGCCGTCTCGAGGCGTTGGAGGTAAGGTACGAAACCGGCAGAAGCGCCGCCGATATCGAAGCGGAATACGCCAAGAAGCAGGAGGAGCTGAAAGAAAATCTGAAAGAGAAGCTGACCGACACTGTTAAGGACTTTATCGAAAACTCAACGCGAGACGTTGTGGAAACCGTGGAAAAGAAGATCAAAGAGCGCGAAAAGGACAGCATAGAGGATGCCGTGCGCAACCATCTGCGCGGCTTCTCGCGGACGATTCCGTCGTTCCTCATGGCGTACGGCGACGACACCGTGACGCTCGCGACTTTTGACGATGTTATTCCCAACCCGGTGTTTATCGAGGTCACAAGCATAACTCTCGATCAATTCCGCTTCCTGCGCGACGGCGGCAAGTACACCGACAGCAGCACAGGCGAAGAAAAAGAATTCGCGGGCAATCTTTTTGATCCCGTCGTGTTCGACGACTCTGTGAAGGAGTTCCTCCGCCTCAAAAAGAAGCTCGCGGATTATTTCGATGAAAAGAGCATCGAGGATATTTTCGATTATATTCCGCCGCAGAAAACCAACCAGATATTCACGCCGAAAACGATGGTGAAGAAAATGGTCGACATGCTGGAGCAGGAAAATCCCGGCTGCTTCGACGATCCGGAAAAGACGTTCATCGATCTATACATGAAGTCGGGTCTGTATATCACGGAGATTGTCAAGCGGCTGTATCAGAGCGAGCAGATGAAGCTCCGCTTCCCCGAGCCGAAAGAACGGCTGCGCCATATCTTCGAAAAGCAGGTCTACGGTCTCGCGCCGACGGAGATTATCTACCGCATCGCGCTCTCCTATATTCTCGGCTTCGATGAAACGGCGGGCATCACAAAGCACAATTTCGTGCAGCTCGACGCCCTGCCTTACGCAAAGAACGGCAAGCTCTCCAAGAAGCTGGACGAGCTGTTCGGCAAATAATAACGCCGACATCGCCGCATATCCCAAAAACGACAAAAAGAGCATTGGAACGTCAATATTCCAATGCTCTTTGATTATATT
>CAVIKO010000186.1:0-2007 GCA_963643035.1 bacterium
GACGGAATTGCTGTCGCCATCCATTCCGTCATCACGGGACAGACGGCAGTAAAGTGCCGTAATCCCGATTTGTTCTTTTTTAGTTCTTGGCTGCATTGTTTTCCCCCTTCCCGGAAACATACCATAGGAAAAATTTATTTCCCATATGGCCGTATTTGTGGTATACTCGGATCAGAAATACCCAAAGGGAATGCATTTTGCAGAAAAAGGCAGGCGGTGTCGGAATGCAAAAACGATTGTCGGAGAAACAGAGAAGCGAAGGCGGCTTCACGCTGGTGGAGATGCTGATTGTGGTTGCCATCATTGTGATTCTGGTCGCGGTAAGCATCCCGCGTTTTTCGGGGCTGCTCGAAAAATCCCGGGAGGCGGCCGATTTGGCCAACGTTCGCTCCGCCTATTCGGAGGTTATGGTGGCGGCGCTCGTTCAGGACACCTCCGACCCGCTGTATGACGCGGCCCTTGACCGCTATGCGAAAACCGTGGAGCTGACGCAGAAAAAGGACGGCTGGGATACGAACGCCGACACGCTCACCATCGGCGGGATCGCCCATTCGGACCGGATCCACTGGAAGGGCGACGCGAAGCGCGGCGGAACCTGCACGGTGATCTACGAGGTGGACAGAACCGAGGTCACGCTGCAGTGGAGCGGATATACGGTAAAAACAGGCTACTATTGGAACTTTTCGGGAGACACGGTGACGATTGCGCAGGGCAGCAGTCATTCCGCATGGCCGACGAGTGCGGTTCCGGAACCCATCAGCGTCCAAACAGGACAGACGATTGTGGTGAAGCAAATCACACAGGAGGATTTCCCGGAGCTGTATGAATGGACAGCCGGAGAGGGCGGATTCCAGATCGGCATTGCAACCCTCGATGCGAACGGAATGGAGCTGGCGGATACCGGTGGCCAGTGGATTTTCCCGGATGAGGAACGCAGCTTCACCATCAAGGTGAACGGACTGGCGGAAGGGGAAAATGTTCAGCTGGCAATCCAGTTTTTCAAGATGAAGGATAAGGACAGACCCGGGGACGGTTCGGTTGCAATGACGCAGGCGGAAGCGCGGGAGCTGGAAAACATATTTACAATAACCGACTAATCAAAAACAGGGTCGCAAGCAGGCACAACGCAACGGTGTGCTTGCTTGCGGCCTTCTTGAAAGGATGTTCTTCACGAGGATGATTGCGTTTCTTCCTTCCGAAGCCGCTTGAACAGCGTGGGATCATTGTCTGCGCCGTGGGCAATATGGCAGAGATCGACCGGATCGGCAATCAGCCGAACCACGCAGATATATTTTTCTGCGATCCCATAGCGGTATCCGCCGTTTCGCAGCGTCTGGTTCTGCGGGATGTGTCCGGATGCGGAAATAATTCCGGACGGGAAAGCGTGTCCGGAATCAGGTCGGTGATTGTTCTTGCCGAGTTCGGCCCCACAAGGTTCCTGCGGAGCTGCGCAATTTCTTCAAGCTCCCGCCGGGGGTGGAACGGGAAGCAGGCAAATTTCTCTCAAATTGTGCCCGAAAAATCGTAATTTTTACCCCTCCCCGAAAAAAAACAGAAAAAATACTTGCATTTTGAGAAGATGCTTGGTACAATGTGAACAACGAAATAGAATATGGCAAAACCGGTGCAAACCGGCGACGCAAAGCTACAGGGACCCTCGGGGTCAGCCAGCTGCCCGGTGATGCTGCGGCTTCGCCGCCTTTTGCCGCGGGATTGTTTGCAATCTGCGGTTTTTTTGTTACCGATATCGGATAATTCGTTCGCCTTTGCGAAACTATTGGACAGGGAAACACAGCTATGAAATCAACCCGAGAGGCAGAGCAGTCTGCCAGATATGTCGGCAAATTCCAGAGGTCAGGCCACGGGAAAGCGGCTCCCCAATCCCCTGCGGCTGCAGGTGCGGCGGGCGAGACGGACACCCCGACCCGGCGGAACCAATCGGGCGACGCGGGCAACCGGATATTCACGGTCATCGGCATCGTTCTGTGCGTGATTCTGATTCCGATT
>CAVIKO010000186.1:2017-3856 GCA_963643035.1 bacterium
CGGCGACGCAAAGCTATAGGGGCTCACTGAGCCAGCCAGTTGCCAACGGTATTGAATGTCGCTGTTTGTTTGCCACGGTATTGTTCTATACTCGTGGCTTTTGTGTTTGCCGCAGTATTAGTCTATACTCGCGGCTTTTATTTTTAGGCAAAACACCTTTTGGGTTTGCGTCCGTCAGCAACTCATGATTCCATGCCCGACATAATGTGAATTATGTCCCGTCCGGGAGAAAAAGCATCGTGTCGGCGCAAAGGCCGGGAAGAAAGGAACCACCGCGATGAACGCGAAAACAAACACGGCAAATTCCACGGGGCACAGAATCCTTACGATCATCGGCATTGTCCTGTGCGTGATCCTGATTCCGATGCTCATCATCAACTGCACCATGATTTGCAAGCAGCTGATCAACAGGGACGAGGTTCCCACGGTCGGTGGGATTTTCCCCATGATCGTCCTCACCGATTCCATGCAGGGCACCTTTGATTCCGGCTCCCTCCTCATCTGCAAGACTGCCGACCCGGCAGAGGTGGAAGTCGGCGACATCATCTGCTTCTACGATCCCGCAGGCAGAGGAAGCACCACCGTTACCCACCGGGTTGCGCGCATCGAAACCGGGGAGAACGGCACCATTTCCTTTATTACCAAGGGCGATGCCAACAATGTGGAGGATTCGATCCCCGTTCCGGCGGAGAATCTGGTGGGTGTGTACCGGTTCCATATTGCCGGGCTCGGCTCTGTGGCCATGTTCATGCAGACCACGACCGGCCTTGTCATTTTTGTTGCGTTGCCCATTCTGCTGCTCATCGGCTACGACATGATCCGCCGCCGCATTGACGAAAAGAAAAAGAACGGTGAGACCGCGGCGCTGCAGGCGGAGCTGCAGGCTCTGCGGGCGGAGAAAGCCGTCCGGGAGCGCTCGGATGCCTCCCCGGATGCGGCTGACCGCCAATAAATTCCTTTCGGTTCTTTCATCTGCGGGAGCCATGACCGCAGATGGGGTACATACAGCGTTCCGATTCGATTCGTCGAGTCAACAATTAACGAAAAAGGAGAGAATTCCCTATGAAAAAGAGCAAGTTTTTGCGTTTGGCCTCTGCACTGCTGGTCATTGCCCTGCTGACAACCTGCGCCATCAGCGGAACCTTTGCAAAATACACGAGCTCAGCTTCCGGCAATGATTTCGCCACGGTAGCGTGGTGGTCCTTCGAAGTCGGCGGCAACAATATTGCCAGCAAGGAATCCCAGACCGTGACCCTCAATCTGTTTGAAACCCGCTATGATGATGATGCAGTCAGCGAAGAGAAGAATGTGCTGGCGGACTATATTGCTCCGGGTACCAGTGGGAAGTTTACGCTGACTGTCAAGAACACCTCCGCAGTTACGGCCATCTACAAAATTGACCTGGAGGAAAAAGCAAGCTTCGAAGAAAATCCTCTGATGTACAGCACAGATGGCAAGAATTGGGTAGCTTCCATTGCTGACCTGAGCATAATAGACGCGCAGCTCGATTTTGGTGGAACGGAGGCTGCGCACACCATTTACTGGCGTTGGCCGTATGATGCGGATCAGGATTCGGGCGATACCGCCATCGGTATTGAAGCGAATATGACTGAGACCTATGTGACAGTCACGGCAACCGTTACGGCATGGCAGATGGACTGATTTCCTTTGCTCATGAGGCGGGAATCAATCCCCGAAAACGGACGATTGCGCACCCCGGTATCGTTCTACGCCTTGCCCATCTCCCCACCGGAATCGCCCTGTGTCATCGTTCTACGCCTTGTCTCTCCCACTGGGAGAGGTGGCCGAGCACAGCGAGGCCGGAGAGGGTGTAGATAG
>CAVIKO010000187.1:0-3815 GCA_963643035.1 bacterium
CACTCCACCGCGTAGCGGGAACCCACAGAGGGGCGGCGCCTGAGCCCCTCTGTGTTCCCCCCGAAAGGGGCGCCCCACGCGCAGTGGAATAATAAAATCCGAAAAGGCTACGCCTTTTCATCCCCTGAAGTACATTCTCCTGAGGGAGAATGTACTTCCAAAGCTTTCGCCTGAGAGCGAAAGCTTTACCCTCACCCGCAGGTGATATAATAAATCCCGAAAGAGCGAAGCTCTTTCTCCGTTGTATAACTTTCACCGCAGGTGAAAGTTATACCCCTGAATTAAACCCCACTGAGGTGGGATTTAATTCCGCGTTTCTCCCTCACTTAAAGTGAGAATCAACTATATTTTGTAAAGCAAAAGATTAAACTAAGAAAGCATTGATGAATCCCGAGGGATTCATCAATGCAAATATAAAAATTTGAGGTTTAAAGAAAATGCAGCGTACAGCAGTCATCGGCATGGGCCATATCGGACACCGCCATGCCAGAGCATATACGGAGTGCGATAAATCCGAGCTTGTCGCGGTTTGCGACAGAGTTCCCGAGCTTGCCCGCGAGGCAGGCGAGAAGTTCGGCGTACCGTACTTCACCTCGGCCGAGGAAATGCTCAAAAGCATTTCCCCCGATATCGTGAGCATTACCACGGGCGGTAAGGAATATTCCTCCGACCACTACGAGCCTACCATTCAGGCACTCGAGGCGGGATGCAACGTTCTCGGCGAAAAACCGATTTCCGATAACCTCCGCCATGCCGCCGAAATGGTCGAGCTTGCGGAGAAAAAACACCTTTGCTACGGCATAGACATGAACCACCGCTTCACTCCCGCCGCGCGTCAGGCTAAAAAATGGCAGGACGAGGGCAGACTCGGCTCTCTCCTGTTCTGCAACATGGCACTGTGGATCGGCAAATTCATGCCGCTCGACTCGGTTTACTACCATCTTAAAGCGCTCAATCCGCACAGCGTGAACATCATGCAGTATTTCTGCGGCCCCATTAAGGAGGTTTCCACCTTCGCAATGAAGGCTCCCGGCAGAGATATCTACTCCACTCAGTCGACGGCAATGCGTTTCGAATGCGGCGCGGTCGGTCACCTTACATCCTCGTACGACATCAAGCGCGGTCATCCCATGGAAAGATGCGAGGTTGCGGGTACGGACGGAAGATTCACCTTCGAGGATATGTGGCGCGAGGCGGTACTTTATCCCGCCGACTCTCCCGTCAAGCAGGTTTACACCAACCCCGTATTCGACGGCCCCGGCCGTTTCGAATGCTTCTACGACACATTCCGCGACAGAATACACTTCTTCGTAAATCAGGTCGACTCGGGCTGCCGCCCCGAGGACATTGACGGCAGCGGCCGTGAAGGTCTTGAGGCAAGCCGTGTAATTCACGCTATGATTCACTCCATCGAAAACGGCGGAGCGCCGATTCAGGTCAAGGATGTTGTGGATTAATGCCACGCAGGAGACGATTTACTTCACTTTACGTGAAATGATTGAACAAATTTACAAAAGGAGCTCCCGTATATGCTTCCACTTTCTTCCCCCGCACCCGACGTTTACGACATAGGCACCTTTGTCCATGACGGGCCCGACATAATGGTATCTCCCGCGGAACACAGGGGCAGGGGCGGACTTCACTCTCACAGCTTTTGCGAGATAGTATATGTAGCCAACGGCTTCACCCTGCATCAGTCGTGCGGCAAAATGACCATGCTTATAACGGGAGATTTCTTTTTCGTAAAGCCCGGCGAGGTTCACTCGTACATCAACGCATATCAGACAAAGCTGTACAATCTCCTGTTCGAGCCGTCCGCTTTGGGCGACTCTCTGCCCGCGCTGTCCTCTCTCCCGGGACTCGACGACATGCTCACATACGATTTAAGCGGCGCTTACGGCGATGTGTCGGACGGCGGCATTGACACCTCTGGACGGCTTGTACACGTATCGATCGGCGAGAGGCGTGCTTTCGAGAGTGCGCTCGAAAAGATGATAGCCGAAAGAGAGGAAAAAAAGATCGGCTGGGAGACGTCGCTGAAGGCAAGGCTGACCTCGCTTCTCATAAAGTACGCGCGTATGTATGCCGCGCAGCGTGATTCGGGCAGCGATTCCACGCGCAAGCGTTCCGACAACGACTACTACGGCTACATATACAAGATGCTGTGTCACATAGACAAAAACTACGCAAGCGATTTATCGATGTCGGATTTATCGGAGGTAACGGGATTATCTCCCGACTACATGACGAGAAAATTCAAGGCGATACTCGGCATGACGCCCGTGGAATATCTGCGGAAATTCCGCATAGCGAAGGCGATGGAGCTGTTATGCACGACCGACATGACGGTATCGGAGATATCGGTTGCGGTAGGATTTTCCGACGTATCGTTATTTTCGCGGGTATTCAAGCAAAACGTAGGCCTGCCGCCCGCGTCTTACCGAAAGAATACCGCGGAATGAAATCACATTTCACAAGCAAAACCAAAGACAAAAACAATAAATTTCAAGGAGAATTTTTATGGAAAAAATCTTCAAAGCAGGCGTCGTAGGTATGGGCGGTATCGGCCATACACACTGCCGCTGCATCAAAAACGATCCCCTCGCGGAGCTTGTCGCAGTATGCGATATCATCAAGGAAAAGGCCGACCAGGCAGGCGAGGAATTCGGCGTTCCCGCTTACTATTCACTCAAGGAAATGCTCATCGCGCACCCCGAAATCGAGGTTGTTCACGTAACCACATCCGGTTTCGAAAACGGTTCATGGCACTACGAGCCCACAATGGAGGCTCTTGACGCGGGACGTCACGTTCTCGTAGAAAAGCCCATTTCCAACAACATCGTCGAAGCGCGCGAGATGGTTGACTACGCCGCAAAGAAAAAGCTGTACCTCGGCTGCGACCTCAACCACTACTTCTCCGGCCCCGCAGACCGTGCGGATGAAATCATAAAGAACGACGGTGTCGGCGAACAGGTTTACTCCATGATGAAGGTCGGCTTCAACGGCTCCTCCACCGCGGTTAACCGTGCCGACAAGACATCCCGTTGGCAGATGCCCTACTCCCACGCCAAGGCATTCCTCACTCATCCCTTCTCCGTAATGCGCCACTTCTGCGGCGACATCACGCACATTCAGGCGTTCATGGACAAGCCCGGCGCGAGACGTCAGTCCGAGGATCTTATGCTGTCCATTCAGTCCGTTCACATGAGATTCCAGAACGGCTGTGTAGGATATCTTCTCTCCCAGAGAGGCGACGCAATGTTCGGTCTCGGCGGATGGTGGTCATTCGAGCTTGCGGGCACACACGGCACATTCTGCATTGAAAACTGTGTGGAAAAGCTGACATACTGGAAGAAGGATCAGGAGCCCGAGGTTATGAACACGGGTATTACGTCATTTGACGCTACATTCCCGCTCAGAATTCACGCGTTCTACGAGGATTTATCGAACAATGTTCCGCTCGAGCATTTGAGAGCCAACGGACGTGACGCGCTTGCTACGATGGAATACATTTTCGCGGCTATTGACTCCTACGAGAGTGGCGGAGAGATTGTAAGACCTCACGCGCTTCCCGCGTACCACGGAGATCCTCACATTATACACTAATCTTCACACAAAGAACAAAAAAGGCTCTTTCGAGCCTTTTTTGTTCTTTTCCGAAGTACATTCTCCCTCAGGGGAATGTACTTCAGTGGTGAAAAGTGCTTCGCCTTTTCGAATTTTATTTATCGACTGCGGTCGAGGGACGCTCCTACGCGGAGGGGCGCACCGAACGAGCGAAGCTCGTTCAAGGCTCCAGAGCCGCCTCCTTGTGA
>CAVIKO010000188.1:0-3742 GCA_963643035.1 bacterium
TGAGATTATTCAGTACCGAGGCGGTCAGCAAGTACCACCCGGACAAGTATGCCGATCAGATCAGCGATGCCATTCTGACCGAGTGCTTAAAACAGGACAGACAAAGCCATTGCGGAATTGAAACCATGGTCAAGGGCAATACCGTCGTCCTCGGCGGTGAGATCACCTCGAAAGCGGACATCAACTACGATCAGATCGTTCGCCGTGTGGCAAAGAAGCTCGGCTATCGGGTAGATAAGATTATCAACCTGATCAGTGAGCAATCGCCTGAGATCAACCGTGCAGTTCTCTCGGACGAGGACATCGGTGCCGCAGATCAGGGCATCATGTTCGGCTATGCCACAAGAGAAACCGCAAGCCGCCTCCCCTATGCCTTTGATGTGGCAAACCGCATCATTGCCGCCTTGGAAGATGATGCGGATAACAATCCCGACACCATTTTGAAGGGCGATGCCAAAACGCAGGTCACCATTGATCTTGACACCGGAGAGATCGTCACGGTGGTGGTCAGCGTCTGCCACAAGGAAGGATGCGATCTTGATGAAGTTCAGCACTATGTCCTTGCGCTCGTCGGCGATGAATGTATCTGTGACGACTGGATCATCAACCCTGCGGGAACATGGACGGTCGGCGGTGCGGAAGCCGATTGCGGGCTGACCGGGCGAAAGATCGTCTGCGACCAGTACGGCGGGTTCTGCCGTGTCGGAGGCGGTGCGTTTTCAGGAAAGGACCCAAGCAAGGTCGACCGTTCGGCATCGTATATGGCGCACAGGATTGCATGTGACCTGCTTGAAAAATTCGACCTTGAATGGTGCGAGGTTCAGATCGGCTATGCCATCGGTATGAGTCAGCCTGTCTCACTTTCCATCCGCAACGATGCCGACATGGAGTTGTTTGACTATGTGGCAAACACCTACGATCTCACCCCTGCAGGGATCATCCGCGAGCTGGATCTGCTTCATGCCGACTACGAAACGATTGCCGAGGGTTGCCACTTCTACAACAAGTACAACCGCACCGGCAGATGGAAGTGACGCAGATGTGGTGGCTCTTTCTGCTCGGGCTGATGCTCGGCGGCACGATCGGCATGGTCGGCATGGTCGTCATGTGTCTCTTCCAGATTAATAAATAACGAAACTTTGGGGCTGTTATGCAAAAAGGCATTACAGCCCTCTTTTTGTGTGCAGCCTCGGAAACGAGGAAACATGAACAGCTTTATGTCATGGGTTGGCGGCAAGAAGGCGCTTCGGGATGCCATTGTCGCCCGACTTGACGAGCGGTGCGACCGGTATGTCGAGGTGTTCGGCGGTGGCGGATGGGTACTGTTTCATAAGCGCCCGAGCAAATTTGAGGTTTACAACGATTTCAACGGAACGCTTGTGAACCTTTACCGCTGTGTGCGCGACCACCCCGATGAACTTTGTGAGGAACTGCGGTATTCGCTTAATTCCCGCAGGGACTTTGACTATATCCGCGATCTGCTCCACAGTGACACCAAAATACCGGATATCAAACGCGCCGCATTCTTTTATCAGGTTATTCGGGAGAGTTACGCTTCGGGGCTTGACTCCTTTGGAGGTCAGCCCCACAACATCTGGAACAACTTTCCCATCATTCACAAAGCGTCGGAACGACTGCAGACGGTCGTCATCGAAAACAAGGACTTTGAAAAGCTCATTGCCCAATATGACCGTCCGAACACGATCTTTTACCTTGATCCGCCTTACTTTGAAACGGAAGACTATTACGAAGAAGTGGGCTTCACCAAAGCGGATCATGTCAGACTGCGGGATGCACTCATGCAGATTCAGGGCAAGTTTTTGCTCTCATACAACGACTGCTCGGAAATCCGTGATCTGTATTCGCGGGACGGCATCATGATCGAAAGCACCACAAGACTCTCGAATATCGCGCAGCGTTACGACGCGGGAAAACAGTATCCCGAACTGTTTATCTCCAATTATGACACCTATGAAGAAGGATGGAACGCCAAGCAGCTCACGCTGTTCGACGATGACTCCATCAGCGAGAAAATACTGAAAGAAAGGAAAATTGTATGGAAAGGAAACTGAATATCAAAGTGCTTCTGCCGGAGGAAGTCATCGAAAAGTATGACATCGATGAGGACACCGGTGTGCTGTCGTACTTCGAGGACGGTGCTATTCACATTCTGATTGAGGATGAGGACGAGATGCCTGAGGAAGAAATGCACAATACCGTCTGCGATACTCCCTGCGAACAGTGCCGCCACTATTGCAGACGGCACGGCATCTGCACGCGGGACTGACGGAGGTGGGCTATGCCGAATCATGTGATCAATATCCTCTCCTTTGAGGGTGACAAAGCAAAAATCCATCAGATGCTCGAGGACATGCGTGATTGTTTGACTGGATATCAGACCTCATCAGCGGAATCGGCAATGCCATCAGCTCCGCGCTGTCCGGCGTATGGGAAACCGTATCGGGAAGCATCTGGGGCGTGTTCATGAACTGGCTCTATACCTCCGTGTATAACGCCTTGGCGGACTTCTTCACGATGATGACCGAGCTTGGTGCAAACCTGTTCGATCTGTCATGGGTGCAAGCCGCCCTGAAATTCTTCTCTTTGTTCGGCTGGGGACTCTTTATTGCAGGGCTGGCGGTTGCCATCTTCGATATCGCCATTGAATATCAATCCATGGGACGCATTAACATCAAGCGTCAGATTCTCCCGTTTTTATACGGACTTCTTGCCGTAAACCTTTTCACGGTCGTACCGGTGCAACTCTTCCGCTTTGCGGTCAATCTACAGAATACCTTTGCCAAAGACCTTGTCGGCGAGGCAGTCGGCATGAATATCAACTTTGATACCCTCAGCCGTCAGGCGCTCACCATTATCGGCGTACCGGGAGCATCGACGAAAAATGCGCTTCTGGCGCTCTTGATGCTGATCTGTCTTGGCTACTGTGTCATCAAGTGTTTCTTTGCCAACATCAAACGCGGGGGCATTCTCCTGACGCAGATTGCGGTCGGGAGTCTTCACATGTTCAGCCTTCCGCGCGGGTACTCCGAAGGATTTACCGGTTGGTGCAAACAGATTATTGCCATCTGCTTCACGGCATTCATGCAGACAACGCTTCTGCTACTTGGCATGATTACCATGCAGACGCACGCACTTCTCGGTCTTGGCGTTATGCTGGCGGCAAACGAAGTGCCTCGCATTGCACAGCAGTTCGGTTTGGATACAAGCATGAGAGTCAACATGATGAGTGCGGTGCATACGACGACAACGGCGATCAACCTCGGACGGGCGATCGCAAAGAAATAATACAGAGAGGAAAACAGAAAAGAAATGCAAAAACAGTATATCTACCCGCAGAATATGCGGACTCAGGCAAAGCTGTGGTTCTGGAATCTGAAGGATGTCATCATCCTTGCTATCGCACTCACCATATCTGTGGTTTCATGGGCAAAGCTCGGATTCATCCTTCCTGCCGCCCTGACGCTTGGGTATGCGTTTCTCTCCATCCGGATGGACGAGTATTCGGTGCTGGATTTTATCAGGCGCGCATGGCGGTACTTTGTTTCCACACAGCAATATTTCAATTGGAAGGAGCGCGAAGATGGCTAAACGAAAACAATCCACCGCCGAGCTGATCGGCATCAGCAACTTTTCCCGCAACGGACTTCAGACCAAATCGCAGGGCGAAATCGTATATTTCCTTGTACAGCCGACAAACATCTCGGTACTCTCGGAACAGAAT
>CAVIKO010000189.1:0-666 GCA_963643035.1 bacterium
GGCTGGGACTTGCACTTGCGGCCATGCTTCAGGCGAACAGGGATTGACGGGATGCACCAAATGCGCGAACGTTCGCGCATTTGGTGCACGGCGAAGGAGGCAAGACAATGGACGATACGGTTCGGAAATTGATGACGTACTGGGGCATTGATCAGAAATGGCTGAACGACGTAGTGTCGAAGGCTTTGAAGGAAAGATACGCCAAGGGCGGATACTGGGACAGAGAACTTCACTATGACGGGTGCGCCGACGGCATTGTGCTCGAGACGGCAGAGGGCAAGACGAAGTACACATGGCTGCGCATCGGCAAATTTGCACAGGAGTTTATTGCAAATGGAAAATGAGAACAGAACGCGCGTGGTGAAGAACAAGGACATTCCGCTGCTGGCGCGGGTGCTGGGGATTATGCAGGACGTGGTGAGCATCGAAAAACGCATGGACTGGCAGCGGGATCGGATGTATTCGATCACATCCCACATGAACGGCATGCCGGGCGGGAAGGGCGTACCTACGGGGCTGGACGCGGCTTTGGCGGTAATCGACGGGCTGGAAGGCACGTACAAAGAAAAAGTAAAGCGCTACATGCGCGAGCTCAGGAACGCCGAGAAGATTTTGAATGCGATTCCCAGCGAGAGCATGCGAACGTTTGTGACGATGATGTACGTG
>CAVIKO010000189.1:676-3738 GCA_963643035.1 bacterium
ACGTGGACGATTTGCCGCAGGAGTTTGTAAAGAAAGAACTGAACCTGACGCGCAGGAGCTTCGAGCGCGCACGCGCTGCCGTGGAAGACGCGGAGAGCATGGCACAAGTGGTTTGGCGGGAACGGTTCATCGTGGAAAAACAGGGGTAAAAAATCCAAAAGGTTTTGTGTCACTGTGTTGAAATTACAAGCGCCATGTGCTATTATGATAGTGTCGAAAAGAATGTGGAGCAACAGACTTGGACGACGGCGGCAGAGGGAAGGAACGACGATGTGTGACGGCGTTCCTTTTTTCATGCCAATTTTCGTTTTGGGAGGTGCGCAGATGGCGAAGGTCAGAGACTTACAGGTAAACTTGGACGTGAGCGACGTGAAAGATTTGATGACGAAGCTGCGCACGGTGTACACGGAAGAACAGGCGAAGAAGATGATCAAACACGCCTTGAACCGCACCGGACGAAAAGTAAAGAGCATCGTCAAGACGGAAGTTCCGAAGAGCTATCACATTACGAAATCCGTGGTCGGCAAGGACATACGGTCGCCGATTTCACGCATTGACAATGCCGGAAACCCGACGTGCACGATTCCGATCGTGGGCACGAAACACATCATCGGCGGCAAGACATTTCCGGCACGCGGCGGACGGCACGGCTGGAAAGGCATTCAGAAGGGCAAACGGTACAAGATACAGACACAGATCCTGAAGGGCAAGACGAGCGTACTGCCGGAAGAGATGGGCGATCAGGGCGGGCATCCGCCTTTTCGCAACTTGGGCGCAAAGCGGCTTAACAACGCGACATTCACGCGCTCCAAGGGCGCGGGATTTCCGCCGAACAATTTGCCGATTGCGCGCGTGGTGGGCGTTGCCGTACCGCAGATGCCCATGAACCGCTCCGAAGAGGACATCCAAGAGGAAATCGTGGAGCACCTCAAGAAGCGTTTGATCGCGGAACACGAGCTTGCGATCAAGGGGATCGGACGGTGACAAAATGGAGATGACAAAGAAGGAACTGGCGAGCGTCGCCGGATACACGTACCGACGATTGTACGACATTGACGCAGGCTTGCCGGAGAACGGGAAGCTTTTCGTAAAGGGCGAGGGCGGGAAATACGACCTTGCTTTATTTGTACAGCGATGGGTGAAATACAACGTGGATCACGAAACCGCAGACGATGCTTCGCTGGACGAAGTGAAAGCCATTCACGAGCGCGTGAAGACGCGCAAGACCGAATTGGAGGTTGCGCGAATGGAAGGCACACTGGTGGACGTGAACGACGTGAAAAAGCTTTGGATGAACGTGGCGAACACCGTGATGCAGAACATGCTGCACGTTGCCAGCAAGGTGGCACCGACGATTACGATGATGGAAAACGTGGAACAGATCGCGGACATTATCGACACGGAAATACGAAACGCACTGACCGGCATTGCGGACACGCCGCTGCCGGACGAAGCGAAGACCGAGAGCGAGGACGAGGCGGAAACGGAGGGCGAATGACCGGGTGAGGACGGCAGGAAGGAGCAGAGATGGAATTAACTGAGCTTCTCAAAGCGACTTACGCGATGTTTCGCCCACCGAGGGCACAGACCGTTTCGGAATGGGCAGACGCGAACCGCGTGCTGGTTTCGGAAAGCAGCGCAGAACCGGGACAATGGCACACGGACAGAGCACCCTACCAGCGCGAGATCATGGACGCATTTACACAGCCGGGCGTATACGAAATTGTGATCATGTCTTCGGCACAGGTGGGCAAATCGGAAATTGAACTGAACATGATGGGACGCGCGATTGACAACGATCCGGGTCCGATGCTGTATGTACAGCCGACGGACAAGGTTGCCGAGGACTATTCCAAGCGACGCATTGCGCCGATGATTGCGGCGTGCCCACCGCTGCGCGACAAAGTATACAAGGCGAAGGGACGCGACGCCGCCAACACGATCACGATGAAGACGTTTCCCGGCGGGAGCTTAGCCATCATCGGGGCAAACAGCCCGTCGGACTTGGCTTCGAAACCCGTGCGGTACATATTTCTCGACGAGATCGACCGCTTTCCGCCGAGCGCGGGCACGGAGGGCGATCCCATTGAGCTTGCCGAACGAAGAACCGAGACGTACCGGCACAACCGCAAGATTGTGAAGACTTCAACGCCGACCATAAAGGGTGTGAGCAAGATCGAAAAGGCGTACATGAAGGGCACTCAGGAGGAATGGCACACCGAGTGTCCACACTGCCGAGGATACAGCTTCATACGGTTTGACGACGTGAAGTGGGACACGGAGAAATTCAAGGACGAGGACGGCGAGACGAACTACGTCGTGAAGAATCCGCGATGGCAATGTCCGGTTTGCAAGGCAGAAACGCCGGAACACGAGGCGAAACGGCTGCCTGCGAAATGGGTGGTCAAGAACGCAAAGGCACTGGAGAACGGCATACGCTCGTTTCGCATGAACGCATTCATGTCGCCGTGGAGCGACTGGCGGGAGATTGCCTTGAGCTTTTTACACGCAAAGGACGATCCGGAGCTGCTCAAGGTATTTCACAACACGATGCTGGGGGAAAGCTGGGAACTTAAAGACCGCAGCGGCGTGCCGGAGAAACTGTACGAACGGCGTGAACACTACAATGCAGAGGTGCCTTCGGGCGTACTGGTACTGACGATGGGGATCGACACCCAGGACAACCGACTGGAATACGAGGTGGTGGGCTGGGATCGGCACGAGGAAAGCTGGGGCATTGAGCGCGGCGTGATTCCCGGACGCGCAGACAGCCCGGGCGTTTGGGAAGAAGTGGATGCGCTTTTGGATCGCGAATGGAAGATGAAGAACGGCATGGCGCTGCGCGTACTGGCGACGTTCATCGACTCCGGCGGACATTTCACGCAGGACATTTACAGAGAATGCGCACGACGCGCAAACCGACGCATATGGCCTGTAAAGGGCGAAGGCGGCGCGGGAAAACTGTACGTGCGGCAGATGAAATCCGGCACGGGGATTCGCGGCGCGTATGCGTTCATGATCGGCGTTGACGTCGGGAAGGAAGCCATTCTTTACTCGACGGG
>CAVIKO010000190.1:0-379 GCA_963643035.1 bacterium
GCTCATTACCGATAACCGGGTTATTTCGGACAGCCTGACCCAAAGCAGTTTCCTCGTCAAACGGCTGTTTTACGAGGAACTTTTGAACGGTTATTTCCGTAGTGCCGCAAAGATCGACGCGGCCATGGAAAGCGCTGGGATTCGAAAATTCAACGGCGGTGTTCGCCTGCTCTATTGCCGCTTTGAGGCTGAAACGGACTCGCAGCTTCTGGTATCCAGCGGGCTGCTGCGCAATACGCTCGACGTATCGCTGACGGCCTTCATTTACCAGTCGTATGAGAAAATCAACCTCGACCCGACGTCGTTTGCCGTTCTGATCGACGATTCAGCGAACGACGTTGAGAAATTCCGTACCTTCGTCGCCGAAATTCATAATTAC
>CAVIKO010000190.1:389-3517 GCA_963643035.1 bacterium
GATCGCCGGCCCGCACATAAACGAATATATGGACATTGGGCGCTGCTTTACCTATATGCGCAGCCTGCAGGCTGCGCCCACTGAAAACGAGGTTTGCACCTTATTGCTGGCAGAGGATATTCGCACAGGCAACGTCGAAAGCGGGATCGGCTATCATTTCACCATTGAAGAGGAAAATCGTCTTCTCACCTGCGCAGCGGATGGCGATTCAGATTCCATTGAAAGTATCTTCACCGGTATCCTTCAGCAGGTTCAGACTGCCCGTGTCATCAGCCTGCACGATGGCATTCCCCTGATCAACCAGCTGATTTACTCACTCTTCCGTCTGCGCGGACGATATACGGGAGAGGATTTCGATCGATTCTTTGACGCGCTATCCGTGTTCTCCACAAGCTCCATCCAGTCTATGCCTCTGTCCGGTTCGCTCCAACTCGTACTGGACAAATATATGGAATACTGCATGCTTGTGAAGCGGCGCTGCGTATCGCGTTCCGAAGCGCTGATGAACGAAGTACGCGCCTACATCGACGATCATTTCAACGATACCGAGCTTACACTCAAAAAGCTCGCCGAGGTATTCTGCATCAGCGATGCGTACCTTTCCCGTTCGTTCAAGGCCTATCAGCAGGTAAACGTGATGTCCTACCTCGAGCAGGTACGCATTCGCCACGCGCTTCAGCTTCTAAAGACGGATGCTTCGATCGAGGAAGTCGCCCGCTCCTGCGGCTTCGACAATGTTTATCGCTTCCGCAACGCCTTCAAGCGCGTTACCAATGGCCTTCCGAGCGCGTTCCGCTGATCTCTCGTTTCATAGATATACGTAAAGACGGAGCATGGTATTTCACCACACTCCGTCTTTGCGTTGATAAATTACATGTATTTACGCAGGTATTCCTGAACGTCGATCTTCTTTCCGGTCTTTGCACTCTCAATAGCAGCAAACATCAGCGCCGCGCATTGCATATTATCGTCGATGCGGGTAACCGACGCGTCGCCGCCGTCAAGCCAGCGAATGAACGATCGGATAATCAGGGCATGGTCCCAATAATCTCCCTTGACCAGCGGCATCTCCGCTTCCTGCGGATAAGGCAGACCGCAATCGCTGCGCAGCGTGACCTTTTTATGGCTGGCAATAATCGTTCCATCCGTGCATTCCGCGCGCAGGTATTCATTGCTCCAGCCATCCATCGTGCTTCCATTGGCAAACGATTCTTCCAGTGAAGCACGCACGCCGTTCGTCATTTCAAGCATCGTGAGACCGCTCCAGCCGATGTATTCCCCGTTATCCGTATGCGGCCAGTAATCTGCGTATACGGTTTTCACATCCGCTCCTGCCACACCACGCATGGTATCCAAGTTGTGTACGAGGCAGTCGGTTACATAGCGTTCTACGGTGTTGATGTTGGCATACAGCCCCCGCACGATGTTCAGACGACTGACAACGTAATTCAGCTTGCCGTACATTCCGCTTTTCACAAGCTGTTCAACCGTCTGCTTTTCATGCTCGAAGCGATGGCTCATGGTAACGGCCAGTTTCAGTCCGGCGGTTTTCATCTTGTTGTAGATTCGAACGCAGGCCTCCATGCTTGCGCCCAGCGGCTTTTCGCAGATCACATCAAGCCCATACTCCACGGCCAGATCAATATAAGCTTCTCTGAACTGCGGCGGAATCACCAGCACGATAAAGTCCGCCTGATGGTTTTTAAGCGCTTTCTGAATGTCTGTGTATCGGCATTTCTCCGGAATCCCCGCGAACTCGGCATTCTGAAGTGCCTCCGCGTTCACGTCGACCGCCGCTACAGGAACGGCTACATCCGCGATAGACGGGATAATCCGTCTGCACCAGTATCTTCCAAAGCCGCCGGTACCAACCTGAATAAAGCGTTTCGGCATTATACATTCTCCTGTTCTTTCTGTGGAATCTTCTCCAACAGTTCAACTCTGCCCTCCACCGGACAATACGGCCTGCGCGGCGGCCTGAGCCAGCGAATCGCGTTTTTCAAAACCTGTGCATAGGCAGGCTGCTTCAGGACGTTGTACCACGCATGCCCCGGCGTAAAGCAGAAAATTCGTCCTGCGCCGCGACTGTAGGTAAAGCCGCTGCGCGACGCGTTTCCGCCTGAATACCAGCTCAAAAAGACCGTCTCATCCGGACGCGGAACCTGTGCCGGCTCTCCGTACATCTCGCTCTCCGGAAACTCGAAAAACTCGCCCAGCCCATCGCATATGGGATGACTCGGCTCAATCACGAATACGCGTTCTTTTTCCTCCGCTTCGCGCCACGGCACCTTCCACTGAAAACCCAGCAGCCGCTTGCACAGATCTGAGCCCAGTGCCGAGTGCAAAAGAATCAGTCCCATTCCCTGGTGCACGCGCTCGATAATCGCATCTATGCGTTCCTTCTCTACCTGCGTCTGCAGCATATGGCTGTAATACAGAAGCACGTCCGTATTATCGAGAATTTCTCTACTTAAACCCTGCTCTTCATCGTAGAAGGTCGCCAGCCGCACTTCCATGTCCTCGCAATCGGCCAGTATGCGGCCGATCTCTCCATGTACACCGCCCGGATACATCTCCAGAATTGACGGCCAACGCTGTTCGTCTCTGAATTCGTTCCAGACAGTCACTCTGATTTTTCCATTCATTTGTTCTTCTCCATCTCTCTCATTCACACGACGTCAGCACCAGCACAAAGCCCTCATGCGGAAGCGCATTTTGAATCGTGTAGCTTCCTTCATGTATGCCCAGTTCCTTTTCAGTAAACAGCGTCCGAATTCGATACGTTCCATCCAGCGGAATCACAAGATCGCGCGGCTCGTCTGCCCAGTTGAACGCGCAGATCAACGTATGATCCTCCTTCTGAATTCGACCGACGGTAAACGTGGTGTCGTCGAACTTCGCCGCTGTACCGGCTTCCTTCATCATTTTTCTAAGAACGTCCAGATTCCGCTCGCTGATTTCCGTCAGCAGATCACCCGATGTGACCACGCCGCCGCAGGCGATAATATACGCCTTGTGGAATTCGAACTCCGTATCGCTCAATTCGCAGATGCGCCGCCTGTACCTGCCGCGGCGATAACTGCTCATGTCACGCTTTTCAAGCACGACGCCATCCGGATCATTGATCC
>CAVIKO010000191.1:0-3377 GCA_963643035.1 bacterium
GGATGCAACGTAGGAGATAACAGCAAAAGCGTTTACGCCGACTTCACCGAGGTGGACAACGATAAGCTGTCCCGTAATAGAAAGCTGAAAGTTTCGCGATATTCATAAAACCCCACCGGAGCGTTACTGCTTCGATGGGGTGAATGTGAAACAAATAAGTCAAATCATATCCGTATAATCGATCTTTTTGCCGATGACTCTGCATCTCTTGCCGCAGAAGGCAATGGCGTAGGCGCGAATATCCTCTACGCCGTAACGACGAAGATTCGCGGTATAATCCCTTTCATCGATCTGACGCATGGCATTTTCGCAGACTTCGTCCAACTTCTTCATGTCCTTGACCGCCTTGAGTTCAATCACGAAGCCAAATTCCCCGTCCTCACGCTCGACGATGATGTCCGCTCTTCCGGAACCGGCCTCATCGTTGGACGACACCGCCCATCGGGCACAACTGCTCAGCAGTGCCGCCATGAAACCGTGATAGAAGGATTCCTTGGCATCATAATAGCTTACGGTAGAAATGAGTTGCTTGTTCAAGCACTTCGCGATGGCTTCCGTATCGCCGCACTCGAATGCAGCATAGAGCTCAGTGAGCTTGTCAACCCCTGCCCGCGATTTATCAGCAAACCACGCCAACACCTGCTGCTTGAAAATCTGCCGGACTTCGCGATTGGGAATGCGCAGCTTATATCTGTCATCTGTCGGGCATTCCGTGACTGTCAAATATCCGGTTATGTACAGCAGGCTCCAGATATTGTTGATACTATTATCGACTTCGTTGTGCGTGAGCTGCTCGTTGAGGCACTTCGTGATCGTTTTCCCGTCGATCAGTTCCTCGATTTCCATGCGCGTGGTACTGTTCCCGGATTTGTCGATCAGTTTGCGCACCATATCGTTTCCGCTGGTATTCATCCAGTAAGCCTTCGGCTGGACGCGTTTTGAGCCACAAAGATCATCTACGAAGTTGATTACGTCCCACGGACAATAAATCTTTTGTTCGCCGAACAAATAGCCGTCGTACCATTCGCGGGTCTCATCGTATCGATCCTCGAAACCATAATCCGAAAACATCTTGCGAACTTCTTCATCCGTAAAGCCGAAGTATTCATCATACCGCGTATCCGAGATGGAATGAGCCTTCAGATTGTTCAGGCCTGTAAAAATACTCTCCTTGGACACACGCAGGCAACCCGTCAGCACAGCGAAGAACAGGCTGCTGTTCGTTTTGAGAGCAGATCCCAGCATGGCACGGATCAGGTCGATCATCTGCGGATAAAAGCCGTGCTCATAGGCCTTGTCCAGCGGTACATCGTATTCGTCGATCAGGAGGATAGCCTTCTGACCGTAATGCTTTTCGAGAAGCGTGCAGAACATTTTCAGGCTGTCGGTAATATCCGCCACGGTGTCCGTTTCGTTAATGATTCTGAGATAGCTAATCTTTTCCTGCTCCGAAATTATCGTACTGTCGCGAAGCACACTCAATCGGAACGCTTCGTTGCGAATCAGGATTCTCAGACGCTCGTAAGCGACATCAAACGTCAGCCCATCCACGCCTTTGAGTGAAATGAACACCACAGGGTATTTTCCCATGTAGGTCTCACACAATTGCTGATTCTGCGCAATTTCTGTGCCTTCGAAGATGGTTTTGTCGCCGCTGATTTCGAAGAAGGATTTGAGCATACTCATATTCAGAGTTTTTCCGAATCTGCGCGGACGGGTGAAAAGGTTCACCTCTCCCCAATTCTGCATAATATCGGCGATCAAACCGGTTTTGTCCACATAGTAGAAATCTTCCTTGCGAAGCTTTTCAAAGCTGTCAACGCCAACCGGCAATTTCTTGGTGAGCATCGTTTATCCTCCTCAGCACCGTTCTTGCCTTTATTATACACGATTTCATACAAAAAGCAAAGGGCGAATTCTCAAGCAACTGCAAAACGAAGAATTGGCGAAGAATTTCCCAGATATTCATTTTAGACATTCTTCCTTTGATTGACTCGATTTGATTCGTATTCTCCTTATTCCGTATCGTCCGAAACATTCTCCTATCAGTTTGCGATCAGCTGATGCGATCAATCGCAGCATTCTTTCCGTGGAACAATGTCACTGTACACAATTTTCGGTTTGATTTCAAGATTCCTTTTCATAAATTCACACAAGCTGTTTCATTACGACCTTGCACTCCTTGTCCCAGAAAGCAATAGCATAGGCACGGATTTCTTTTACGCGATAACGGCGCAACGGCTGGGCGTATTGCTTTTCTTCGATTTGATTCATTGCCCTTTCACAGGCTGCGTCGAGTTCCTCCTCTTCGCGGACGTTTTTGACTTCAACGACAAACCCGATCTTGCGGTCTTTGCGTTCGACGATAATATCACTTCTTCCCTTCCCGCTTTCGCGATTGCTGGAAACGCGCCAGTTGGCACAGGTGTTCAGCAGTGCTAACAGGAAACCGTGATAGAACGACTCGTGCGTGTCGTAGAAGCTGACCGTATCCAGAAGTTGGTCGTTCAGGTATTCGGTGATCGTCTCTGTGTCGCCGGTTTCGAAGGCCTTGTAGAGATCGGGCAACTTATCTTCTTTCTTACAGGTTTCATCCTTAAACCATTCCAACACCTGGTTCATAAAAATCTGGCGAACTTCGCGGTTGGGAATTTTGAGCGTGTAAACGCCTCCCGACGGTCGTTTCGTGAGCGTCAGATAACCGGTCATATAGAGAATGCTCCAGATATTGTCGATGCTTCCGTTCACTTCATTGTGCGTAAGCTGCTCATTCAGGCGCTTGCTGATGGTTCGTCCGGAAATCAGTTCCTCGATTTCCATCTGCGCAGTTCCCGTATCGGCCTTTTGAATCAAGCTTCGAACCATATCGTTCCCGCTGGTGTTCAGCCAATAGGATTGCGGTTCCGCCTGCGGATCGCCGGTCAGGTCGTCGCAATAATTGATTACATCCCACGGACAATAGATGTTCTGATTGCCGAAGAGATATCCGTCATACCAATCTCGAACTTCTTCATAGTGTTCCGACAATCCGTAATCGGCCAGGAGTTTGCGGACTTCCTCGTCCGTAAAGCCGAAGTATTCATCAAATTTGACATCCGTAATAGATCGGACCTTCGGATTGTTCAGGCCAGTGAAAATGCTCTCCTTTGAAACGCGCAGGCAGCCGGTCAGCACGGCGAAGAACAAGCTGCTGTTCGTTTTGAGAGCAGATCCCAGCATGGCGCGGATCAGGTCGATCATCTGCGGATAGTAGCCATGTTCATACGCTTTATCCAATGGCACATCGTATTCGTCGATCAGGAGAATGGCTTTCTGACCGTAGTGCTTTTCGAGAAGCGTGCAGAACATTTTCAGGCTGTCGGTAATATCCGCCACGG
>CAVIKO010000192.1:0-3275 GCA_963643035.1 bacterium
GGCCATCGTCGGGGAATCCGGCTCCGGAAAATCCGTTACCGCAAAGGCGATTCTGGGCATACTTGCCGGAAACAGCATCGTAGAGGACGGAGAAATTTTCTTTGACGGCAAGGACCTTCTGAAAATTTCCGAAGACGAATTCCACCACATTCGCGGCGACAAGATTGCCATGATCTTCCAGGATCCTCTGTCTTCGCTCAACCCCATCGTAAAGATCGGCAAGCAGATCACCGAGGCGACCTTGCTCAAGAATAAGTCCAACTGCCGCGAAGCCCGGTCGGAGTTTAACGCACTCCTGAATCTCCTAAAAGGAGATATCATCAAGTCCGGCAAGGAAAATGCAGCGGCTGTGAATGACCTGTTCAGGATCTTCAACAAGACCTGCATGGTCAGCAATCACCTGGAGAACGAGTATAACCGCGCGTATTCCGATGCCTATGACCTTCGCGCCAATGCGGAGGACCTGCTCTTCAAAATCGACAAAAAGCAGAAGCTCGACTATAAGGCGGAACTGGACAGCTACCGCAAAATGCTCTCGCGCATGCGCGGAAGCTACCTCTGTCGCGACGACCGCGCCCAGATCGATGAAGTGCGCACAGAGCTTGCACATGCGGCGCGGGGAATCCACGGCAGAGAGCCCGACATGGAGCCGGTCATCAAGGCCCTGAACAAGCTGCAAAGCCTGATGGGAAAGATTCTCCGTCAGACCAGGCCCGACTTTTTCAGCATGGGCTACTATAAGCTCTTCTGCGCCGATGCGGATATGACACAGCCGGTTGAAAAGATCAATGAAGTCGCGGGAAAATACCTGAAAGAGAACTTCATGGATCGCTTTGTGGATTTGGCCAAGGCCGGCGTTGAGTATTCCTATGAGACGGCGCTTGAGAGAAAGAAAGCGGTGCTGCCCCTGATCGACAGCGCTCGGGAGTTTTATTCCGGTGAATTTGATCAGTCGGCCGCCGTCAAACGCTGCACAGAGCTTTCCGATGCGGTGGAGAAGTCCATTGATCATCTGGAATACATCAAGGACAGTACGGCCTATACTTTCCGCTCCTCTTTGAGCAATGCCGTCAAGCGCTATTTCTACTACCTCAAAAACAATCCCAAGGAAGAAGCCCGCTACGAGCGCCAGGTTCGAAATCGGGAGCGCCTGATCGCGCGCGGCAAAACCGTCACCTGGAAGGTTGTACCCAAGGTTGTGTTCCCGCCTGAGGAGCTCCGTGCAAACATTCTGAAGATCCTCGACCGTCTGGGCGAGCACTACAAGGAGTACATGGCTCAGGAAACGGACTTCGCTGAGCGGACGGATAAGCTCATCGCGCACTTTACGGAGCTTGCATCGCTTGCGGTGTATAAGGTCACCAAGACCATGGCCAAGGAAATGGCCATTAAGCTCATGGACGAGGTCGGCATTCATGAGCCGCGTCTGCGCTACAATCAGTACCCCTTCGAGTTCTCCGGCGGCATGCGTCAGAGAATCGTCATTGCCATCGCGCTGGCTGCCAATCCCGACATCCTGATTTGCGATGAACCCACCACCGCGCTGGATGTGACCATTCAGTCCCAGATACTGGAATTGATCAACAAACTGAAGAAGGAAAGAAACCTCTCCATCATATTCATTACGCACGATCTGGGCGTAGTTGCGAATATGGCGGACAATATCGCCGTGATGTACGCGGGCAAAATCGTCGAGTACGGCACCGCGGACGATATCTTCTACGACCCGCGTCATCCCTACACCTGGGCACTGCTTTCCTCTATGCCGGACCTTGATACCAAGGACAAGCTGGATGCAATTCCCGGTACGCCTCCGAATATGATTTATCCTCCGCAGGGCGATGCCTTTGCCGCGCGCAACAAGTACGCCATGCAGATCGATTTTGAGGAGCATCCGCCCTTCTTTGACGTATCCGAGACGCATAAGGCCGCGACCTGGCTGCTGCATCCGGACGCGCCGAAGGTGGAAATTCCCAAAACCATTACAGACCGCATACAGCGGATGAATGCAAAGCGAGCGGGAGGTGAACACAATGCCTGAACAGACGGATGAGGTCTTGCTGCGTGTAGAACACCTTTGCCAGTACTTCGGCCCCACCAAGGCTGTGGATGATGTCAGCTTTGACATCAAAAAAGGTGAAGTGTTCGGCCTTGTAGGCGAATCCGGATGCGGAAAAACCACAACCGGCCGTTCCATCATAAAGATTTACAACATCACCTCCGGCAACATTTACTTTAAGGGACAGAGGATCAGTGCCGGGACGCAGTCCTACCGCAAGGCCGTTGCCGACGCCCGAACGAATACGGCGGCGGAGATTAAAGCACTCAACGCGGATTCTGCGGCAAACCCCGATCATAAGGCCCAAAACGATGAAAAAATCGCGGAGGCGAGAAAGAAGCTTTCGGAGACCATCGCGGAAAACCGAAAGCAGGCCAAGCTGGCCCGTTACGACCAGAAGCATTCCGACAGGGAATACGCCGATAAGCTGGCCGGCGAAGTGAAGGCGGAATACGAAGAAAAGCTGAAGAATGCGAGCGGCGAGGAAGCGGCGGAGCTGAAGAAAAAGTACCGGCATGATCTGAATGTCGCAAAGCATTCCAAACTGATTACCAAAATTCAGATGATCTTCCAGGATCCGATTGCTTCCCTGGATCCGCGCATGACCGTCAAGGAAATCATCGCGGAAGGTCTGGTGATCAACGGCATCAAGGATCAGGAGTACATTGACAACAAGGTCTATGAGATGCTCGAGATGGTCGGGCTGGTGCGGGAGCATGCCGGCCGCTATCCGCATGAGTTCTCCGGCGGTCAGCGCCAGAGAATCGGCATTGCGCGGGCGATCATCATGAATCCGGATCTCCTCATCGCAGATGAGCCCGTTTCTGCGCTGGACGTCTCCATTCAGGCACAGGTCATCAATCTCCTCAATGAGTTGAGGGAAAGACTGGGCTTGACCATATTGTTCATTGCGCACGATCTGTCGGTCGTCAAGTACTTCTCCGACCGCATCGGCGTCATGTACTACGGCAAGATGGTTGAAATGGCCGAAACGGAGGAGCTGTTCGCGCATCCCATGCATCCCTATACGCGCGCACTGCTTTCCGCCATTCCCCTGCCGGATCCGCATTCGGAAAAGCAGCGCACCCGAATTATCTACAACGCCTTGCGGGATCACGACTACAGCATCGATAAGCCGGTTTTGCGCGAGGTTCTGCCCGGGCATTTCGTCTATTGCAATGACGAAGAGGAACGCAAATATAAAGAGGAATTTGAG
>CAVIKO010000193.1:0-3242 GCA_963643035.1 bacterium
GTCACCCGAGGGGGTGTAGGGGAGCAGAGCGCCCCACGCCCGTGCCGTCGGAAACGAAAGCTATCAAAAGAACAGCCTGCTTCGTCGGGAACCAAAATCTTCGCCAGAACAGCCCCGGGAGAGCGCGAGAGGGTGCGAACCATCTCGCACCCCCAGACCATTGACAAACCCCGTCAAACAGCAAAGACGGGGTTTTGTTGTAGAGAAAAGCAGAAGAGAGCTAAGAAGAAAGAGGAGACCATCCTCTTGATATTTTGGATCGCGGCGGTCAGGAAGCATTGTTCGCGCATATTGCGAATTCCGAGCATGCGAGCAAAGCGCAGGCCATGATGGACCTTCGCTTCAGCAAAAGAACGTTCAATCGTTTCCCTGCGCCGATTATAGATGCTTCTCCCCTGCGGAGTCTTGGTGAAGCTTGTAACTTCATCCAGAGCATCCTGCCAGACATGTCTTTCCACCATCCTTCTCGTCATACTCTTGCCAAAGCACTCTGTTCGTCTGGGGCATTGCGAACACGTCTTTGAATCGCAGAAGTATTGACGGTAGCCTTCGCGCGTGGTGGTTTTCCAGTACAGGCGGTGATGCTCGGGGCAGGTATAGAAGTCGTACTCCCAGTTATAGCTGAATCGGTATTTTCCGTAGGTATCCGTCTTGTGGGTATGTCTTCGATATCCGATTACGCCCTGTATTCCCTTGCTTTCCAGCAGATGCGCAATCCATGCGCTGTGGTATCCCGCGTCCAACCCCATATACTTCGGCAGTTTCTCAAGTCTTTGTTCGATTTCTGTGAGTATTTCAGGCACGGGCGTTATATCGTTAATGTTCGCGGGCTCTACGTGTACGTTCACGATCACGTTATGCAGACTGTCTACCGTGCGATGCTCGCTGTAATGGAAGCCGTCCGGCTTGCCGTCCCGCGACTGCTGACCGCTCTCCGGATCCGTCGTGCTTTCCATTCTTTTCGTTGTTCCGCTGCCTTTGTGATCGTCGTCATCGTGGTCGAACGGCTTTTTCCCGAGCGCTTTTCTGTCACGATCGACTTGTGCGTCCAACTCCTTCATGTAGGCCTTCGGGGTTTCCGCCACCTCTACCAATCGTTTTTTGTGCTTGTTCGCCTTTGCCTTGATGTGCGTGGAATCCGTGTACAGGATTGCTCAGCCCACCAGCCCCTTGGCGATGCACTGCCGCAGGATTTCGTTGAATATCTTCTCCGCAATGTCGTTGTCCCGGAATCGGCGTCTGCGGTTCTGACTGATCGTCGTCGCGTCCGGCGCTTTCTCCGTCAGTTCCAACCCGCAGAACCATTTGTACGCCATGTTGTAGTTGACTTCCTCTTCCAGCCGCGCTTCGGACTTGATTCCGTACAGATAACCGATGAACAGCATCCGAAACAGTATCTCTGGATCCATTGCCGGTCGTCCATTGTCCGCGCAGTACAACGGCGCGCACAGCTCATGGATGAAGCCGAAATCTACCACTCTGTCAATTCTTCGCAACAGATGATCTTCCGGTATCATCTGCTCCAAGATCACCAAATCCATTTTCTCCTGCTTCTCGCGCCGTTCTTTCAGCATGTGCGATGCCTCCTGCTCTTCTTCTCTATTATTATTTCGACATGGCACAGGCTTTTTCCTTTTGGTTTTTTATTTTTCTATGTAAAAGTAAAAGGCCGAAGAATTTTCTTTCTTCTTCGACCTTTGTCAATGGGCTGGGATTTCCGCAGGAAATCGTATCCGCTTCCCAAGGGGGTGGCAGTGGCGGGGGAGCTTGCTCCCCCGCCACATACTCACGGCTTCGTCGCCGTCATCGCATTTCTGGCTTCTTCCTCTGTAATGGGATGGCACAGGCCGCAGCGGTTTTTCTTGTCTACGTGCAGAGCCTGATAGAGGGTGTGCACGTATTTCGAATTTGTCATGCGCTGGCAGGCCGTGTTGGCGTGGTAGCTGCGGCTGTTCTCGCTGTAGTAGACCGTGATCGTGCGTTCGTAGTTATACAGCGCCTGCAGCTCCTGATCGGCGTCGCCGTCTATGGAGAACTGCTCGTCGTTCTGCACCATATACTCATAGCACACATCCGCGCCGCAGGTGGGGCAGTAGACATAGCCGCCCTCGTACACATCTTCAAACGGCAGAAGCGTATAGCGTTCGCCGGAGAAGATCGGGCATTCGTCGGTGGTATGCACGTTGCGCCGCCCGTCGACCCACAGATAGTGTTCGCAGTCCAGCATACTGTACGGCGTCACGTTGCACTTCTGGCAGGTCTGCTTGCCCGCCGCCTTCGCTTCGCCCAGCGTGTGGGACACGGCGTTCATCATGCCACTGCAGTTCTTTGTTTCGTGATAATAGGTTCCGCCTGCGGTAAAGTACACCGGCGCGTACGCCGCTTCCTTGATTGGCGGAAGCGTCACCGGCTTGGGGGTAGGCGTCGGCGTAGCCGTCGGCACGGGCGTTTCCGTCGGAGTCGGCATGTCCGTTTCCGCCGGCGAAAGCGTCGGCAGCGCCTGCGGCTCGGCCGCGTCCGGAGAGGCCTGCGTCGCGCCAACCACGCTCACGCCCCGATCCGGCGTCGCCTGACGAATCGGAACCGTGTCTTCAACGGGCTCCTGATAGTTGATCCACGTCTTGAACTGGTTCAGCAGAAGGCGCGGCAGACGGTTCTTCACCGCGTCGATATTTGTACCGACGTGGCTGTAGGCCTCAAGACCCAGCCTTGCGACGTCCTCATCCATGCCGTCCCACGCGCGCAGCGCGACGTCCTTCGCCTCATTCAGGCGGTCGCCCGCCCACTTGCCGACCGCGTCGATTCCGCCGCCGGTCTGGTCGTATATCCAGTCGAACGCGTCGGAGACCGCCGTCTGCACGCGCTTGACGGTGGGATTTTCCGTCTTATACGTCAGGGCAAACACGAGCAGCACGCAGAAAACCGCGCCCGCGACGAGCGTAAGCAGAAACTTCGCCCCGCCGCTCCAGCGGATTTTCCGCGACCACAGGAAAAACAATCCGACAGGATACAGCAAAAACAGCAATAAAATTGTAATACATATATAGCCCATTCCGCTGCCGGAATCCCTGCTGCCGTTTCGGCCGTTACCGGACGGACGATAGGAAGCGTCGTCATATGGCGAGCGCTTTTCGGGCCTTTCAAAGGAATCTTTTCGCTTAAAATGCCTGTCAAACGCGCTTTTTCCCTGTACTTTGCTCATGGGGTAATAGGTCGAATACACTGTCTGCATGCGTTTCACC
>CAVIKO010000194.1:0-3174 GCA_963643035.1 bacterium
CGTCGCTGCTTTCCGTCGCTTCACCGCGTGCCACACTGCCGAACACGGACAGCTTTTTCGCGCCGTACCGCTTCGCAATCGGCGTGAGAATCGTTTTCAGGGAATCCGTCGTGTACATCGCTTGCGTTCCTCCTTGCTTATATACTTGTACGACCATAGTATACCACGAAAGCACTGAAACCACAACTGCCCGCGTTCAAAATATGAACTCAGGTTTCCCGCACTCTCGGAATCCGTTCCTTCACGATCCTCTCGTTTTCGCGGCGGCCGCATTGGGGACAGGTGTCGCCGATGATGCCGTTGTAGCCGCAGACGGGATCGCGGTCGACGGGATGGTTGATGGAGCCGTAGCCGATGAGCAGGGTGTCGGTTGGACGGGATACGAGGGTTGTACCGGTCATGGTTTGATTCCTCCTGTCACCACTTGATGAATCGACTTTCATTGAAGGTTCGTTTCTCGCGAAGCGCGCGGCCGATGGCGAGATCGATACCGGCGCGGCTTCGGAGATGGTAATAGTAAGGAAAGTTTTCGCTGCTGATTAAGGCGGAGAGCCTGGCTCGATACACCATCGAGATTACAGCGAACGAAAAAGCATGCAGCTGCATATCTGCCGGGCTGTTACCCATCCGACGCGAAATATGCCGGAGGTCAAAATGCCGAAAACAAAGTCCTCCATTCGAACGATCGGGCTGTCCCGTATCGCGCTGGAGTTCCTCGGGGGAGGGAAGCCGGACGAATTCGTTATCGGCGGGGAGAACCGAGCTCGAATGGCGGTTGAACGCAGCCGCTGATACCGATCCGATTGATTCTATTTAGGGCTCTATCGCAGTACAAATGGACACATATTTAATGCAGGATTAATCACGCGTTGAGTCAGATGTGCTATACTGTACATAGTGCATGAAGGAGGTTGATATTTCATGAAGAGATTTCTCGCGACATTGATGGTTCTGCTGCTTCTTGCTACCCCCGTTCTTGCTGAAGGGCTTGATCTGGAGGCAATGGACGACTCCAGCCTGCTGGCGCTCAAGAAAGCCGTCGACATGGAGTATAGCTCCCGAATTGATTCCGAGCCAATCCTCTTACAGCCCGGCAAGTATATTGTCGGAAAAGACATCAAGGCTGGAATATGGTACGCAAGAGTGAATACATTTGAACCCGGACAAAATGCCGCGTCTCGGATTTCAGTTTATGTATTAGAGAACGATAAAGAAGACTGCATTTTTAGCGAGGGATTACTTTTAGGTGATCGATCCATCGTTTTCGACCTCCCAGAGAATTCATACCTCGATGTAGTGCAGTATCCGGTAATGTTGTGTAAATCGGAATTCGAAGAAGGCCAGCTCTACAAATATGAAACTCCGGCTGGGACAATCGTTCCTGCGGGAAGCTATGTGGTTGGGCTGGATATACCTACCGGTACGTATCGCATTCGTTCGGCATTTAACAATCAAACGCTGGTCGAGGTCAAACGTGGTGAAAAATCGGACAGCAGAAAGGTATATTATGTCGTTACGAAGCCATGGGATGACTCCCAAGTTGATTACATTTCATTGATCGAAAGGGATCATGTAAGTGTTTCTTATTCTCCAGCCGTCTTCCAGAAAGAGACCGGTCTGAACTTCGATTTCGATTAAGACTTATCTGACGAAGAGTGAAATCTCTTTAGAATCAATATTGGGCTGATTCTCGCTGTGAGTCTATTTCAAGAGATCTCGAGAAAATCGAGGTCTCTTTGTTCTATGCATGCAAATAGTTTGAAAGGAGGAGTGACCTATATGAATCGTTCTCTGTCCCACCATGGCATTAAAGGTATGAAATGGGGAATCCGACGCACCCCGGAGCAGTTGGGGCATGTCAAGGGCAAGGCCATCGTCAAACGGAAAAGAGCCGACGATCCAAAGGAAATGAGCATCGACGAGCTTCGAGAAAAGAATGCCAGGCTTAGCGAAGAGGAACGGTATCGAGACCTTCTTGCACGCCAAAAGGCTGCTGCCACCGGTGAAACAAAGAAGGTCTTGAAACGTGCATTTGATCGATTGCGCGACCGATCCCTCGATTGGCTGGTTGATAAAGCCTTCGATAAGATCACAAAAAGCGGGAAAACAGATTCTTTCGACATCGACGACTACAAAGACTTAGATGTGAACGACATGTCCCCTGAAATCATTTCCATAGTCGCAAAATGGTATGAAAACGCAGCAAAAATTGATAGGGAGCGGCAAAAACGCGGTGGAAGTGGCACGTCATGATGTCTAACACCGCTGTTCCCAGATATTATGGTGCGTTCCGCGAGGAGGCTCGAGCGGGCCGAATTCCCGTTTGCGAAGAGATCGACTTACAGATGCATCGAATCGACGCAAAGATTGAAGACCCGTCGCTCTGGTATGACGACGCCGTCGTTGAGGGATTCATCGCCTATTGCGAGGCAGAGCTGACACTGACCGACGGCTCCGACCTTCATCTATTGGACAGCTTTAAGCTATGGGCTGAGGACATATTCGGCTGGTACTACTTCGTCGAGCAGCTCGTTCCTGTACCGAACGAAGATGGTTCCCGTGTGCGCTATGAACGCAGGCAAGTCAGGAAACGGCTATGCAACAAGCAATGCGTCGGTTACGATCCATACAACGCAAAGGAATTCATTGCACGCTGGGAAAGCGAAAACGGGCCATTTGGAATCGAAAAAGTCATACAGGGATCCAAGACAGAATCCGTTCCGCTGGGAGAGCTGAAGAAGCTGTCCGAGGAGCGGATGCTTTTGTTTGACGAGGCAATTATGGCTTTTACAATGGGGCATTGCATGGCTGCGCAGGACACGAACGGCAACCGCAAGCTGATGAAGAAACGACACGAAGAAAAGATCGACGCCGTTGCGGCAATGATGGACGCTTACATCGCCTACAAACTCAACCGTGAGGCCTTCGAGTAGTGATAGCAGACAATCGGTATCTTGTCGGCGATGTCCTCGATACGATGACGGACAAGCAGAAGCTCGTCATGTATGCCATTCTGGAAGAAGCGATTGAAAAGAAAACGAACAAAACCAACTCCGATGAAGGAGAAGAGGAGGATGAACACATGAAGCACAACGTGTTTGATACGGAAACCAACACCCAGGCCACGGCTCTCTTCCACGCCGACCAGGAGCGCATCATTGCCACCGCAAAGAG
>CAVIKO010000195.1:0-3096 GCA_963643035.1 bacterium
CAACCTTTCGGTTGTGAGGATTTCCCGGAGCTCGGATAACGCCGTTATCCGACGTCCACCTGAAACGTAAATTTCAAATTAAACGAGGAGAACAAGGCATCCGGCGACGGGAAACCCGGAGCAACCTTTCGGTTGTGAGGATTTCCCGGAGCTCGGATAACGCCGTTATCCGACGTCCACCTGAAACGTAAATTTCAAATTAAACGAGGAGAACAAGGCATCCGGCGACGGGAAACCCGGAGCAACCTTTCGGTTGTGAGGATTTCCCGGAGCTCGGATAACGCCGTTATCCGACGTTTAATTTGGAATTTACACGAGGAGTCCGCCCTTGGAACGTATATCCTTGGTCACAATAGGATTCGAATAAATCTTCAGGAAATTCTCCCTCACGCCCCCACGGTCAATCTCCGGCTCGAGAGTATCGAGCTGATGCTCCATATAATCGACAAACCATTTCCTGTCTGCATCGGTGTATTTCCCGGCGAAACGGTCACCCGGGTTCAGGATGTCGTAGGCGATATAGTTGTTTTTCCATAGCCTGTAGCCGTCGACTACGCGGATGTTCACGGCGTGGCGGATGTACTGGTAGCGGTCATTCTTGTCGCAGAGGGAAGCAAGAGAAAGTTCCTCGTCTGTAAGCGGCCTGCCGATGTTCAGGTGGATGTCCCCCTTCTGCTGAGTCACTCCGACGAGTATGCTGTTCAGATCCTCGCCCTGCGCCTTGAGATATTTCCCGTCGCGCTGCGTTATGAAAATCTCCCGCGCCTTCAGGATATCGCACGGTTCAATCTCATAGGAAATGCTCATCGGCACGATGTTCAGCTCCGCAAAATTCTGCTTGAAACTGTCGGGACTGCCGCTCATGTCAAGCATCTTCAGAAGTCCCTGCTCCGTGGTGTCATAGCCGTCCTTCGTGCGTCCCTGCCTCTGCGCAAGCCATACTGAACTCTCACCGGTAATTATGCTTTTGCGGATGTAGCGCGACAGCCTCTGTGACGAGAGGTAGAGTTCGCGTGCAGAAACGCCCCTGATGACCTTGATCATACGGTTTGAACGGATCAAATACTCGATGAACTTGTTCTGAATCAGGTTGTCGCCCACACATATTTCCGTAGGCTGAATATTGTTCTGATAGAGAACCCACTGAAGGATCGCAGGATCAAGGATTATGTCCCTGTGGTTCGACAGCATAAGGAATTTCCTTCCGTCTTCAATGTTAGCGAAGCCGTCATAGGAAAAATTGTGCGCCGTCGTGTCCAGAATGCGCTTGACAATCTGGGACATTATGACATACTGGAAATCATCGACCGAATTCATCTGCAGCAGCTGACCCTTGAGATAGTCTGGATCCATTTCAGGATAGAAATACTTTGAAATCCTCGGGAGAAGAGGGCTTGCAGCTATGTGCCTGAACGCGTCAACGGCCTCAGCATCGGTTTTAAAAGGCCCGATTGCGTCAATATCGTTAAAATCTTCCATCTCGTTTAATTTAAGTTTCGCACTGCGAAACTTGAGTCGTTTAATTTTTACCTCGTGCGGATTTTTTCACTCGACCTCATACGGAGTCTTTTTCACGAATAACTCGCGAATATACGAAAATATCGACAAATATCAGCGGCAGTCGCGATGAAGTATGGAGCTGTCGCCGTAGCTGAGGAAACGGAAACCATTGGCGAGGGCATAGTCGTAAATGGGTTTCCAGTTGCCTCCGACGAATGCCGAAATCAGCAGAAGGAGCGTGCTCTGCGGCTGGTGAAAGTTGGTAATCAGAGTCTTGACCACGCGGAAACGGAATCCGGGAACAATAATTATGCGCGTGCCGGCGACGAGCACGTCGAGACCGTTACTTTCGAGATACGAGATTATCGCATCGATTGATTCAGTAAAGGAATATGTGAAATTACGCTCATAGGGTTCCCACTGCGAGACATCTGAAGGCTTTCCGTCCTCGATGCAGTGGACTCCAACATAATACAGGGATTCCAGTGTCCTGACGGATGTGGTGCCGACAGCGGTCACATTGTCGCCGTTTTCACGAAGTTTTCGCAGCAGGTCAAGTTTTACGGCAAAAGGCTCGCGGTGCATATGATGTTTCGCCACGAGACTGTCCTTGACCGGAAGAAAGGTCCCGGCCCCAACGTGGAGGCAGACTTCCTCCACATCGATTCCACGGCTTCTGATGTCGTCAAGGACACGTTCAGTGAAGTGCAGTCCGGCAGTCGGTGCCGCGACAGAACCCCGGTATTTCGCATAGAGGGTCTGGTAACGCTCCTGATCGACGGCCTCCGTGTCACGGTTCAGGTATGGCGGAATCGGAATGTTCCCGCATACCTCAAGCACCCTTGAGAACGGGATGCCGTTTTTCCATCTGAACTCAACCTCGGCAGTCTGACCGTCCCGGCTCACGAGATCCGCCGTCAGGGCAATCTCAGCGACTTCAGCGGAATTTTCCGGATTGAAGATGTGCAGAGTGTCGGATTTCCATTTTTTTGCGTTGCCGATTATGCACTTCCACCTGCAGCATACTGTTGCTGCGAAAATAAGATTGTATTCTACCGGGAACAGCGGCTCAAGGCAGAAAATCTCAATCACGGCACCGGTCTCGCGCTGGAAGTGCATCCTTGCCGGAACGACTTTCGTGTCATTGAAAACCATCGGAGAGCCGACTGGCAGAAGACCCGGGAGATCCCGGAATGTGTGCTCACGGATTATTCCGTCTTCATATTCGAGCAGCTTGGACGCATCGCGTTCGGCAAGCGGATATTTCGCGATCCTTTCGTCCGGCAGGGGATAACTGTAGTCCTCTATGTGTATTTCAGGTATGTGAGTTTCCGTCATATTGATATCCGATAATCTCATTAGCGTGCGCAAAGTTAACAATCATTTGAAAATCCTTCGCAAATATCTGCCAGCTTGTTTTTGACTATTCGTCAAATTTTCCAGTTTTTCCAGCTTGTTTACAAAAATTAATATACAAAACATTGCTTGTCTTATTACACTTGTAAATTCAAGACGAGATACACCACTGGTTTTCTGTTTGTTTTTACATATTTACAATTTGTATCATAAGATTTTTTAATGATGATTGGTTAATTG
>CAVIKO010000196.1:0-3090 GCA_963643035.1 bacterium
ATGCTGAGGAAATACTTTTTCAGCTCCTCATTCACCTTGAATGCCATGGCCTCAATGGTCTTTATCTCATCGGCGGTGGCGAGTTTCAGAGCCAGGGCGTGATAAGTGTTTATCATCGGGTCGCCCAGATCATCGTTTTTATATGAGAACTCTATGGTCGGGTTTTCGAATACAATGCCTTCCTCGACGCCGAAGCGCTTGGAGAAAGAGCCGGCCGCTATATTGCGGATTATAACTTCCAGAGGTACAATTTTGACGCTTTTGACTACGGTCTCGCGATCGGACAGCTCCTCCACGAAATGAGTGGAGACTCCCGCTTTTTCCAGCATGGCCATGAGTTTGTTGGTCATGCGGTTGTTGATAACTCCCTTGCCGGTGATGGTGCCTTTTTTCAGACCGTTGAAAGCGGTTGCGTCGTCTTTGTACTCAACTATAAGATAACGCTCGTCGTCGGTCTTAAAGACTTTTTTTGCCTTTCCCTCATACATCTGCTGGCCTTTGATCATTTGCGCGCCCTCCCTAAAAAATTCAAAAAAATCCGGGGTTTTCGTATGTCTCCAGTATATTTGTAAGCGGCGGCCATGTCAATCCGCAAAGCGACAAAAAGCCTCCGAACTGCGATGTTCTTTTATGTCAAAATAGTCCATGTGCTGGTATTTCCGCCGTCTATCGCCAATTGCCCGTTTCATTCGGAAATTAACAAAGATTTCATTTTCAAATTGTCTCTCTTGTGATATGATAAAGGTAAGTATGTGTATATCACCGTTTCCCGTGCTCTCCGGCGATATAATTAACACTTCAGGAGGTTTGCGGTATGGAGTTCTTCAGAGATGAGATAATGCCGTTTGTGTACCTGACCTGTCTTTATGACGGCAAGTGCAAGACCGGCTGTTTCAGTCTCAATCTGCTCACGCAGCTTTGCCGTGAAAACGCGGCAAAAAACGCCGTAATTCCGCGTGTTCTGCTCCGCGGTTCCCAGAATCACCCCGATGCGGACAGTCTTGTTGCCGCAATGGGTGAGCTTCACTGTGCGAGTATAATTCCCACAGCCCGGAAACTGGGCGAAATTCAGGCTATAGGCCTCCTCGCTTCCTTTACCGATGACAGTTCCGCCGGGGGCATGTCCGTTACAGAGAAAATAATTGAGCTGACAGGTGAAATACTCCTCTCTCCCAATACACGCGGCGGTCTTTTGCTTCCCCAGTACGTAACCGAGGAAAAAGACAGACTTGTCGATGACATTGACAGCGAATATAACGACATCCGCGCTTACGCCTCGCGCCGTCTTATTGAGCAGATGTGCTCCTACGAGGATTACGCAGTGCCGGCCGTCGGGAGCGAGTCCGAGGCCGAAAACATCTACTACCGCACTCTGACAAAGCACTACAAAAATCTCCTTCTCACATCCCCGATTGAGATTTTCTATCGTGGAAATGTCCCTTCGGGAAAAATCGTCGACGTTCTGCGCACATCACTTCTCAATTTGCCGCGCGGGGAAATTGACCTCGACATAGGCACTGAAATACGCATGAACACGGTTGATGAGGATATTCGCCGATTCGAGGAAGAAATGGACGCGCGGCAGAGTGTGCTGGAAATCGGCTTCCGCATGGGCGAATGCATGGATACGGCCTCCTGCGCCGAGTTGACGGTATTCGCCGAACTGATTAATCGTAAGCTGGCCGGGCGCCTGCACGATGAGCTCGGTTTATGCCGCGATGTTTTGTGCCGTCTGCATCGGCAGAAGGGCATTCTGGAGGTCTCCTGCGATATCGCGCCCGAAAACCGGGACGAAGCCGAAAATGAGGTACTCTCCGCTCTCGATGCCGTACGCTCCGGCTGCTTCTCCGATGACGATGTGAAAGAATCCCGAGAGAAGGTTCGCACAGCGCTGGAAGCCCTCTCGGATGATTGTCCCGCGCTTGAAAATTACTGGCTTGAACAGAACACGGAAGGGATGGAATGTTCTCCCTACGAGTTGGCGGCACTGACAGAAGACGTCACAAAAGAGCAGCTTATCCCCGTTGCCGATACCGTTGTATGCGACGCGATGTATTTTCTGCGCGGCTCCGCGGACGGCTCCGATTAAGCCCTTCCCATTTAATGCTTTACTATTGTCACAAGCTGATTTATAATCCGTCTGGCGCCTTGGGTACGCAAATTCACCCCGACGTGCCGGGGCTCTCTTAACCCGTTTGTACTTCTTCGCTGAGGGCGAAGGACAGTATCAATACTAATCCCGAAAGGAAGCAATCCCGCTATGAGCAATGCCACAATTACCTTTCCCATGCTCGGAGACTGGTTCTCCATTAACCCCACACGCTACTTTACCATTCTGGGACGTCCGTTTTACTGGTACGGCGTGATAATCGCCGTCGGCTTTATTCTGGCCGTGCTTTATTGCTCAAAGCGCTGCACGCAGTTCGGCATTACATCCGATGACCTGATAGATACCCTTATTCTGGCCGTCCCTCTGGGCATCATCTGCGCCAGAGCTTACTATGTCATTTTCTACTTTGACCAGTATCGCGATAATCTGATGGACATCTTCAAAATCTGGGAAGGCGGTCTTGCCATATACGGCGGCATTATCGGTGGCGTTCTGGGCGTTTTCATCATGTGCGCCATAAAGAAAATTCCTGCGGGCGCGATGTTTGACGTTCTGGGATTCGGTCTGCTCATCGGCCAGTCCGTTGGTCGCTGGGGCAACTTCATAAACCGCGAGGCATACGGCCGCGTTACCGACATATTCTGCCGCATGGGTCTCACCGACCCGAGCACCGGCACGACCACGTATGTTCACCCCTGTTTCCTGTATGAATCTCTCTGGAACGCACTGGGACTTCTGCTTCTGCACATTTATTCCAAGAAAAAACAGCGCCGTTTTGACGGTCAGCTCTTCCTCATGTATATCGGATGGTACGGTCTGGTGCGCGTATTCATTGAGGGTCTTCGCACCGACAGCCTGTATCTGCCGAATTCCGATATCCGCGTATCGCAGCTTTTGGCCGGTGTGAGCGTGCTTGTGATACTGATAATCTTCTTCATTAAACGTGTTTTCTTTATATCCGACCCCGATAAGCTCTGGGT
>CAVIKO010000197.1:0-3080 GCA_963643035.1 bacterium
CAATCCGGGTCACCCGGTTTATGGAAGCTAAGGATGCCAAACCGATTCTGGAGAATGTACAGGTAGGCTCTGTGCTGCGCGTACAGGGCAAACTGGAAGAAGACCGTTATGAGAATGACATGGTGCTCAAGGTCTATGCAATTCAGCGCAGCTCCATGCCCAAACGGTCGGACAACGCCCCCGGGGAAAAACGCGTAGAGCTGCATCTGCACACCACAATGAGCAACATGGATGCACTGACAGATACGGCCGCCGCCGTAAAGCAGGCTGCGGCCTGGGGCCACAAGGCAATCGCCATCACCGACCATGGTGTTGCGCAGTCTTTCCCGGACGCGATGAAAGCTGCCGCCAAGGCAAAAGTTGCCGGCACAGACCAGAATATAAAAATCCTCTACGGATGCGAAGGGTATTATGTAAACGATGTAGATGACCGGATTGTCGTGCACGGAAGCCGTGAAATCACATTTGATCAGGAGTATGTCGCCTTCGATCTGGAAACCACCGGTCTGAATCCCCGACATGATCATATGATTGAAATCGGCGCAGTCCGCATGCGTTGCGGCGAGGAGGTTGAACGTTTCCAGACCTTCATCAATCCGGGGTGCCATCTGGAGCCGAAAATCGTAGAACTGACCGGCATATCCGACGAAATGCTGGCCGATGCGCCGAAAATTGAAGACGTTCTTCCACAATTTCTGCAATTTGTGAGGGACAGCGTACTGGTTGCCCACAATTCTGATTTTGATACGGGATTTCTTCGGATTGCCTGCAAGGCGGCAGACATCCCCTACACATTTACCGCCGCGGACACATTGATTCTGGCGCAGAACCTGCTGCCCCAGTTGAGCAAATTTAAGCTGGATATTGTCGCCAAGGCGCTGGAGCTGCCGGACTTCAACCATCACCGGGCGGCCGATGACGCCCTTACCTGCGGCTTGATTATGTATCGCCTGATGCAAAAGCTCGAAGCCGACCATTCCGTCCACTCGCTGCAGGCCATCAATCCGGCCATGATTTCTCTGCGCTCCAAAGGTCGAATCGGTGACAGACATGCCCGTCACATTATTCTCTTTGCAAAAAATCAGGTAGGACTCCGCAACCTCTACCATCTGATTTCGGATTCCAACCTGAAGTACTTTAAACGCGTCCCGCGAATTCCAAAGTCCGAGCTGCTCGATAAACGGGAGGGTCTGATTATCGGCTCTGCCTGTGAGGCCGGTGAGCTTTTTCAGGCAATCGTGGAAGGGAAAAGCGAGGACGAGCTTCTCCGTCTGGCCTCCTTCTATGATTTTCTGGAAATTCAACCGCTCGCGAACAATCGGTTCATGTTGGAAAAGAAACTTGTAAGCACCGAAGAAGACCTGCGAAACTTTAACCGAACAGTTGTCCGCCTGGGTACCGTGCTGCATAAGCCTGTTGTCGCTACCGGGGACGTACATTTTTTGAACCCGGAGGACGAAATTTTCCGACACATTTTGCTGGCAACAAAAGGGTTCGAAGACGCCGACCGTCCCAATCCGCTGTACTTCCGCACAACCGATGAAATGCTGGAGGAATTTTCATACCTGGGTGCTGAAAAGGCTTACGAAGTGGTTGTTACCAATCCAAATTACATCGCAGATATGTGCGAAACCCTCCGCCCGGTCCCCCACAATCTGTTTGCACCGAAAATTGAAAACTCCGTAGAGGATCTGAAAAATCTGGTCTACACCAAATTTCACAGGCTTTACGGAGAGAATCCGCCGGAGCTGTTTCGCAAACGCGTGGAAACAGAGCTTCACGACATTATTTCCTGCCATTACGATGTCATCTATATGTCCGCCCAGAAGCTCGTGCAGAACTCTCTGGAGCACGGATATCTGGTTGGCTCCCGTGGCTCCGTCGGCTCGTCTATTGTGGCCTATATGTCCGGCATTACCGAGGTGAATTCCTTTCCGCCGCATTACCGCTGTCCGAACCCGGCGTGCAAATATACTGAGCTGAATGTTCCGGAGGGCTACAACTGCGGTGCCGACTTACCGGACGCCGTATGTCCCAAATGCGGGACACCCATGGAAAAGGACGGGTTCAATATCCCGTTTGAAACCTTCCTCGGTTTCGGCGGCGATAAGGTTCCGGATATTGATCTGAACTTTTCCGGTGAATATCAGGCAAGGGCTCATGCGTACTGCATTGAAATGTTCGGAAAATCCCATGTTTTCCGTGCCGGTACCATCGGAACGGTGGCCGAGAAAACAGCCTATGGCTATGTAAAGAAATACCTTTCGGAGCGGGGAAAAACTGCCAGCCATGCAGAAGAAGCACGTTTGGCTTCCGGCTGCGTCGGTGTGCGGCGCACAACAGGCCAGCACCCCGGTGGGCTTGTGGTCATTCCCCAGGAAAACGAAATCTGGGATTTTTGCCCCGTGCAGCATCCGGCAGATGACCCGAATGCGGACCAGATCACAACCCATTTTGAATACCACTCCATGGAGGAAAACCTGCTGAAGCTGGATATGCTGGGGCACGATGATCCCACCATGATTCGAATGATGGAGGATCTGACCGGCGTTGATGCCAAAACGATCCCGCTGGATGACAAAAAAACCATGTCAATTTTCACATCCTCCGCAGTCCTTGGATATAAAAATGACCCGATTCTCGGTCCGACCGGTGCTGTGGCCGTACCGGAATTCAATACACGCTTCACCCGGGGCGTTCTGCTGGATACCATGCCGACCAAATTTGATTTTCTGGTGCGGATTTCCGGCTATACCCACGGCACCGATGTCTGGCTGGGCAACGCGCGGGATTTGATTACCTCCAAAACTGCCACCGTCGATTCCACCATTGGCTGCCGGGATGACATCATGCTCTACCTGATTTCCTGCGGTATGCCGGAAAAGCGTTCCTTCAAAATCATGGAATCTGTGCGAAAGGGGCGCGGCTTGCCGGAGGGAGCCGAGGAGGAAATGATTGCCGCAGGGGTACCGGACTGGTATATCGGCTCCTGCAAGAAGGTGAAATATCTTTTCCCGAAAGCCCATGCGGTTGCCTATGTTATGATGGCTTTCCGAATCGCGTGGTTCAAGGTTTACTAT
>CAVIKO010000198.1:0-3029 GCA_963643035.1 bacterium
TCTGTCCGGAAAATAAACATCAAAAAAGAACAAGTTTCGAGCTTGTTCTTTTTTTTGTTATTAGATTTCCGGCACCGTGAGAGTTCCTGTTTCAACTTCGCTCACATAATACTTGAACGCGTTGTTCTTGACTCCGGTTATTTTGCCGTTCTTGATGGTCAGATTCGCTTCGCCATATATATTCTGGACTTTCGCTATTGTCGCTCTAAGCTTGCACTTGCCTTCGGTAAGCGCATCGGATGCCTCGGCGATTGTGAATTTGGCGGATAGGCCGTCTATTTTCTCAAACGTGACATTCGTTCTGTTGGACGACCATTCGATGTCTTTGGCCGCTTCAACGCAATCGGACGGGCCGAGAGTCACGGCGATCGTTCCGCTCAGCGGATTGGCGGCATCGACTGCGATGACGCACGACGCGAATGAATCCGGCAATATTATGAATTGCTGAAGATTGCTCAGCGTCGTAGACAGCTCTTCCAATTTGGAGCTGATGCTCGTCGTTACATCGTATGTGTAATCCGCGGTGTTGTATTGCTGCCAAGGATAGATGATGTCCTTCGGATATATCTTCGTCGCTTCGACATTCGTCAGATTCAGGCCGTATTGCTCATCGTCGTTGTATTTCAGAGACGCCCAGTATCCTACGCCGGAGCTTCCGTTCTCGAACGATGTCTCATTGATTGAGTTGCCACCGGCCATGATTGTGCAGAATTCGGGGTCATATTGGGCTCCATCGTCTCCAGGGACAGCATAGAACGCGCAGAATTTGCCCATGCTGCCGTCTTCGGATGTCTTGTTGACATTATATGCGACGCTGGAGTACAGATACTTGTCGTAGTTCGTCGCTATGACCTCGTAGTTGATGCCATAGAATGCGCCGCCGTCCTTGCTCTTCTTGCCGATCTGCATGACTTTGCCTACAGCGTCGGCATATACATGCAGTCTGTTGTAATCTTTGCCGAGCAGCTCCATGATTTTGTCTGTCTCGGCGCCTTTGATTCCGGCGCTGCCGATGTCGAGAAGGTATATGTCTTTGCCTTTTATCTCGATGTCATCGCCGCTGTCCGCGACGATGCCATGCTTGTTGTGCGATTTGACATACAGCGGGCTATCGACGTTGACATGTATGTTCTTCTCGGAATTGATCGCGCTGAAGGTCAGGGCGTCGAACGAATCCGAGCTGATCGGATACGCTGCCTCGGTGAACAGCGCGATGGCTTCCTCAACCTGGTACAGCCTGCCGTCGTATGTGAATTTATATCCCTTTTCATATTTGGTGTTGGCTACGAACGAATCATAAGTGTGCCCATCGGCGATTGATTCATCGATGTCTGACACGACATAGTTCGCCATGACGCGGTCGCTCGTTCTGACATCGAGGTTCTTTTTGCCCGCATTATACATTCCATTGGAATACTTAATGCCATTCTTCTGATAGCTGATCGTTGCCGAATTCGTCATCGTGATGCATGCGCCGTCGAGGATTAGCCTCGGGCTGGTGCTGGTGTTGCTGTATTCGTCTGCGCTCGCGGGGGTGCCATCCTCATGAATTCCGAAGCCGACGAACCTGATCGCGTATGGAACATATCCTCTGACCGTGTATTCCGGCTTATTGAATTCGATATTTGTTCCATCGTACTGCACGTTTCCATTCTCGTCTAAATCCTGGCCATTATCATAGTTATGGAGGTATATCGCGGGATGCTCGCCATATTCATCTGAGATCGTGCCGATCTCATATGTCGCGAGGCCATCCTGAAGCGTGCCGTCCGAGCCATGTCTTTTACATGTCTTCGGCTCTATGCTCCAGCCGGCTTCAGAGCCGTCATTGAACATCTTTTCGAATGTTTTGTGCCACTCATATGTTGAGCCATCTAGGTTGATGACTTCATATACTATATGGTCTGCGCCGCTCACATCCGTGTCAGCCGTCCCGGTTGTGTACTCGGATGTTCCGGCATCATCGTCGAATTTCTTGATGGCCAGTATCTTCGTGCCGTCCTTATCGCCAAACCAGGTCTCGGTCAGGCGCTTGAAGCTGTCTTTTCCAGCATCATATTGAGCATCGGTGATGCGCTGAGTCGTGCCTTTCGCGGCATCCTCGTTTATGAACAGTTTGGTGCCGGGCGCGAATCTCCATTTTCTGTCGAAGAAGAAATTGGCGTCCGCTTCCATGTTGTCGGAATCATATCCCTTTCCCTTTCCGGTGTTCAGCCTCGCCGGAGCATGCGCGCCGGTCAGATGCACTTCGGCGTTGCCCCAGATGCAGGGGTTGTTATCGGGGTCTTCGTATAGCTTGGAGCAATCGATTGCCTGAGCGGCCCATCCCGCTGGGGATCTGAGCCCCCAATCGTTTATGAACAGCTTTCCGCCATATATATTCGCGTAATCGCCGACGATCGCATCGACATCGACTCTGTCGATGACGACATAGCCGTTCATCATGCTGAAAGCGTGCCTTGCGTGGAAGCCATCATGCGTGCTGGAGACATACATTCTGAGGTATCCCTCGATGATTATGTTCTTCGCATTGACAGCATGCGTCTGATATCCTCTCGCGACGATCGCCAAAGTGCCGACGCCGTCGAATGTCAGTTTGTCGATGGAAACGACCGCGCCGATGTATCTGTCGGCTTGGGTATGATCATCGACGTCGTATTTCTCGACATCAGCATTCGATTTGAGGAAGATGCAGTTCGTCGTTTCCTCAGGTATGGTGATCAGGAATTTCGCATCGGGGTCCCCGGTCGAATCGGTGTTGGCCGTATCGAATAGAATAGCGTGGCCGACATCGGTCGCGTATATGTTGAACCCATCGAATATCAGCTCGCAGTCCGGATTCGCGGATGTGGTGTTGACGATGATGTTGCCGTTGAGGCGCCCAGCCAGATGATACTGGCCGCCATCCTTGATCATCAGCGTGGAGCCATCGAAGGAATATGCTGAGGTTTCCTCATGGTCTGAGACGGCTTTCCCATCGATCGTGAAGCTGGTCCTCTGATTCGAATCGCCTGTCTCGACTTCCCTGA
>CAVIKO010000199.1:0-3015 GCA_963643035.1 bacterium
CCGGCTTGCACTTTTTGTCTTTATTTTTAGCTATAGGGATAGCCGATGACGGCATTCGGGAAATGTATGAGAAGGAGAAAAATTATGAAAATAAAGGGTAAGAAACAGGCGGAATTATCTCTCGCAGTCATTCTTTTTTGCGGGATGAGCTTGGGAGTCAAAATAGAAGTAATGGGTGCGGCTTATTCTGCCGGAGGCGGTAATGCCAGTGTTTCCGATGCGGTGTCTATCGGAGCGGGTTCTTCAGCCAGTAAGACTGACGCTACGGCAGTAGGCGATAATTCTACTGCCAGTGGGGATCGTGCGGTCGCCATAGGATGTTGCTCCGGTGCTTCGGGTACGTATGCAGTGGCAGTCGGGCAAGGCTCCAGCTCCACGTATGACTATGCCGTAGCATTGGGCGGTTCTGCCCATGCACAAAATACTTATGCCACGGCTCTTGGGTATTCTTCCGAGGCGACGGGTTCAGGATCTATTTCCGTTGGTGATTCATCGGCATCCGGTCAGTATGCGATTGCCATCGGCAGCGCTTCGTCGGCGACGTATGAGAATGCAATTGCTCTCGGATATAGTGCACATGCCACATCGACACATGCCATGGCTTTGGGGGACAATACGACGGCAGGGGCGGACCGGGCGATTGCGATCGGGTGCTCGTCATCGGCTTCCGGCGCTTATTCGATGGCCGTCGGCTGGACGGCTACGACCTCCACGGCGACGTATGCGACGGCGCTCGGTGCGGCGGCTTCGGCGACGGGCGGGAATTCTGTCGCTCTTGGACGTAATGCTTCGGCCGGTAATACCAATGCTGTGGCGATAGGTGGAAACTCTGCGAATGGATCCGGTGCGTATGCAAGCGGCATAAGCTCTGTCGCACTCGGCGATCTTTCCAAAGCGACGAATAATTATGCGGCTGCTTTGGGGTATTACTCGAATGCAAGCGGTATCTATGCCTATGCGATCGGATACCATTCTCAATCCAAGGGGGAAAGCACTGTTGCCTTAGGCTCGAATACGACAAGTGAGGCGACTTTTGGTGCGGCTTTGGGTTCCGGTGCGAACGTGAGCGGGACCGGTGCTGTCTATGCTTTGGCCGTAGGAGCTGCTACGGCAAGCAATGCGCAGGCTATTGCTGCCGGAAGAAACGCGGCGGCCTCGGGGATCAATTCCGTGGCCATCGGCGGAAATTCTGCGAATGGATCCGGTGCGAGAGCTTCTCAGGCGAGTGCGGTCGCTATCGGTGATGATGCGAATGCGTCGAATACCTATGCGACGGCTCTCGGATACAGCGCAGAGGCAAGCGGTTCTTATGCCGTTTCCATCGGGAATTCTTTGGCCAATGCCGGGAATGCGATCGCCGTGGGGCAGAATGCTTCTGCCGGCGGATCGAATTCTGTGGCTATCGGCGGAAACGATGCAGACGGGACCGGTGCTTTGGCATCGGGAAGCTCTGCCATTGCTTTGGGAGATACGTCCAAAGCAATAGGGACGAATGCGATTGCGCTCGGGAAAAGTGCCGTAGCCGGAGGGACGACTGTTTCGACGATTGACTCGACGGTGATGACCACCGGAGCATCTGCAATTGCTATCGGAGACAGCGCTCGTGCGAGTGAAGATTATAGTGCCGCTTTCGGGTATAATGCTTCCGCAATCGGAGAATATGCGCTTGCTTCGGGATCAAATGCCCGTGCAAATGCTGAGAATTCGATAGCTATCGGGAAAGGCGCTACGGTCGGGGAAAGGATAACGTCTACCGGGTATGTAGTGGGAGATCTCGGTTATTCCGGGGATTCCGCTGTTTCTATCGGTGATAGTTCATATGCCGCCAAAAATTACAGCATAGCTTTCGGGTACAGTTCCGAGGCGAAAGCGGATTATGCGATTTCTATCGGTGATTCTTTGGCGTATTCCTCAAAATCGATTGCGATGGGGGATAAGGCGTTGGCGTATGGTACAAATTCGATTGCAATCGGGGAAAACGCTAAAGCCGGAGAAGAGAGAGAGATAGAGCGAGATCCCGATCAATTTATTATTATCGGACAGGATACGCATTATTATACGGGCAATTCCGCTACAGTCATAGGTGATAGTGCATCGGCGACGGAAAATTACGGTATGGCACTTGGTTACAGTGCTTCGGCCACGGCGAAATATGCGATTTCCGTCGGTGATTCTACGGCTTCCGGAGAGTATGCATATGCTTCGGGATATAGTGCAAGTGCGCTTGGGACGAATGCGATTGCGCTCGGGAAAAGTGCCGTAGCCGGGGAAACTAAGACTACGACGTCCGAGGATGGAACGACAACTACCACGACGACCGGTATATCCGCAGTTTCTATCGGTGAAAGTGCGTCGGTGACGAAGGATTACGGTATCGCTTTCGGATACAGTGCTTCGGCGACGGCCGATTATGCTGTTTCTATCGGTGATTCCGTAGCCGGCGGTGCGCAGGCTTTTGCTGCCGGGCGGTATGCTAATGCCGGCGGTAAAAATGCCATTGCCATCGGCGGAAGTGATACGGATGCGAAAGGCGCAAATGCCTCTGTCGATGATGCTATCGCATTGGGAGAGCAATCCGTCGCAAACGGCACCAAAGCGATCGCCATCGGGCAGGGCGCCCAAGCGACGCATGCCAATTCCATTGCTTTGGGTGATGGGTCGGTCACGAGTGAGGACAATTCCGTTTCCGTCGGCGCTTCCGCCACATCGACTCGTAAAATTACACATGTGACCGCCGGTACGAATCTTACCGATGCGGCCAATTACGGACAGCTTATTAAAAATAAAGAATATACTTTTGATACCGAGACGGGGATTGCTACGATTGAGACGAATGACAGCACCGATACGAAGAAAAAGACAGCCTTCACCTTGAAACTTGCCAGCAATGGGCAGGTGGCCGAAACGGATGCGGGCCTTATCTCCGGGGAGAAGGTCTATGCCGAAGTGCGCCCGACGAGCGGTGTCTATATCGCCAAGACGAATACGACGGCGGTGAATCTTACGGCTTTGGAC
>CAVIKO010000200.1:0-2937 GCA_963643035.1 bacterium
CAGGCAGGAGCAGAAAAAGAAAGAACCTCGCCAACGATACATTGACGAGGTGTGGACAGAAATGAAACCGTAGTCAGATCCCCCAGATCGGAACGACATAGTTTTCACTGTCTATTGCGGAGAGTGTGTCTTTCATACACAGAATGGCGCCCTTGCCACGGGGAACCGATCCCTTGTCCAGAAGCTTATACGGACGAGTGAGTTCCGTTCCGGGATTGGAGGTTTTCTTAATTTCCATGGGATGGAGGCTTCCATCTGACTCCATGACAATATCAATCTCCTTGGCGTCGTTATCTCGGTAGTAATTCAGGAGCGGCTGCTCACCGGAGTTGTAATATGTTTTCAGGATCTCTGAAACGGTATAGTTTTCCAAAATCGCACCGTTGAGTGCTCCCGCCTCCAGTGTTTCGGGGCTGGACCATCTGGTCAGGTACGCGACAAGTCCCGTATCGTAGAAATACAGCTTGGGTTTGCTGACTGTGCGTTTAAGCAGGTTGTTGGAATAGGGATGCAAATAAAAAATGATATCGGATTTTTCCAGCAGCCCAAGCCATTCCTGTACCTTTTCGGAACGCATTCCGCCCATGTCGTTGCCAATGTCAGCATAGTTGACCATCTGACCGGTACGGCAGGCAACCGCAGTAATGAAGCGCAGAAATTCGACCGATTCAATATCGCCGTCCAGCTCGCGGATATCGCGTTCAATATATGTCTGCAGATAGCTGGAATAAAACAGATTGCGGTTTGAAACGTGGCCGCTGGTCAGGGCTGGCATGGAACCCCTGAAAATTCTCTCGTAGATTGCGGGCGTATCTGCCGGAGTGCGGGCGGCAATCCGCATCTGCAGCGCATCCTGATTGAGCGTGAAAGGAAGGTTTTCGCCGTTTCCGTACAGCTCATTTTGAGACATGGTGCACATGTGCAGAATACACGCTCTGCCAACCAGCGATTCGCCGGCCAGCTTCATCAGTTTAAACGACTGTGAACCTGTCATCCAGAAATCACCGGGACGCTGATTACGATCGGCATGAATTTTAATATAGGTGAAAAGCTGCGGTGCATACTGTACTTCATCAATCAGAATGGGCGGCTTGTGAAGCTGGAGGAACATTTCCGGGTCGTTTTGAGCCAGTGCACGTTCTGTCAGGTCATCCAGCGTTACATAATTGCGCGTTGTTCCTTGCATCAGTTTCTGCAGCATGGTAGTTTTGCCAATTTGTCGGGAACCGGTAATGATAACGGCGGGATACTCCTCACTGGCTTGAAGGACGACACGTTCAAGGTCACGTTTGATATACTGCATATCGACACATCCTTTCGGGTGAATTCCATTCTGACTGTAGTATAGCCGAAATCCGTGCTGAAGTCAACATGGATTTCGGCTGTTTTACAATAAAATCAGAAAATAACCGAAGCAAATTGAAGGCGAGGTGAGCCGGCATGAGCGAGACGCTCCGCGATCTCGTGGTATCGCTGTCATTGAACAGCGATAATTTCACACGCAAGGCGTGCCGTTTGGCAGACAATGCGCATGAGATTGCTGAAATCCGGAAGATCATCGGCGACTATAATCGGGGACAAAAAATTGACAGGCAAAAGGTCATAGAAATCATTACTCGACTGAAGGGAAAAGATGCCAGCATTGCGGCCTTCAATTCTCTCTTGAATCCGGGATGTGTATTGCTTTCTGAAGCGACAGATGAACAGATTATCGAGAACTTGAATGTTACATTGTTGTATTTGTCCGGCAAAATGACTGTTGAAGGGATTAAAGACCTCATTGGAGGGAAAAAGAACGATAGCGATACCTAATTGACTCGAAAAGAGTGATTATTGGTACATATCGTTCTTTTGTCCGTTTTGTCTTTTTTGCGAATGGCGTCCGCGATTGATTTTTTGCGTGTTCTGTGGTATCATTGATGATGGAAAGTTCTTTGCAGGAGGCGACGCGTATGAACGCGAAGGAAAGATACAATCTATGGGTAAACGACGCAAGGCTGGACGAGGAGTCGCGGCAGGAGCTTACGGCGATTGCGGGCGACGAGAAGCAGATTGAGGATCGTTTTTACAAGGATCTCGAATTCGGCACGGGCGGCCTGCGCGGCATTCTGGGCGCGGGCACGAACCGCATGAACGTATACACCGTGCGCCGCGCGGCGGCGGGTCTGGGCGACCAGCTGATCGCGGAGGGCGCGGACGCGTGCCAGAAGGGCGTGGCTATCGCGCACGACAGCCGCCGCTTCTCGCGCGAGTTCGCCGAGGATTCCGCGCGCGTGCTGGCGAAGAAGGGTATTCGCGTGTATCTGTTCGATTCGCTGCGCCCCACGCCGGAGCTGAGCTTTACTATTAAACATCTGGGCTGCGCCGCGGGCATCGTGGTGACCGCGAGCCACAACCCGGCGGAATACAACGGCTTCAAGGCCTACGGCGCGGACGGCGGCCAGATCACGCCCGCCACGGCGGACGCGGTGCTGCGCCGCATGAGCGAAATCGACCCGCTGGGCGTGGAGATGATGGACGAAGCCGAAGCGAAGGAAAAGGGACTGGTGAGCATCATCGGCAGCGAGGTGGACGATGCGTACATCAGCCATGTGCTGTCCCTGCGGCCCGATCCCGAGCTGCTTTCGCGCACCGGCGTGAAGCTGAAAATCGTGTACACGCCGCTGCACGGCGCGGGCAACAAGCTGGTTCGCGCGGCGCTCGCGCGCGCGGGCTATGAGGACGTGACCGTCGTGAAGGAGCAGGAGCTGCCGGACGGCCGTTTCCCGACCGTGAAGTCCCCGAACCCGGAGAACCCGGAGGCGTTCACGCTTGCCATCGGCTACGCCGACAAGGTTGGCGCGGACGTGATCATCGGCACCGACCCGGACAGCGACCGCATCGGCATGATGATTCGCCGCGACGGCCACTGGACGCCCGTGACCGGCAATCAGGCGG
>CAVIKO010000201.1:0-2533 GCA_963643035.1 bacterium
GTGTGGGGCGGTCAGTGGATGAAGCGCCGCTTCGGTCTGCCGGAAGATCGGGAGAATTACGCCTGGAGCTTTGACGGCGTCCCGGAGGAAAACAGCCTGCTTCTGGAAGGGAACGGCGTGGTGATGGAAATCCCGGCACAGGATCTGGTGCTGACCCAGCCGCATGCACTGCTCGGGGAAAAGGTGCACGCCCGCTTTGGAGCGGAGTTTCCGATCCGCTTTGATTTCCTGGACACGATCGGCGGACAGAATCTCTCTTTGCAGGTGCATCCGCTGACGGAGTACATTCAGCAGCATTTTGGCATGCATTATACGCAGGACGAAAGCTACTACATACTGGACACGGATCCGGAGAAGGAGACCTGCGTTTATCTCGGCGTGAAGACCGGTGTAAAGCCGGAGGAAATGATCCGCGCCCTGGGCGAGGCTCAGGAAACCGGAAAATTTGATGCGGAAAAATTTGTCAACCGGATTCCTGCGAAAAAGCACGATCATTTCCTGATTCCCGCCGGAACCGTGCATTGCTCCGGAAAGGACGTCATGGTGCTGGAAATCAGCGCCACGCCGTATATTTTCACCTTTAAGCTCTGGGACTGGAATCGTGTCGGGCTGGACGGAAAGCCTCGGCCGATTCATCTGGAACACGGAAAGAAGAATATACAGTTTGACCGCGATACCGCTTTTGTAGAACGTGAACTGGTTAACCGCGTGGAGCCTGTGGCGCAGGGGGACGGCTGGAGAGAGGAACGCACGGGATTGCATGAGCGCGAGTTCATCGAGACGCGCCGCCACTGGTTCACGGGAACGGTGGAGCATGATACGTCGGGCGGCGTTCAGGTGCTCAATCTGGTTTCGGGTACCGCGGCCGTTGTGGAAAGCCCGACCGGAAGCTTTGAACCTTACACCGTGCGTTATGCGGAGACCTTCATCATTCCGGCCTCGGTTGGAAAGTATACCATTCGCCCGGCCGTTCCCGGAGAGGAATGTGCGACCATGAAAGCCTATGTCAGGGGGTAAGAGAAATGTGGAATCCCGGATTTGATATTCAGCCGATGGAAAACCCGATGGGGTTTGCCTACGGCCCGGGGGTCTTCGGACCCGAAACGGAATTGCGCTCGCTGGATGCCATTCGAAAGAGCCTGCGCGACCCGAATTGCGACGGGCCGGATCCCGTGTATTCCATTGCGATGGATGTGGGGCGCGAGGAGGACCGCGGGGCCATGCTGGAGCGGAGTCTTCTCTACGGAGCGGTCACCTACGCTCGGGGGAGGCTGGGACAGGAGCCCGTTCGCTCCCAGGGCCATGTCCATGCCGTGAGCGCATCCTGCGGCATGTCCACACCGGAAGTTTATGAGATCTGGTCCGGACGCGCAGTGATCTATATGCAGGAATGTGACGGGGACGATCCCGGTCGTTGTTTTGCAGTGGAGGCGGAACCGGGAGAAGTGGTTCTTGTGCCGCCGGGCTGGGGCCATGCCACCATCAGTGCGGATCCTGATCAGCCCCTGAGTTTCGGGGCCTGGTGCGTGCGGGATTATGGTTTTGACTACCGCGGAGTGCGAAAACACGGTGGTCTGGCTTTTTTCCCAATTCTAAAGGAACAGGGAGACTTTTCTTGGATGCACAACGATGCCTATCAGTCCGGAAAACTAATCATCAAGAAGCCGGAGCCCTATGAGCAGCTGGGATTGGAGAAAGGCGTTCCGATTTACACGCAGTTCCTTCACGACCCGGATCGCTTTCTGTTTGTTTCCCATCCGCAGATTGCGGAAAAAGTCTGGGTGGATTTCCTTCCGTGATTTTCGCCTTCGTACCGAAGAAATTAACCATGTTCTCCCAAAGCGATTGCCGGGAGACCATGGTTAATTTTTGATCTTTATACGGAAAAATACGGCAGTGGGACCGCTGTCCCGGCTTCGTCGTCACCCTGCAGGAATGGAAAATCAGCGAACTCCGGAGGGCAGGTAGACGATGGAAGCCGCACCGTAATGGGCAATGTGCGCGCGCTCCGGGCCGAAGGATTTGCTTTCATCATAGAGCTCGTCCTCTGCGCTGCCCGCCAGCAGACGATCACAGAGGGTGACCATGTCCTCCGCCATTTTGAAGCAGACGGGACCGTAGTCCGGTGTTCCGGGGGTTCCGCCCTGACGGAAATGCCCACCCAGGAAGAGATAATCACGATAGGGATAAAGCTCCGTCAGAAGTGCCTTGAGAGAGTCCCGGTACCGGCTGATGGTCGGACAGCCGGGCAGCTGCATCCATACGCCAACGCTTGAACCGGAGCCGATGGCGTCCCCGGTAAAGACGACCTTGCGCCCTTCATCTACGAACAGCACGGAGCCGGCCGTGTGCCCAGGAATGGATAGAACCCGCACAACGGAATCACCCAAAGAGATAACGGAACCGTCTTCCACGGGCGTGAAGTGGTCGGGGTCGAGACGTTCTTCTTCCGGAACGTTCTTTCTTTCCTGACGGGCGCGCATGCCTTCAATGTCTGCGCGATGCAGATAAACTTTATCAAACTCCATGGCGT
>CAVIKO010000201.1:2543-2934 GCA_963643035.1 bacterium
ATCGTGATCCCCGTGGTCATGTGTGACCGCAAGCTCTATGGTTTTTTCGGTAAAGGCAGAAGCCAGACGGAAAACATTCCCGTCGCCGCAGCCGGTGTCGATGAGCAGTGCCTTTTCGGAACCCTCCGTCAGATAAAAGGAAGAATCGATGAAGTCCTCAAAGTGAATAATGCCGGGTTCGATGAAATCAATGTCATACTTGAGCGGATGATTTTTCATGTATACAATCCCCCTGAAATGATGTAGGATAATGGTGTACTGCTTCCAGTATACTTGCTCGAACTCGAAGTGTCGAGCCCAAAAGGAGCTGAAATTATGAGAACACAGAAGGAAATCAAAAAGCTCGTGGAGGATCTGCTCTCCCGCATGACTCTGGAGGAGAAAATCGGGC
>CAVIKO010000202.1:0-2900 GCA_963643035.1 bacterium
TTCGAGCAATTTCGTTTATCTGAAATTTTCGTGTTTCGAGGAACTGCGCCTGCTCGGGGGAGATGGAGATAGGCGTGTACTTCATTCCTTCCTCGAGAATGGCGACCTTGTGGGAATTGCCGCCGGAGAAGCCACGACTCCAGCTTTCGCGGATGGCGTCCGGATTCTTGACCGTACCCGGAAACTCAAGCAAACCGCCCGGCGTGGCTCCGTTTGCGAAGAACTTCGCACCGTACTCCTCGCAGGCAATCGCCATGCCGATAGCGTTCTTCGCCATGGCGATGGGAGAATAGCCCACCAGCCCGTCAAAGCCGAGACCCGGCACATGCAGCACATCCGATGGTGCAAGGGTGACCGTGCCAACCTTCTCAGTCGGCGGGTCCGATTCCTGCATCTGGTATTGGTAGTAGAGCCGGCCCTTATCGTCCCGGTCAACCGTCATGCGGTTTGGCATGAGGGGATAGAGTGCGACCAACTCACCTTTGCCGTTGCGGATGATCTGTGCGTAAGCGTTACCGTAGAGTAAAAGGTGCGTCATGAGGGTCTCGCGGAACACGAAAGAGGTCATCTCGGGGTTCGGTTCATCATGGAGCAGCCGGTACAGCGGGTGGCGCAGAGCCTTCTCTTTGCTCCCATCGTTGCGGTAGCGGTAGAGATGAATCGGAAGTCCCGCGACCGATTCCGAAAGAATGCGAACGCAGGCATACACTGCCGTCATCTGCATGGCAGACCGCTCATTGACCGGCTTACCGGAGGTCGACCCGCCGAAGAAGAATCGGTAGCCCGAGCCGTTTAGGCTGTTTGAAGGCTTGTCTCGGGAGCGAAAAAGACCTGTAAAAATGCCTATATGGGTACCCATATAGAATCACTCTCCTTGAATTTGGGTATAAGAAAAGCACCTGCCGTAAGACAGATGCTTAAAATATGCAATGAAAATACGCAACTTTTGCGTGTTTTGAAATCAGCAAATACGCAAGACTGGAAAGCTCCGGACTTGAACTGCAAAAACTTTTGATTTTCCGGGAGTTTCCGACTTGTGATGCAAAAACTTAATCGTCTATCACAATACAATTGACACTTTTCGATCTCGCCGTACACGCATCCAGCGCGATAATTCCGTCTGCATAATAGGGCGTAAAATCCGGGAAGTTATTAAACTCGCCTCCTTTACCCTCATACAGGGCATGGCCGAAGGAACAGTGCCAGTGTCCGCAGACGATTGTCTTGCCGGGTTCCGTAATCCCGCTGTGTGCGGCTTCCATGCCGTTTTGCCATCTCGCATCCGCCCATGCTTTTTCAGACGCATGCCGCCAATTTTCCGTAAAGGCATATTCGGTGTGATATGGGCTCAGGTGAATTGCCGTGCATGGAATCCAGCCGTGGGTGAAAATATAATGCGGAGTTTCATAATAATCAAGCATGGCGGGGATGATGGTCTGTATATAAGGGCTTCGGAGAAAATTTTTCCCGACCGTGTCGGAATCGGAAAAAAGGTCGTCAGGGCTGCTCTTCGTCAGCTGCAGCACTGTGTCAAGCGTCCCGTTTGCGATGTGATGGGACTGCAGATAGCTATCTCGATGCCAACCATTCAGCAAGTTGAGCGTCAAATCCTCGTGATTGCCTCTTATGAGAATTACTTCATCTTTTTCGAGCAATGTGAGAATGAATTCCTGCAGCTTCCATGCCTGCTGCCCTCTGTCGAACAGGTCACCGCAAATGATTAATTTGTGCGGGCTCGTGTCTCTAAAGTAACCTGCGGCATCCAGCGCAGAGCAAAACTCATCAAAAAGCCGTGGACATCCGCTGTGACATAGTATTTCATAGAAAAGCCTCTAGGGTATGGAGCAGCTCCGGAATGTCTTTTCTCACGGTATCATAGACAACGCCAAGGTCAACTGCGCCGTATTCATGGACAATCCTGTTGCGCAGGCCCTTCATGGCTCGCCACGGTATTTCCGGATGCTGATGCTTGAAATTCTCGGACAGTTTGTCGGAATTCTCCGAAATCTGTATCAGGCGGAACATAACGGAATCAAGCAAAATCTCCTGTGCTTCAAGCTGCTCCTCGGAAAGTCCCTCCGTATGGGCCACAAGGAAGGCAAGGTCCGTTGTGATTTTCTGAATATAATACGAATCCGTCTTCCTGTTATCCATAGATTTTGATCCCATCCTTCAAAATCTCACCCATGAGTTCCGGGTTGTTGTTCAGCTGTTCCAGGTTGAGAACATCCACTTTTTTCTTCAGACCCTCACGAAGAGCCTCCACCATGTCGTAAAAACGCATCCCGGAAACGGAGGTGGCGACAAGCAGATCTACATCACTGGTTTCCGTTGCCAGACCCTTGGCATAGGAACCGAAAAGATAGCAGTAGGACACATCATAATCGGCAAAAATTCCGGTCGCGACTTCCCGGATTTTTCCGATTGGCAGTATGCCGGTCTGCTCATCCACATAACCGTATTGATCCAGCTTTTGCATCATGTACTGGTATTTAAAGGAATCGCGCTTTCGCTCATCGGTCTCGTAACACTGATAGGTCCGTACCGGAATACCCAAGTAAGCGGCGCATTCCACCTGCGTCAGCTTCTTCTGTTTGCGCAGTTCTTTCAGCGTCATAGTGATCACCTCAGTAGAATGATACCATAAAAGCGAAAAATACGCAAGTCATATACGCAAGTATTGCGTGTCTACAGACTGTTGAGCATGCAATTCTTGCGTATTTGCATTGCGCATCAGATGAACAGTATCCCTCTCGAGTCATACACCGATGCCGTATTCTGATTCCCGCAGCGTATCGCGCGATCCAGAGCCATAACGGTTGCTACAGCACCGTCTATTTTCTCTGTGGATTTTGCCTTGTCCGGCTTGATATTGCCCGCGGGATCGGAGCGGATGTAGA
>CAVIKO010000203.1:0-1280 GCA_963643035.1 bacterium
GTGTTATACTGAGGAAGAGTAAGTGACGGGAGAGAATAAGAAAAATGGACACACAGAAAATGATCGAATGGAAAGATCGGGCAGAAAAAATACTAGCCGAAACCGGTCCGCGAACCGCCGGACAGATTGCAGAAATCACCGATACAAATCCCCGGGAAACTGAGCAGCTTCTCGATGCCATGGCCGGAGAAGGCCGACTGTTTAAGACGCGCAAGGAGCGCTATGCGCTCCCCGAATCCCTGGGATTGCTGCGCGGCCGGCTTCAGGGCAACGCAAGAGGGTTCGGATTTCTGATTCCTGAAAAAGAAGGCGTTGAGGATGTGTTTCTTCCCGCAGACGCCATGAACGGAGCGCTTCACGGAGATACGCTGCTGGTCCGGATTGTCCGCGCCGAACGCCGTGAAGGGGAAGTGGTTCGCATACTGACGCATGCCAATGACGTCATTGTGGGCACCTTTGAAACGGACGATTCGGCAGCCTACGTCGTTCCCGACGAGCGCCGCATCGCCTCAGATATTTATGTTCCCCGGGAGGACCGCGGTCGGGCAAAGCACGATGACAAGGTCGTTGTGCGCATCACCCAATGGGGCAAAGGCGGTCGCGGACCGCGCGGTCGCATCATCGAGGTTCTCGGCAACAAAAATGATATCGGGACGGATGTAAAATCCCTGATCCGTCAGCACAAGCTGGATGAAGAATTTCCGCAGAACGTGCTGGCCGCCGCCGCAGAGCTTCCCCAGGATGTGGACGGGAAGGACCTCGTCAACCGTGCGGACCTTCGCTCTCTCCTTTCCTTCACTATAGACGGTGCCTCCGCCAAGGATTTTGACGATGCTGTCTCCCTTGAAAAAACGAAGGATGGCTGGCGGCTCGGCGTACACATTGCGGATGTGAGCCACTATGTCACTGCAGGTTCCGCACTGGATCGCGAGGCCTATAAGCGCGCCACCTCGGTTTACCTGCTCGACCGCGTGCTTCCGATGCTTCCGGAAGCGCTTTCAAACGGTCTTTGCTCCCTGAATCCGGACGTGGATCGTCTGACCATGAGCTGCATGATCTGCCTGAATGAGGAAGCACAGGTGCTTTCCTACGAAATCTACCCCTCCGTCATCCATTCCCACGCCCGGCTGGTTTACGAGGATGTTTCCCGTCTTCTCACAGACGGAGACGAAAACGATTTTTCACCTGAGCTTGCCGCAGCCCTGCGCAGCATGTATCGCCTCTCCAAAAAGATGCGTGAGGCACGGTTTGCCCGCGGCGCATTGGATCTGGATGTGGAC
>CAVIKO010000203.1:1290-2895 GCA_963643035.1 bacterium
CGAGGCTGTCATCACGCTGGATGATCACGGAATTCCCACCTCCATCGAGCGTGAGGAGCATGGCCCTGCCAATGAGATGATCGAGGAATTCATGCTCAAGGCCAACGAGTGTGTTGCGCGCTTTTGCAAGGAAAAAAAGCTCCCCATACTCTACCGCGTTCACGAGGATCCGGATCCGGAAAAGCTCCATACTCTGTCTGCTTTTCTATCCAATCTCGGCTATCCCCTTCGTGGGCAAAAGGAAGGAAAGGTTACGCCCAAGGCGCTGCAGGAAATTCTGGACGCCTCCCGCGGCACCCCGGAGCAGAACATCATTTCCCGTCTGATGCTTCGCTCTCTCCAGAAAGCGCGTTATGCCCCGCAGCCCCTCGGCCACTTTGGTCTGGCCGCGCCGGACTACTGTCACTTCACCTCACCCATACGCCGTTACCCGGATCTCACAGTGCACCGCACCCTGCATGCATTCTTTGAAGGCGGAAATCTGGACAAGCTTGCCGGGCGCGCACAGGATTGCGCCGTTCACTGTTCCGAGAAGGAAAGGCAGGCCATGGAGGCCGAACGCGATGTGGACGACTTGAAGAAAGCCCAGTATATGGCAGGACATATCGGTGAGAAATACGCCGGAGTCATTTCCTCCGTGACGAGCTTCGGCCTGTTTGTCGAACTTCCCAACACCGTGGAGGGACTGATTCATGTCTCAACACTGGATGATGATCATTATTCCTTTGTGGAAAACAGCTATATGCTTCTTGGACAGCGTACCCACAAGCAGTATCGCCTGGGCGATCCGATCCGGATCGTTGTCTCCTCTGCGGACAACTCCACCCGTCGCGTGGACTTTTCCATTGACGAAGAGTCCGGTGCGGGACATGCGGAGAAAAAATAAATTTCAGGGGGAATTCATCATGAAAATGCTCGGCATTGATCACATCGGCATCTGTGCACGAAACCCAAAGGCGCTGGCAGAATGGTACATTCAGAACTTCGGCTTTACCCTTCACTCGGTTGGTTCCGCAGGAAACTATTTTGTCGAGTCTCCGGATCGGATCCTGCTGGAAATCATGGTCCCGATGGAAGGACACGATGCGGACGCTCCCCAGCCGGCCATCGGCTGGAAGCATATCGCGCTGGTTCCGGAAGACTTTGAGGAAGCCGTCCGCGAGACGGCCGCACTGGGCGTAAAGGTCATTTCCGGTCCGAACTACCGGGAAGACGGTTATTGCACCTACTTTTTCCTCGATCCGGACGGAAACGTCGTCCATTTTGCCAAGTGGAAAGACGACCGCGGCATGTTTCAGCACGCAAAGTAAAAGTGGAGGATCATCATGAAGATCAGTGCAGCGATTCTTTCGTCCATACTGGATGCCTACCCGTATGAAATCGTATTCTGCGACCGTGATCACATTGTGTGCTACCTGAACAAGGCAGCGCAGCACCGCTACAAGGGTATCGTGAAAATCGGCGCCAGTCTTTTCAACTGCCACAACGAGAACTCCAGGAAAAAGATTGAAGCCTTTCTATCCCGCGCAGATCAGGGAGAAGAGGAAATGTTTGAGGCAAGCAATCCCGTAAAGGGGGAAAGAGAATTCTTTGTCCCCGTGCGGG
>CAVIKO010000204.1:0-2879 GCA_963643035.1 bacterium
TCGGGAAACGCCTTAAAAACTCAATTTCTCGAAATCCCTAAGTTGACGTTCCGTCCGGAGGCCGCCTTTTACCGCGCTCTTATGCGACGCGAAAATTCGCCGTTGACAGTCGGGAGGTTCTCGTGATATAATAACGGCAGGAAGGGATGACGCTTTTAGTGGGGCTTCTCCCCTCCGATGTGGTTAGGAGAGCAAGGCCGTCACCAGTTGGCGCTGGATGGCGGTCTTGCTTTTACTTTTTCTTCTTCTTGTCGTTGTCATCGCGACCAAACTTGATCGCTTTGAGAACAAGAGAGATGGTCATTATGACTACGGAAATGATTTCGAAGTCAGACATGATCTCACCTCCTTCAACTTTCGTATTCAGAGGTGAAAAGCCAAGCGCCATCTGTTTCCTTCCTGCCGGAAGCCCGAGGGCTTCGCTGATAGTATAACATAACAGTGTGTATACGTCAAATTATGTTTTAAAGAAATTAGAATAGAAAAGAGCAAGCTTGTTTACGGTTTGCAAACATCGGAATTGCACTCTGCAAACTCATCCAATTCATTCACGGATTGCGGGCAGGGAGTACGGCTTACTTCTTTCTGAACCTGCTGAAAATGTACATGCCCTGTATCAGCAATGCGACAAGCACAATCCAGTTGCACGTTCTGGATATGGTTGGATTCGAAATGGCGATTTTCACGATCAGGGCACACAGCGCAGCGAGGCAGCTCATGAACGCAATCCACCAGATGACGGATTTTTTCTCTTTCATACGAAGTACTGCTTTCTCCGGAATGGGACTCCTGTATTCTACCGCCGCCGCGTCGGCGTTGTCAAGCGGGGCGGTATTGTTATTTTGTGACGGCGGAATGCGGAAACGTTGACATTATTCCGTGTGCATGGTAAAATATACACGGTAACTTATTCATGTGACTCTCGCGACTTACGAAAGGAGCGCTCCCCTGTGAAACGCAAAGTTCTTGCCGTCATGCTCGTTCTCGTCGTGCTCATGTCCGTATGTCTGCCCGCTTTCGCGGCCAGCGCTGACACCTACTGCCTGAAGCCCAAGGATAACTACAGAAGGGCTGTGCAGATCGTCGACAGCGCCAACAGGAAGATTTACGCCTGCGTCCGCACGGCGCAGCTTACGTTCTACGATGACGTTGCCTGGATGCTTCGCACCACGAAAGCCATCGCCAACGACGCGAAGTATCGCGTCCGCCGCCTTGGATACGACGTTACCTGCGAATACATCAATTACTATGTGGACGGTCGCTGGGTGGAAGTGGATCCTCTTCACGTCGTCAATCCACTGGACTCCGACGTCAAGGACTAAGTGACGAAAACCGACGACGGGAACCCTGACGGGTTTTCGTCGTTTTGCTTTTTGAAGGAGCATCTATGCACGGTCTGTACATTCATCACCTTTCGGAAGAAGAAGACAATCCCCATCTCCAGCTGCTTTCACGGCGGCCGGGGCTGGAAATCATGCGCCAGACCATCAAGGAGGGCGCGACCGTGTGGCTTTCTCCTTCCGAGGAACCGGATGCATATGAGTTCTTCTTCCTCCTGTCCGGTGAGATTCGTCTGCTTTTGCCGGACGCTCCGTGTACGCTCCTGCCCGGCGATTCGTTCTCGCTGGACGGCATCACCGAGGATATTCCCATCGAGCCCGTGCAGAAGGCCACGCTTCTCTATGTATCCAACAAGCCGCAGTTCGACGGCATGGCCGAGTATCAGGGCAACCTGAAAGAGCTGATGCGGCTGGTGGACGCGAAGGATCACTATACCTATCGCCACAGCCGCAACGTGATGAGCTATGCGGTCGCGCTTGCGCACAAGATGGGCACCGGCCAGTGCGAAACCGAAGACCTCGTGAACGCTTCGCTGTTCCATGACGTGGGCAAGTTCTTCATTCCGGATGAGATTCTGAACAAGCCCGGTCGCCTGACGGACGAGGAATACGAGGTCGTCAAGCAGCATCCGCTGGACAGCGCGCGCCTGCTGGAACCGAAGTTCGGACGGCGCGTGGCGGAGATTGCCCGCAGCCATCATGAGCGGCTGGACGGCAGTGGCTATCCTTTGCACCTGAAGGGCGATCAGATTTCGCCGGAGGGGCGCATCATCGCCGTGGCGGACTGCTTTGACACGATGACTTCGCGCCGCGTGTACATCCGCCAGCCCAAGACCTTCGAGGAAGCCACCGAGGAGCTCGCGTCCCGTCCGGATTTATACGACGCGGACGTGTGCAAGGCGCTGACCGAGCTGGTCGCCGCCGGAGAGCTGATTCCCGCGGAGGATACAAAATAGTTTTTCAAACGGAGTGGAGGAATGTCCGCTCCGTTTTTCTTTCCTGTGCGCTGCGTTATAAATATTCACAATAGAGGAATATCCAACAAAACATTGGCGCGTAGAAAAAATATTCTCATTATTTGTAAAAATGGTATTGACATATGCGCGGCCTTATGATATGATACAGGTGAACCGAGGAAGAGACGATTCAAACCCGCTCTTCCGATTCCAGACCAACGAAAAGGGGGCGATGCCGTTGAACCAGACAGAAACGATATTCGTGCAGGTTTTCCGCTTCGCCCATGCCGGCCGCTGAGATAGATTGTCGAGAACGGCCGTCGTAAAGAAGGCGGCCCCAGTCACATTCCAAAGGAAAGCGCGAGAGCGGTACTTCCGGGATGCGCGGAGCGGAAAACGAAACCGCGGGCGATACATTTTCAGGAGCGGGACGTGCAGACGTCAAATTCACGAAGGAGTATCACCCCAAACCCACGCGCCGCCCCGGTTTCACGGCGACAACTGAATACGCTTCTTCATGGCCGTCGGCGGTTGCCGGCGGCTTCGCTTGTATTGCCGCCGCAGAGAGGATTTTCGGTTCTTT
>CAVIKO010000205.1:0-2770 GCA_963643035.1 bacterium
TCCCCAACAAGCAGAAACAGAAAATCCGCCTCCGGGCGGGATTTTTTGTTTTGGGTCGAACCTGGCCAGGGAGACATTGCTTGCCACTGTTATGCCATACAGTCTTCTTGCAAACTTATGTCGGCGGGAAATGCGGCATATTTGTCTCATTCGGGTAAAATCGGGATTTGGACGGTTTGTGTCCTGTACATGAGCAGTTTTTGAGATTACTTTTGACCTGCGAAAGCGGCTTGCCGGATCATTGGTAGAACATTGATATCCGTGCGGTATAATCAAAACAGGTTGCGGTATGCCGTTAGGATAACCGCAAAGACTTTGCAGAAAGAAAGTGAAATCATGCGACTTGAACTGAAAAACATCGAAAAATCGTTTGGCGACAAAGATGTGCTTCGCGGCATATCGATCACGGCTGAGAGCGGGCGGGCGTTTGGGCTGCTCGGGCGAAACGGTGCCGGAAAGACAACGACCATCCGCATTCTCATGAATGTGTTCCCGGCCGACGGCGGCGAGGTGCTCGTGGACGGAAAGCCCATGGACTACGGCAAGATCCGCTTCGGCTATCTTCCCGAGGAGCGCGGCTTGTACCCGAAAAAGAAGATCATCGACCAGCTTGCCTATTTTGGTGAGCTCAAGGGGATGGACCATAAAGCAGCCATAAAGTCGGCAGATCAGTGGCTCGAGCGTCTCGGTATGGCCGAGCATCGGAACAAGCGGCTCGACACGCTTTCCAAAGGCAATCAGCAGAAGATCCAGCTCATCACGGCCATCGCCCACGACCCGGATATCATCATCCTCGATGAGCCGTTTTCGGGACTGGATCCCGTGAACGCGATGCTGCTGGAGGATGTGGTAAAAGAGCAGATCACCGTCGGGAAGATCGTTCTCTTATCGAGCCATCAGATGAATTACATTGAAGAGTTCTGCGACAGCATCGCCATCCTCAACGGTGGCCGAATCGTATTGAGCGGAGAGCTGCACGACATAAAGCGAAACTATGTGCGCGATCGTCTGATCGTGCGGAGTGAAAACCGTACGCCGATCCAGGCGGATTTCGGCGACGCGTGCACCGAGCAGGAAGACGGTTCGCTTCTCATTCAGCTCACCGCTCCGTCGGAAAAGCACAAGGTCATGACATGGCTCACGGAAAACTACGACATTGACGAGGTGAGTGTATTTGAGCCTTCTCTCAACGATATATTTGTAGAATACACGCACGAGCAGGCCTGAAGGAGGTAGAAGTAATGAAGCAATTCGGCAAAATTTTAAAATTTGAATTCATGGGCTATCTGAAGAACAAGACATTTATCGGCGTAACGTTGTTCCTTGTGATCGCCATTTTACTGTGCATGTTCATCTATAATATCGCTGCGAATGTCCACTCGGACACCGACTCCGACGATTACTCCTCCGTTATGCTCCTCTATTCGGACGAGAGCGGCCTGACACAGTCCGTTCAGCCGTATTTTGAAGCCGCTTTCCCGGACTATCAAGTGAAGATCGCGGACGGAACAGCGGAGGATGTGAAGGAGAGCGTCACGAGCGGCACCGCCGAATGCGCTTTCTTGTTGGACAGCGTTTCGTCCTATACCTACTATGTGAGCAATCTATCCCTGTATGACTACAACACCGACATCGCCGACTCCGTGCTGCAGGAAGTTTACCGCGCTTCGGCTATGGTCCAAGGCGGGCTGACGCCGGAGCAGGCAAGCGAGATCCTGTCCGTGCAGATCCAAAGCGAGACTTCGGTACTCGGCAAAGACCAGATGCAGAACTTCTTCTACACCTACATTATGATCTTCGCACTCTATATGGTGATCATTCTCTACGGGCAGATGGTTGCAAACAATGTGGCGTCGGAGAAGAGCTCCCGTGCCATGGAGCTTCTGATCACAAGTGCCGAGCCCACGAGCATGATGTTCGGCAAGGTGCTCGCCTCCTGCCTCGCGGCTGTGCTGCAGCTCACCGTGGTGTTCGGCTCGGCGCTGCTCGCGTACAACATCAACAAAGACGTCTGGGGAGACAATACCATCATCCGTTCCCTCTTCAACATACCGATCGGGACGCTTGCTTACATGCTCATCTTTTCCGTGCTCGGCTTCCTCATCTATGCTTTCATGTACGGCGCGATCGGCTCCACGGTCTCACGGCTTGAAGACATCAGCCAGGCCGTGTCCCCCATCTCGTTCCTTTTCATGGCAGCATTCTTCGTCGTGGTGTTCTCCCTGTCGGGCGGCAGCATCGACTCTGTGCTGATGAAGGTGTGCTCCTACATTCCGTTTACTTCGCCCATGGCCATGTTCACGCGCATATGCATGAGCACCGTGCCTGTGTATGAGATCGTAATTTCCATTGTCATACTGGTCGCGTCCGCCGTCGGCATCGGATGGCTCGCCGCCAAGATCTACCGCATCGGCGTCCTGCTCTACGGAAAGCCCCCGAAGCTCCCCGCTATTATAAAGGCAGTCTTTAACTGAATATCGCCGTCCGTTGAATGGAGGATAATTTTGAAAATTCAAATCATAGTTGATTCCACGGTTGATATGCCGGAGCGATTCAAAGATCAAGTGCATGTTGTACCGCTGACGGTATGCTTCGGCGAAGAAGAGTTTATTGATGGCGTAACCATTGAAAAGTCGCGCTTCTATGAGCGTCTTGTCGAAAGCGATGTGCTGCCGACGACAAGTCAGGCCACGCCGGAGGCGTTCCGTAAAGTGTTTGAAGAAATTTCGGCTGCAGGAGACAGTGCTGTCGTAATAACCATTTCTTCGAA
>CAVIKO010000206.1:0-2767 GCA_963643035.1 bacterium
GTGCAGAAGAAGTGTCCTATCTCTCTACCGCCAAGGCCGCAGAGCATGTTTCTGACCTTCAGGACCCTTCCTGCGCATCGGTCGGCTCTGCCGCTTCCGCGTCCCTCTATGGACTTTCCGTATTGGCCAGCGGCATCAACTCCTCTGCGGACAACACCACACGTTTTATTTTGATCGCTAAATCGATGGCCGAAAACGGCAATCGATTTAGCCTTTTGTTTACTGTGCATCACGAGGTGGGGCAGCTCGCCGGCGTGATGCGCATCGTCAGCGAACTCGGATTTAATCTGGAGTGCATTAAATCCCGTCCGCTCAAGAGTGCACCTTGGCAATATTATTTCTATATTGAAGCGGTCGGTAATCTGTCCGGTTCGGCCGCCTCTTCCCTGCTGGAACGGCTGGGCAAGGTCTGCGCCCAAGTCAAGATTTTGGGGACTTATACCATTGAGACGGCTGAGGAATAAACCACATCTGTTAAATCTGTGCGGGGAACGGTGAAAGGACATCGTTCCCCTTTTTTCTGCCCTTTTATTTTTCGGAAGGAGGATGGATATGGAGGAAAAAGAGCTTACGGTTCATTTGAAGGAACGTTCCTATTCCATTTATTTCGGTCACGGCCTTCTCTCTAGGCTGAAGGATTTTGTCGACACAAACCGGAAGGTCCTGGTACTGACCGATGACGGCGTACCCAAACCCTATGCGGAAACGGTGCTTTCCCGGTGTCCCTCCGCGCATATACTGGTTGTGCCGAAGGGGGAGGGTTCAAAATCCCTTCCGGTCTTTGAAAACGTATGCGACACCATGCTTCGTGCCGGGTTTTCGCGGGGGGATCTGCTGATCGCACTGGGCGGCGGCGTGGTCGGCGATCTGGGCGGATTTGCCGCGGCAAGCTACATGCGCGGCATCGACCTTGTTCAGATTCCGACCACGACGCTCTCACAGATTGATTCCTCCGTGGGCGGAAAGACCGCAGTCAACTTTCACGGCGTTAAAAATATACTCGGCGCATTTCACCAGCCCCGCGCGGTGCTGATCGACTTTGACACCCTCTCGACCCTCCCGTCCCGCCATTTTTTCAACGGTCTGGCAGAAGCCGTCAAAATGGGGCTGATACTGGATCCGGTGCTGTTTTCGCTCTTTGAGACCGGACGGGTGCGCGAACAACTGGAGGAAATCATTTTCCGTTCCGTGAAGGCCAAGGCACTCCTTGTAGAGCAGGATGAAACCGAACAGGGACTGCGCAAGCTTCTGAATTTCGGTCATACCCTCGGGCACGGTCTGGAAAGTGCCGGTCATCTGAGCGAACTATATCACGGAGAATGCGTCGGTTTGGGCATGCTTTACTTTCTGACCGATCCCGCTCTGAAAGATAGGGTTCTTCGCGTACTGGAAAGCCTGCATCTTCCCACCTCCTGCTGCGTAGATCCGGAAGAGGTCTATGCCGCGCTGCTGCACGATAAAAAAAGCACCGCAGACGGAATCACTGTGGTCAAGGTTGATCGCCCCGGTCACGGATTTTTTGAAACAATGACACTTGAGTCTCTTCACACTCTTGTACAAAACTAAGGAGATTGCCATGAAAAGCTGCTTCGGAACCAATTTTGCCCTGACCCTTTTCGGAGAATCTCACGGTCCGGCTGTGGGTTTTGTGCTCGACGGTCTCCCCGCCGGCATACGCATTGACACGAACCGGATTGCCTCGGAGTTGACCAAGCGCCGCCCCGTTGGTAAGATCTCCACTGAGCGCCGCGAAGCCGATGCATTTCGATTTCTGAGCGGCTGCTATCAGGGTGTGACCACCGGAACGCCGCTCACGCTGGTCATTGAAAATACCTCCCAGCATTCCGCGGATTACGAAAAAACGAAATACCTTCCCCGTCCCTCGCATGCGGATTTCACCGCATTTGCCAAATACGGCGGGTATCAGGACGCTCGGGGCGGCGGCCACTTTTCCGGAAGGGTTACGGCGGCACTTGTGGCAGCCGGCGCCATCTTCGAGCAAATTCTCTATGAAAAGGGCATCCGGATCGGTACACACATTCTCTCCTGTCAGGGAATCTCCGACCGTTCCTTCCGATATGATGCTCTCAAAGAGGATCTTTCCGCTCTGGACAGTCCCGCCTTCCCCGTTCTGAGTGCGGATACCGGAGTAAAAATGGCCGAGAAAATCGAGGAGGCCGCCGGACGCGGAGATTCGGTCGGCGCCGTGCTGGAAACCGCCGTATGCTCTCTTCCCGCAGGAATCGGAGAGCCCTTCTTCCATTCCGTGGAAAGTGAACTCTCCTCCCTGCTTTTCAGCATTCCTGCAGTCAAGGGGATTCAGTTTGGTCTCGGCTTTGCCTTTGCCGATCTTCCCGGAAGTCAGGCCAACGATGCCATACTCGGCGTCGAGGATGGAAAGCTGAAGACGCGAACCAATCACAACGGCGGCATAAACGGTGGGATTACCAACGGCATGCCCGTTGTCTTTTCCACCGTCATAAAGCCTACCCCCTCTATTTACCTGCCGCAGGACACGGTGGATCTCCGGACAAACCAACCGGAAAAGCTGATTTTGGAAGGACGTCATGACCCGGCCATCTTCCACCGGGCCCGCTGCGTCATTGATGCGGCAACCGCCATCGGACTGTGCGACCTGATGATGGGGCGTTTTGGTTATCTTTGGGCAAGAAAGGAAAACACATGCGTTACGGATTGATCGGTGAAAAGCTTGGGCACAGTTTTTCCAAGCGCATTCACGAGGAGCTTTGCTCCTATACCTATGACC
>CAVIKO010000207.1:0-2737 GCA_963643035.1 bacterium
GGGGGGATGGGGGCGAAAGCCATATACAAAGGATGGTCGAACCGGCGGCGCTGGGATAAGTACCTGAAAGATCGTCTGAAACGACATGGGCAAGCCGGTACCGCAAGAGGTAAACTCCCCCGTCAGGGTTCCTGAAACCGCACAGCGGCGGGCAGACACCCGCGCAAGAACACAGCGATAATCCGCCCGCTTTCAGGGGAATCCTGTCGAGTCGCGCAATTCGTGTCGTTTGCTTGTGATTCATCGCCATGATTGCCGATAACCTCCGCCTGCGCTACAAGCTGTACCAGTAAGCAATCTGCCGGCACTGACAGCGCTGTCAACGCACGGCGTGCCGCCGGGGTCTGCACTACTCGCAGACCCCGGCGGCACCTCAATACTATTTTGAAAAAGATATTGATTTTTCCCGGATATGTGGTATACTATCCCAAGTCCCGCGAGGAAACGCGGGTACGGAGAGGTATCGAAGTGGTCATAACGGGACTGACTCGAAATCGTGGTCGCTACTCGGTAGCTCCCTGACCGGAATCCCTTGATTTTACGGGGTTTTTCGGGTATTCTTAACTTAATATTTTTGCTTGTTCTCCCCATCAGTTCTCCCCGTTTTCTGAGGTGCTGATGTTGAGATAAATACGGAGACGTATCGAAGTGGTCATAACGGGACTGACTCGAAATCAGTTGATCCGCAAGGGTCCGTGGGTTCGAATCCCACCGTCTCCGCCAGAAATCACGCCAGTAGCCGGTTTTTCCGGCTGCTGGCTTTTCTTTTTCAGTTCGCTGCAAAGCCCAAACCATCGAGCATTGCGTCAGCCGAAGTCAGCTTCGAGCTGTAATCCAGATGCGCGTAGATGTTTGCCGTAGTTTCCGCGCTGACATGTCCTATCATGGCAGACAGCGTTTTGATGTCCATGCCGTTTTCCAGTGCCATGGTGGCGAAGGTATGGCGCAGGTCGTGAAACCGCACCCGTTTGCAGTTTGCCCGCGTCAGTATCTTCTGAAATCGATGATAAACCGCCGCAGGGTGGCGCGGTTGCGAAAGGTCGAGCGGAGACGGGAAAATCCACTCGCTGTCGGTTCGCGTTTTCAGTTCTGCCAGCAGTTCAAGCATTTCGGGCGGCAGCAGAATCATGCGGTTGGAGGATTTCGTTTTCGGCGTGGAAATCAGCACCTTTCCGTTGACCTTCAGCACCTGCCGCGAGATGTGAAGCTCACCTGTTTTCAGATTCAGATCCCGCCATTTCAGCGCAAGGATTTCGCCTCGTCGCATGCCCGTGGTCAGCTCCAGAAGGAAGAGTTCGTAATATCCCTCCTCTCTTGCCTGTATGAGAAACCGCGTGATTTCGGGCGGAGTCAGCACCTGCATTTCTTTTGCCTTTTTCGGCGGCAGTTTACACCCAACGGCGGGATTGATGCGAATCAGTCCTTCTGTCACTGCCCTTTCAAGTGCCGTGCGGCAGGTCGTATGGCAGGCGCGAACCATGCGGTCGGACAGTCCTTCTCCGAATTTATCGACATGCTTTTTCCGTCCGCTCTTTTTGAACCGCGCGTAAAACTGTTGCAGGTCGTTCTGCGTCAGCTTGTTCAACGGGATGTTGCCGATGGACGGGATGATGTGCGTATATATCCTTCCCGAATAGCGTGCCTGTGTGGTCGGGCGGAGCTTGGGCGCGGAATAATTCTGATACCAGAAGTCAATCCAGTCGCCGAACGGCATGTCCGGCTTGATTCGGTCACTACGCCGTCCGCATTCTTCCCGCAGTTTCGCCAGCTTTTCCTGACATTCGGTCTTGGTGTGCGCCGTTACATTTTTCGTTTTGGCATAACCGTTTTCCTTGTAGCCGACGACAATTCTGCCTTCCCACCGTCCGTCCTTGCGTTGAAAGACACTGCCGTCGCCTTGCTTTTTCTTTGCCATTTATTCGTCCTCCAATTTCAGTTTTTTGACCATACCGCCGACAATCGCAGCGGCGTTTTTCTGCATGTCACCCGTCACATGGGTATAGGTGTCAAGCGTGAAGCTCGCGTTTGTGTGTCCGAGAATGCCGGACAGCGTTTTCGGATCGACTCCGCCTTTTGTCGCATGGGTTGCAAAGGTGTGACGGAGATCATGAAAGCGGATTCGCGGAAGCTCCGCATTTTTGAGGATCATGTGCAGTTTTTGGTATGCCGATGCCGGATTCATCGGCAGGTTGGGGTTGCACGGATTGTAGAACACCCACTCATTCAGCGCATTTTTCTTGCGTTTGGCAAGCAGTGCGGCAAGTGTCGGCGGCAGGATAATTGTCCGTTTGCCTGCGCCGGTTTTGGTTTCACCGATCTGTATTTTACCGTTTGTGACGGCGGAGAGCGACCGTTCCACCCGCAGGCGGCGGTTTTCAAAGTCGATGTCGCTCCATTTCAGCCCGCAGATCTCACCGCGGCGCAATCCCGTCATACATTCCGTATAGAAAAATCCCGCCAATCGGGGTAGGCTTCGATCATGCCGAGAAATTTCTCAAGCTGACCGTCGTCCAACACCTGCTTGTCGGGATAATTGTTTTTCGGCACCGTTGTGCCGTTTGTGGGATTGCGCACGATGAGCCGTTCCTTCACTGCCGCGTCGAGTGCTTCGTGGAGCATCATATGGATGCCGCGAACCATGCTGTCGGCAAGCGTTTTGCCTTTGATGGGATCTTCGCGAACGGTCCTGTCAATAGTTTTTCGCAAAATTATATCTGGAAAAATGAAGTTTTGCGCC
>CAVIKO010000208.1:0-1438 GCA_963643035.1 bacterium
GCCGTCAAGACTTGCAAATGCCGGGTTGGATGCTGCCACAGTAATGGAAGAAAGATAGGCGCAATCGTCAAAAGCGTAGTTTTCAATCGTTTCCACGCTTGCGGGAATCGTGATTGTCTCAATGGATGAACGGCGGAATGCCGCCGCGCCGATCACTTTCACGCTCTCCGGAATCACGCTTGTATTACTCCCACGGAGCAGTGTTCCGGTAGACTTTTCAATCAAATTGTTACCCTGTGAAGAGTAAACCGCATTTTCGGGTGCCACGGTAATGGTGTTCAGTCCGCCACAGTTGTTGAAGGCGGAAGAACCGATGGAAGTAACTCCTTTCGGCAGGTAAATTTCCGTCAGCGCTGTCGCGCCCGAAAAAGCATTGTTGCCGATGGTGGTCAGTGCGCTGTTTTCGCCAATGGTTACGGTGTGAAGCACGGATCAACCGTAGAAGGTGTTTTGCCCGATTTCCGTGACGCTGTCGGGAATAACAACCGACACAATATTCTTGCCTGCAAATGCACCGTTTCCATGCGGCCCCTGAATCTTTGTGACGGGAAGCCCGTTATATACGGCGGGAATGACAATCGCACTCTCCTCGCCGACACCCGTGACGGTATAGGTGCCGTTCTCAAGCGTAAAGACAAGACTTGCCGTGTACTCGGCACTTCCGTCCGCTTCCCATCCAGCATAAAGCGTGAGATCGGATGTCACATGATCCGTATCAAAATTCCATGCAACCGTTCTTTCGGCATCCCGGTACCAGCCGAGAAAATGAAAGCCCTCTTTAGTCGGCACCACAGTCCGTTTGATAGGATTGCCCTCATACACCTTCTGCGGTTCCACCGCACTGCCGCCGTCACTGTCAAAGGTAACGGTATATTCCTTCATGACAGTCGCATCGTCTGAAAGCGATATGGTAACGGTGAAATCTCCCGTCATCGCCGCGAATTTCTCCGCGCCACCCTCATCCAGCTTTCCGAGCGGTATCAGTCCGTTAGACTGACGGAATGAATGGTAGAATACCGAGAGATTGCCCCATGGGGCATACATGGCGATCTGTCCCACTTCCGGTGTGCAGGAATCGGGGGCATCCGAGGTATCCCATGCTGGCGAGCCGTCAGGCAGATAGGCGATCTTTTCCGTACCGCTGTAATCCGAAAAAGTCAGAGTCAGCGGCAGGCGGGAAATAAGGTCACGGCTGACGGAATTGTCGTCCAGTGTACCGTAAACCGTCTGTCCGTCAAAATCAAAACGGATGCGTGTTCCGCTTGTCGCGGGAGGATTCACATCTCCGCCCGTTTGAGTATTGTCGGTCTTTCCGGTCGTTCCGGTATCACTCCCGCCTCCAGCAGGGGAGCAAGCGGAAAGAACAAGCGTAACAGCACAGAAAAGTGCCGTTAGAATGCATAACAGTTTTCTTTTTTTCATAAGTGCCTCCTTATAT
>CAVIKO010000208.1:1488-2637 GCA_963643035.1 bacterium
CACCCGCCCCGATCCAGACATTGTTGCCGATCACAATGGGGCGCGAGGTGATATACCGCCGCCTGTCAGGTGCAAGTCCGTGATTCTCGGTAATCAGTTGCACATGCGGGGCGATAAAGACATCGTCACCGATTGTGATACCGCCTCTGTCCATGAAAGTGCAACCGAAGTTGATAAATACTCGCTTACCGACGCGGATATTTCGCCCGAAATCGGTGTAAAACGGCGGATTGAGGTTGAAATCCTCCCCGACTGCCTGTCCGGTGATTGCAGTATAGTATCTCCGTACCGCTGCCGCATCGCAGACCGAGGTGTTCATCTCCTGCGTCAGGCGCTTGGCTTCCGTAATGATTTCTTTGATCTCTCCGTAATCCGCATCGTCGATTGAAATCGGCTCGCCGGAGAGATCTCTTTTCAGAATATCGCTCATTTTATCTTTATTCCTTGTTATATCCGAGTTCGCTTATCCAATTTTCCACACGGTTTTTGGAATTGCTGCCGGCAGAGAAGCCGGAAATGCACAGTCCGTCCTTTACTTCCGCACCTGTCAAGGAACGGAAGCTTTCTTCTTCGTTCAGCCCGCTTCCGCCGCTTGTCGCAAACGGAACAATCGTTTTGCCGGTAAAATCATGAGATTCGAGGAAGGTGTATACAATCATCGGCGCATCATACCACCAGATCGGATAGCCGATAAAAATCACATCATAGTTTGCAAACTCTTCCGCACTCAGATCCTCTTTCAACGCGGGACGCGCTTTTTCACTCTTTTCCTTCTGTGCCTGATCTACAACAGTATTGTAGTTGGTGGAATATGGTGTCTCGGGAATCAGTCGGAATAATTCGCCTCCGGTCGCCTCGGCAACATATTCTGCCATGGTTTCGGTGTTGTGAGACGATGACCACGAAAAGTAAACCACAAGAACTTTGCTGTCTCCGGCAAGCTGCTCATTTGACGGTGTCGTTCCGGTATCCCCCTGATTGTCTCCTCCGGAAGAGCAGGCGGCAAGAGAAACGATCAGTATCAGTGACAGCAAAATGGATAAAAACTTTTTCATGACAAAACCTCCGAAAATAAAGTAAGCGTGAAATCGGCTTTCGCCTTTCACGCTTATTATATCATGAAATTTGTTCCATGTAAAATACTTATTT
>CAVIKO010000209.1:0-2598 GCA_963643035.1 bacterium
TAATTGCTCCATTCTTCGCCGGGATTCGGCAACATCCTGTACTCCCGGAGCAGAAATCGACGTGTTTCCACCGAATTTATTTACCTTCCGCTGCGCTTCCCGTTCCTCAAATTCACGCATTGTCTTGACCCCATTCCGCTGCCAATTCTTGAGAATTCCACGCACGTAGCCCCAATTCAGCTTGCCGTTGTCCTGGGCAATGTCCAGCGATTTGAGCAGCAGCCCCTCCTCCATTCCGTCCACCAGCGACAGAAGTTCGTCCACAGCGGATTCACTCAGCTGGAGCTTGGGCGAAAACAGAGAAATCAATTTGGATTTCGACCACGAGGACACCTCAGACGAAGACATATGTTCTTCTCTTATCTTGTCTTCTGTCGTCTTGTCTAGTCTAGGGGCGTTACATTTATCCGATGTAACGTTACATGTAACGTTACATGTTTGCTGGCTAACAATTTCACCAGGAGGGATTGCCCTCCGTTTCTCACGAAATCTCCGAACTCTCTCCCTTGTCTTGTTCTTGTCATTCTCATACATCTCGATCAGCGCAGGAGCGTGCGCCGCCCAATCATGAATTTGATACCCTCCCCCTTCTTTCTCATCCAGCCACCGACACTCCGCAAGAGATTTACATAACTTTCCCGCATAACTGTACGAGTACCCCACCGCGTCCGCAATCGCCCGTTCCGGGAACCCACTCAAGTCCCCATCCGGCGCATTTTTCGCCGCCCAAAGCCACAGCGAAACCACGATCCCCACGGCCTCACTGTTTCGCCGCAGCTTCATGTGATCTACCAGCGCGTAAATCTTCGGATGGTCCGCTAAGTTCGAATAAACCTGTATCCACGGTAGCATAGGTTACACTCCTTCGTCCTGTCGTGAAGTTGGGCTGCCGCCCCGATGACTGTCTTCATTGTACCAATCATCTCCATTTTCTTCCACCGCCAATTTGGCAAATTACTCAGCCAGTTTGGCCTACTCCCCATCCCACGCTAGTAAAAAATCGGTATTCCAGTCAAAAATCCATACAAAATCCGTCAAAAATCGGCATTTTCCATCCTCCACCCCAATTCTCAGGTCGAAAATGCGCAAAAAATCGGCGGACACGCAACGCGTATCCGCCAAAACCACATTCAAGCTTATGTTCCCACCGGCACCATTGGAAGTGGAAATTCCGGCATTGGTTCTCCCATACCACTGACTAACCCTTCTCGCAGAGCCAGTAAATACCGGATCAGCTCCTCCAGTCCCCGCCGATCCATCCCCGGCTCCGACTGTCGCCCGAAAATCAGGTAATCCATGCTCACCCCGTAAAGCGCCCCAATGCACGCTAAAAGCTCCACCGAAAAGCCCCGCATCCCCCGTTCCATCCGGCTCAGGGAACCGCCCGTGAGGCCCAGTCGCTGCGCCGCCTGCTCCTGGCTCCAGCCCCGTTTCATCCGCAGTTGCCGAACCCGTTCCGACGTGTCCTTCTGGTTGTAGATTAACATAATTCCCTCACTTTCTCCATGTCGCCATGGAAGTCATGGTGGCCATTCGACTGTCCGCCGCGCTTTTACGGCGCCAGGATGCACGATCCTTGGATAGGGTCATTGTAGCACATCCCGCCCGGATAATTTGTCGAAATCTAGGAGTGAAGTGAGATATTTTTTGAATTTTCAAGAGAAAGCAGGAATCCGGAGGAATTACGACAGCCGCCGGAGGGCGTTGGATGACACAAATGCATGAAAAAGCGCCGCAACTTTCGTTGCAGCGCCAATTTTCACTTAAAAATTTCCTTCAACGTTCTCCATCCCAGCACCGCGCACTTCGTCCGTGCCGGCATATGCGCAATATCCTGAAGCGCCGAAGCCTCCTCCAGCTCCTCCACCTCGTCGTCGCTTGCCTCTCCGCGGATCATCTTGAAGAACAGCTCACCCAAATGCAAGGCCTCATCCTTCTTCTTGCCGATGATCATACCCAGCATGATGTCCGCCGACGCCTGAGAAATCGCGCATCCGTCTCCAACAAACGCGCCGTCTACGATGACATCCCCGTCCACCTTCAGTTTCAGGGTAATCTCATCTCCACAGCTGGGGTTCACGCCGTCAAGCTGCAAGTCCGCATCCGGTAAATCATGCTTATGCTCCGGCCGCAGATTGTGTTCCGTCAGGATTTCATTGTAAAAGCTCCGATTGTTCACAGTCCCATCCTCCCTCTCAGGGTACTAAGGCTCTCAACCAGCCGATCCACCTCGTCGGTGGTATTGTAAAACATGAAGCTGGCCCGGGTAGACGCGCGACATCCCAAATGTTTCAGCAGTGGCTGGGCACAATGATGCCCCGAACGGACATTTACGCCGTCAGATTCGAGAATTTCCGCCACATCATGAGGGTGAACCCCGTCCACAATGAAGTTCACAATACCCGTGTGGTTCCGTGGGTTCTTGTCACCAAGGACGTGAATCCCCGGAATCTTGGCAATTCCCTCCATGGCATGAGCAACCAGCAGTTCCTCTTGTGCCATCATGTCGGTAAATCCAATTTTCTCAATGTAATCCATGGCTGCCACCAGACCCACAGCACCCGCTGCGTTCACGGTGCCCGCCTCAAACTTATGGGG
>CAVIKO010000210.1:0-2586 GCA_963643035.1 bacterium
GTGATGAAGTGATCGGCGGCTTACAGAAAGTGACCTTACTGGATTTTCCGGGGACGGTTGCCTGTACTGTGTTTTTGAAAGGCTGCAATCTCCGCTGTCCCTACTGCCATAATCCCGACCTTGTTTTGCCGCAAAACAGCGGAAAAATCGTTTCGGAACATGAGCTGTTTGAGTTCCTCTCTTCCCGAAAGGGTAAACTGGACGGCGTTTGTATCACCGGCGGCGAGCCGACCGTTCACCACGGTCTGCTCTCCTTTATCCGCCGCATCAGGGATATAGGTTATCTGATTAAGCTGGACACCAACGGGACCTCCCCCGAACTGCTTGAACATCTTCTGCGTGAAAAGCTGCTCGATTATGTAGCGATGGACATTAAAAATTGCCCCTCACGCTATGCCGAGGTATGTGGAAATGATGTTATAAAGCAGGTTAAAGAAAGCGCTGAGTTACTTCTGCATAACGGCGTGGATTATGAATTCCGCACGACCGTTTGTCATCCGTTTCACTCTCCAAGAGATTTTACGGAGATAGGGAATTGGCTGAAAGGGGCCAAACGATATTATATTCAGCCCTTTGTCGATTCGGGGCATCTGCTCGGCGGCGGAGTATCCGCTATGACAAAGACGGAGCTTGAAGCATTGCTGAATGCCGTAAAGCCGTACATCCCCGCCGCAGAACTGCGCGGCGTTTAAAACAAGTCCGAAACTATAAATTATTGAGGAGAATCATCATGTATCAAGTTATAAAGAGAGACGGCAGAGTTGCCGATTTTAACATAACCCGCATCTCACACGCCATCACGAAAGCTTTTGATGCTACCAATATCCCGTACAGTCAGGATGTTATCGATATGCTTGCCCTGCAGGTTACCGCAGATTTTGCCTCCAAGGTAAAGGACGACGCTATCGACGTAGAATCCATTCAGGACAGCGTGGAAAAAACGCTGCAGAGAGCCGGCTACGACAAGGTCGCCAAAGCATATATTTTGTACCGCAAGAATCGGGAAAAGCTCCGCAACATGAGTTCTACCATACTGGACTACAAGGGACTTGTGGACGGCTACTTAAAAGTTTCCGACTGGCGTGTAAAGGAAAACTCCACAGTGACTTATTCGGTGGGAGGACTGATTCTATCCAATTCCGGCGCCATCACCGCAAACTACTGGCTCAGCGAGATCTACGACGAGGAAATCGCAGATGCACACCGCAATGCCGACCTGCATCTGCACGACCTTTCCATGCTGACCGGCTATTGTGCAGGATGGAGTCTTAAACAGCTCATTCAGGAGGGACTAGGTGGCATTCCCGGAAAGATCACTTCTGCTCCGGCAAAACATCTGGCGACTCTCTGTAACCAGATGGTAAACTTTCTTGGTATCATGCAGAACGAATGGGCCGGAGCACAGGCATTTTCAAGCTTTGACACCTATCTTGCACCCTTTGTCCGTGCGGACAAGCTGAGCTATAACGAAGTCAAGCATTGCATTGAGAGTTTTGTTTTCGGCGTTAATACGCCCAGCCGCTGGGGAACACAGGCCCCTTTCACAAATATTACTCTTGACTGGACCGTTCCGGCGGATCTTGCCGATCAGCCCTGCATCGTCGGAGGAAAACCGCAGGATTTCACCTATGGCGACTGCAAGGCAGAAATGGATATGATCAACCGTGCCTTTATCGAGGTTATGATTGAGGGGGATGCAAACGGCCGAGGATTCCAATATCCTATCCCGACCTATTCCATCACCAAGGATTTTGATTGGAGTGCGACCGAAAACAACCGTCTGCTTTTTGAGATGACGGCAAAATTCGGCACGCCCTATTTCTCCAACTATATCAATTCGGATATGGAGCCGTCCGATGTGCGCAGTATGTGCTGCCGATTGCGGCTGGATCTGCGCGAGCTGCGCAAAAAGTCCGGCGGTTTCTTCGGCAGCGGCGAATCGACCGGCTCGATTGGTGTTGTTACCATCAATATGCCGCGAATCGCTTATCTCTCGGCAAATGAGGAGGAGTTCTTTGCGCGGCTTGACCGGATGATGGATATTGCCGCACGCAGCCTGAAGATCAAGAGAACAACGGTCGGTAAGCTGATGGAGGAGGGGCTGTATCCGTATACAAAGAGATATCTCGGCAGTTTTGACAACCATTTCTCGACCATCGGACTGCTCGGTATGAATGAGGCCGGACTTAATGCGTCGTGGCTGCGCAAGGATCTGACCCACGAAGAGACGCAGGATTTTGCCGTTCGTGTGCTTAATCATATGCGGGAACGTCTTTCCGATTATCAGGAGCAGTACGGCGACCTATACAATCTGGAGGCGACTCCTGCCGAGTCTACTTCTTACCGCCTTGCTAAGCATGATAAAAAGCATTATCCGGACATCATTACGGCACACGAGGGTGCAACTCCTTACTACACCAACTCCAGCCACCTGCCGGTAGGGTATACCGAGGATGTCTTTGCCGCACTTGATGTGCAGGATAAACTGCAGCCGCTTTATACCAGCGGTACGGTATTCCATACTTTCCTTGGAGAAAAGCTTCCCGATTGGAAAGCGGCGGCGGCACTTGTGCGGAAGATTGCCGA
>CAVIKO010000211.1:0-2569 GCA_963643035.1 bacterium
GTGAGGGAGGTGCAGCCGCGGAATGCGGAACCATCGATTTTCTCGACTGAGTCAGGAATCGTTACCGAAGTGAGGGAGGTGCAGCCGGAGAAAGCGGCATAGCCGATATATGAGACGGAATTAGGAATTGTGATTGAGGTAAGGGATTCGCATCCTTCGAAAGCGGAATGGCCGATATATGAGACGGAATTAGGAATTGTGATTGAGGTAAGGGATTTGCAGCCCCAGAAAGCGAAATGGCCGATTTTCTTGACATAATCCGGGATTGTCAACTCATTGGCGCAGCCATGATACTTCGCCAATGTGCCATCGTCGTCGATGTTCCAATCTGGTGTGGAATCGAATTCGAATGGGAAGTCGTCGTAATCTTCCTCCTCCGTGAGGGAGCAATTTGCGCCGTTGAAATGGGCGATGCCCGTTTCGACGTCGCCTGCGTCAGCGATGACGTTTGTGCGTTTTTTGCCTTTTTTCATGGTGTCGTATCCTTCCTGCATCTTTGCCTTTCTGCGGTATCTTCTCATCAGGTTGCCGGCTACGCCTTCGTCTATGCCTTTTTCCAGGATTATCTCTTTGAGGGAGGCGCAATTGTCGAAAACGGCGGCACCGATGTAGGTGACTGAATTCGGAATGGTTACCGAGGTGAGGGAGGCGCAGCCGCGGAAAGCGCAATCGTAGATTTTCTTGACTGAGTCAGGAATGGTTATCGAGGTTAGGGATTTGCATCCTTCGAAAGCGGCATAGCCGATTTTCTTGACTGAGTCAGGAATCGTTACCGAGGTTAGGGAGATACAGCAGGAGAAAGCGCAATCGCAGATTTCCTCGACCGAATTCGGAATGGTTACCGAGGTGAGAGAGGTGCAGTCGCGGAAAGCGGAATCGTCGATGCATGTGACTGAATTCGGAATGGTTACCGAGGTGAGGGAGGTGCAGCCGCGGAATGCGGAAGAGCCGATTTCATTGACTGAATCAGGTATCTTTATCGAGGTTAAGGAGGTGCATCTTTCGAAAGCGAAATTGCCGATTTTCTTGACTGAGTCAGGAATGGTTATCGAGGTTAGGGAGATACAGCAGGAGAAAGCGCAATCGCAGATTTCCTCGACCGAATTCGGAATCGTGACTGACGTGAGGGAGGTGCATTCGCAGAAAGCGGAATGGCCGATTTCCTTGACTGAATTCGGAATCGTGATTGAGGTGAGGGAGGTGCAGTCGCGGAAAGCGGAATGACCGATATATGAGACGGAATTAGGAATTGTGATTGAGGTAAGGGATTTGCAGCCCCAGAAAGCGAAATGGCCGATTTTCTTGACATAATCCGGGATTGTCAACTCATTGGCGCAGCCATGATACTTCGCCAATGTGCCATCGTCGTCGATGTTCCAATCGACGACGGAATCGAATTCGAATGGGAGGTCGTCGTTCATAATCTAATTACCCTCATCGATGAGGTAAATATAATAATCCTCACCCTCATAATATTGTATATTCTCTTCTCCGTCGTATGTGCTAAGCACATCGCCATACCCATAGGAGGTGAGATAGTCAATCACGCTTTCCCTATCGATGCCATCGAGCTGCTCGCCGCGGCCGTGTCTGGCTTTATATTCGATGTCACTGAGCAGCATATCACCAAATCCGTATTCCCAAAACTTATTGGCGAGGTCGTCGTCGGACGCAGTCTCGCGTTCTATCAGGGCCTCCTTGTATGCATCGTCCGATTTGACCCTGATGTAATTGGATATGTCATCCGCGTCGAAATCATCGTCGTCGGCGTCAACCCCGTCGTCGATGCGGAACCACTCCGTATCGGTGAGTGAGATATCACCGTTGGACAACAGGTCGTCAACGACTTCGTCGATGTCTCTGTTGCCATAGATGTCATCGGTAATCAATTCCCGCATGGTTTCTATGCAATATTCGTCATCGACGAACTGCTGTAGCATGGTTGGGTTGCCTAGCAAAAACTCTTCCACCTGCTCATCCGCGGCGGCGCGTCCCTTCTCTTCGGCCTCGTCGGCGATATATACCGCATATATGTTACCATTGCAGTCGCTGCCGTCATCGTCGACGACGAATTCATCCTCAACGTCGCCCAACTTTATGCTGTACGGGTCCACATCCACAAAATAAGCCAGCGCATATGCCTTATCTCGCATATGGTCATCCCCCCACGGGTTATCTGGTGTGGAATCGAATTTGAATGCATCCGACGATGCCTCTTCCGTGTCGTTTTCGTTGATTGCATAATTGTGTCTGCCTGTTTTTCCAATGTTCATGTTATTGCCCATACATCCTTCCTGCATCTTTGCCTTCCTGCGGTATCTTCTCATCAGGTTGCCGGCTACGCCTTCGTCTATGCCTTTTTCCAGGATTATCTCTTTGAGGGAGGCGCAGCCGTCGAAAATATTGGCACCGATGTATGTGACTGAATTCGGAATCGTTACCGAGGTTAGGGAGGCACAGTCGGAGAAAGCGGCATCGTAGATTTCATTGACGGAATTCGGAATCGTGACTGACGTGAGGGAGGTGCAGCCGCGGAATGCGGAACCATCGATTTTCTCGACTGAGTCAG
>CAVIKO010000212.1:0-2550 GCA_963643035.1 bacterium
GAATTCTGATTGCCGATACGGTCGGCCTCGGCAAAACGCTCGAAGCTGGTATTTTGATGAGTGAGCTTATCGCTCGAGGCAAAGGCAAGCGTATTCTGGTTGTAACTGTCAAAAGCATGATGACGCAGTTCCAAAAGGAAATGTGGAACCGCTTCACCATTCCTTTGGTACGCCTAGATTCTGGTCGTATTCAGAAAATTCGTGCCAGTCTTCCTTCTAACTACAACCCGTTCTTCTATTATGATAAGACTATCGTATCTATTGACACACTTAAACGAGATGTGGAATACCGCACCCATTTGGAGAACGCTTACTGGGACATCATCGTAATCGATGAGGCGCAAAATGTTGCCGAGCGTGGCGATCATCAGGCGCAGCGTTCCCGTCTGGCGAAGCTTCTGGCAGACCGCAGCGATACCATGATCATGCTGTCTGCTACACCACACGACGGTCGTGCAAAGAGCTTTGCCTCCCTTATGAATATGCTCGACCCGACGGCGATTGCCGATCCGGAAAACTACACGCCGGAGGATATTCGAGGTCTGTGTATCCGCCGCTTTAAGAAAGATGTGAAGGATCAGGTCAGTGGTTCTTTTTTGGAGAGAAAGATTACACTGGAGCGTTGCCAAGCTTCCGCCAAAGAAGAATTCGCATTTGATATTTTCGCCGATATGCAGTTGGAAATGGACTTGAGCAAATCCGGACGCACAGGTCAACTCTTCAAGACGAGCCTTGAAAAATCCCTTTTCTCGAGCCCCGCCGCCTGTATCAAGAGTTTAGATGAGCGACTCAAAAAGCTTCGCAAGAAGTATTCCGATACGGAGATTAAGGATATCGCACTGCTCTCGGAATTAAAGACCGCTCTTGAGGCAATTACGCCGAGGGATTTCACGCGCTATCAGAAGCTGCTCACCCTCCTGCGTGATAAGGACTACGCATGGAATTCGGGAGACACCGGTGACCGTATCGTGATCTTTACCGAGCGCATTGAAACCATGAAATATCTTGCCGAGCATCTAAGAGAAGATCTCGGCTTGAAAGCCAACGCTGTACAGGAGATCTCCGGCAGCATGAGCGATGCCGAGCAGCAGCAAATCGTAGAAGACTTTGGCCGCACGGAATCCCCTGTGCGCGTACTGGTTGCCTCCGACGTGGCATCGGAAGGCTTGAACCTGCACTACCTCAGCCATAGACTGATCCACTTCGATATCCCTTGGTCGCTGATGGTGTTCCAGCAGAGAAACGGACGTATTGACCGTTACGGTCAGCAAAAGCGTCCGGACATTCGATATATGCTCATCGAGAGTACAAATAAGCGTATCAAGGGCGATATGCGCATTATTGAAATTCTGATTACCAAAGAGGAGCAGGCACTTAAGAACATCGGTGATCCATCGCTACTCCTCGGAAAGTTTACGATTGAAGAGGAAGAACTCGTCGTCGTTGACGCTATCGAAGGCGGATCGGATGCCGATGCTTTCGAGAAAACGCTCGACAACGGTGAAGAAGAATTTGACCCCTTTGAAGCATTGATGCGTGCCGCTGAACAGGCAGAAGAAAAAACAGAAGAAGCATCGAAAACTGTCGACGACGAAACGCTCTTTTCCGACATGGAATATCTCTCTCAGGCTCTGCAATACCTGAATCAGACGGAGAGCCATCCTGTGGAAAAGCTCACCACTGTATCCGGCCTTGACATCAAGCTGACGGAGGATATGCGCCGCCGTCTTGCGGCTCTTGTACCCGAGGAAGCCATGCCGCAGGGAAAAACACTGCGCGTATCCGATGACAAGGCATTCTGCATGAGCGAAATGCGAAACAGCATGCGCAAGACGATGGATGAATCCGCATGGCCGACAACGCAGTACCTTTGGAAGCTGCACCCGATCCTCTCCTGGGTGAACGATAAAGCGGGGCTACTGTTCAAGCGGGATGAAGCGCCGGTCATCGGCCTTCCCGGAAAGCTGAGTGACGGCGAGATCATCTTTATCGTCTCCGGCAGCATGCCGAACCGGAAGTCCACGCCGCTCATTGACGAGTGGTTCGGCCTTTTCTACCGCAATGGGGAATACGTCGAAACGCTGCCCATGACGGAAGTCATCAGAAGAAGCAGCATCGGCAGTTTGAAGATTCCGAATACAAACTGCATTACCGACGGCGCACTTTCCGCGGCGAGCGCTCTGCGTGAGGATGTTGTCGAGTGGGCGCATATTTATATGGATGAACACTACCGGCAGTATCAAAAAGAAATGAACCCGAAGCTGGATGAGGAGCTCGATAAGCTCACCTCTCTGCAGCAGCGGCACAAGCAATATTATCAGCTCACGCTGTTTGAACACGAACGCAAACTTCATGAGAAAGAGCGCAGCGTAGATGAGCTGTTCGACAGCTTTTCTGATTGGGTGAAGGATACGCTGGAGATACAGAATAACCCGTACATCCGAATTGAAACGGTACTGATGGGGGCAAAACAATGAGCATGGATCTAACGGGCATCACCAACAAAAACGAATATTATACGAACCACTATTTCTCCACCGTGTTTGAGGA
>CAVIKO010000213.1:0-2537 GCA_963643035.1 bacterium
TACCAGACGTCCCTTTTCTTCCCTATGCCGACGGTGATCATCAGCACCCTCTGCGAGGACGGCTCCACAACCCTCGGCCCCTATTCTCTGGTGCAGCCGTACTACGTTGCGGGAAAGGCCTTTTACGCGATGCTGCTGAGCTGCCGCAATTCGTCCAATACCGCCCAGAATATTCTGCGCAACGGAAAGTGTGCCATAAACTTTATCGATGACAATCCCAAGACCTTTAAGGAAGCCGTAAAGCTCTCCTGGCCGGGAGACAAACCCTCCGATAAAATGCCAAAGTGTAATTTCCGCCTGGAAAAGAGCATTATCGAGGAGGAAACCGGGGAAAAGCGGCCCATGGTTCTCACCGATGCCATTCAGGCCATTGAATGCACCTGGGTTCGGGAACTGGACGGTGCAGACCGGGATCAGGCCGGCGAGCTGAACGGATATGAGCCCCCGTACCACGATTTCAACGGAATCACCAGCAAATTCGGTGCTCATTTCATTCTCCGGGTGGACAAAATCCTGATGAAGAAAAAGTATTCCGACGCAATCATCAACGGCGTTCGGGCAAAGGACTTCCCACCGCTTCCCGTGGACTACGGCTACCGGGATTCCAAGAACTTCTGGTTCCACCGGAAGACCCGCATGAGAGCCGAACTGCTGCAGGTTCGCAAGGCTTCCCTCGAATCCGTGCGGTACGCCGCGGACCGTGCCGACGACAAGGTAAAGTTTACCGATGATGCCCTCGAAACCATTCTCGGTGTCCCCCGAGTATTCCTTTCGACGGTGCTTCGGGGCTGTGTCCAGTGGGCAAAGGAGAACAATGTGGAGCTCATCACCGCAGAGCATATGAAAATTATCAACGATAAGCGTGCAAAAGAAAAAAATAAGAAATAAGGAGAGATTGGTATGAAAGTAGTACTTGCCGGCGCCTTTGGAAATCTGGGCGCGGAAATTCTGAAGGTTCTCTGTAACGCGGGCCACGAGGTTGTCGCCGCGGACATGAAGGAGCGGAAAATCGAAGGGACGGAAGGGAAATATACCTTCGTCTCGATTGACGCAACAAAACCCGAAACACTGAAGGGTCTGTGCGACGGGGCCGATGTTGTTATCACCACCATGGGACTGACCGGTGCTTCCACCCGGTTCACCTCCTATGATATCGACTATCAGGGAAATATGAACCTGTACACCGAGGCGAAAAACGCGAATGTCAAGAAATTCAACTACATTTCCGTGATCTCCTGCGACGAAAAGGGCGCGGAAAAGGTGCCCATGCTCCATGCGAAGTATTTGGTTGAGCAGGAAATTAAAAAGCAGCCGATGGACTATGTGATTTACCGCCCCACAGGGTATTTCTACGATATCGCCAAGGTCTTCAAGCCCTATGTCGACAAGGGTGAAATGCAGCTGCTGAAGGGCTACGGCACGGTCCGCGCAAATGTTGTGGACTGCCCTGATTTCGCGAAATTCATTGTCGAGCATATGAACGACAAAAATGTGGTGTACAATGTGGGTGGCAAAGAGACCTATTCCTATGAGGAAATGGCAAAAATGTGCTTTGATGCCGCAGGGAAGCCCCTCAAAATCAAGTGGGCACCCATCTGGCTTTTCGGTATCCTCGCAAACCTTCCGAAAATCAAGAAAGCCGGCAAGCACGATATCATCCTCTTCTCCAAATGGACACTGAGCCACGACCTGGTGGGTGACACTAAAACAGGAGATACCAGCTTTGCCGAATACATAAAGAACTACTTCGGAAAGGGGAGCTGCTGATATGCCCTGGAGCTCGCTTGGAATTCTGTTCTGCGTCTGCGCTGTCCTGTGCGCGGTGGGATTCTATAAATTCGTCTACTTTCTGTCTATCGGCTACGGCTTCGCCATAGCCGGCGGCGGAATCGCGATTTTCATTCTGTACTGCATCCATCCCACTGCAGCGCCACTCTGGCTGGTGCTGCTGCAGATGGTGCTGTTCATGGCCTACGGTGCCCGCCTTTCCGGTTTCCTTCTGGTCCGAGAGCTGAAAAACGCATCCTTCCGCAAGACCGATGTGGCGAAGAGCACCCTCGATAAACAGAGCGGGAAGAAAATGCCGGTTTTTGTGCTGTTTACAATCTGGATTTTTGTTTCCGCCCTGTATGTTGCACAGGTAAGCCCGATGCTCTTCCGCGTCAACAACGGCGCTACCGATGTGACGCTGCCGCTGGTCGGCATGGTTGTTTCGGTTTGCGGACTGGTGCTGGAATCGATGGCAGACCTGCAGAAATCCGCGCAGAAGAAGGTTCGCCCGGATATGGTCGCCACCGAGGGGCTGTACCGGATTGTCCGCTGCCCGAATTACCTGGGTGAGATTATTTTCTGGACGGGCGTTTTCATCAGCGGAATTTCCGCCTATGCCACTGCCGGTCAGTGGATTACCGCGATTATCGCGTATATCTGCATTGTGTATATTATGTTCAACGGGGCCCAACGGTTGGAAAAGCGGCAGATGAAACGCTACGGCGACGATCAGCAATATGCCGCCTATGCCGACAAAACCCCCATTC
>CAVIKO010000214.1:0-2472 GCA_963643035.1 bacterium
GTGCCGCGTAGTATCCGAATCCGGGGCGGATTACATTAAAACATCGACGGGATTTTCCAGGGGCGGAGCAACATTCCACGATGTAGAACTGTTTGCGGCCAATGTTGCACCCCATGTGAAGATCAAGGCGGCCGGCGGGATATCCAGCCTGGCAGATGCCGAGAAATTTATTGAGCTGGGAGCGTCCCGCCTGGGAACATCAAGAATTGTCAAACTTGCGAAAGCGGCAGAATAAGGGAGGAATGGTTATGTTTGCAACACCAACACCGCATATTTCCGCGAAGCCCGGCGATTTCGGGAAAACCGTGCTGATGCCGGGTGACCCGTTGCGCTCAAAATTTATCGCGGAGCAGTATTTGGAGAATCCGGTTCTTGTGAACAATGTCCGCGGGGTGCAGGGGTATACCGGCCTGTACCAAGGTGTCCGGGTATCCGTGATGGCTTCCGGTATGGGCATGCCGGCAATCGGCATCTATACCCATGAGCTGTTTAACGGCTACGGTGTGGAGAATATTATCCGGGTTGGATCGGCCGGCTCCATTCAGGAAAACATTCATCTGTACGATCTGGTGATTGCGCAGGGGGCCTGTACGGACTCCAACTGGGCTACGCAGTTTCATCTTCCCGGAACATTTGCCCCGATTGCCTCATGGGAGCTGCTGCGTGAGGCTGTGAAGGCGGCAGAGAAAAACGGCGCACGCTACCATGTCGGCAATGTGAACTCGTCGGATGTCTTTTACGGTGATCATGTTGGTGTGCCGGAGGGATTGGACAGCGTGTACGGGCTGAAGAAGATGGGTGTTATGGCGGTGGAAATGGAGGCAGCGGCGCTGTATATGAATGCGGCGCGGTATGGGAAGCGGGGGCTGTGTATCTGCACCATCTCTGATCATATCCTCACCGGGGAAGAAACTACATCCCTGCAGCGGCAGGAATCCTTCACTACGATGATGAAGGTGGCACTGGATGTGGCGGTTGCCATGGAAAATCAATAGACCGTTAGCCTGCAGCGAAAAATTTTGGAGTGATGTGCCGTGAAGCGTGTATTTTTGATTGTATTGGATTCCTGTGGCATCGGGCAGATGCCGGACGGGCCACTTTTCGGGGATGTTGGTGTGAATACACTGCAATCCTGTGCGGGTTCCGCCAAATTTTCCGTGCCGAACCTGATTGCGGCGGGACTCGGCAACATGGATGGTGTGGATTATTTGCCTGCGGTGCAGCAGCCGCTTGGTGCCGTTGCGCGGCTGCGGGAGTCGTCGATGGGAAAGGACACGACAATCGGACACTGGGAAATCGCAGGCGTTGTATCGCCCAAGCCGCTCCCCACATATCCTGACGGGTTTCCGAAGGAGCTTCTGAACGAGTTTGCACGCCAGACCGGCCGTGGCTGGCTGTGCAACAAACCGTATTCCGGAACGGATGTCATTCGGGATTACGGTGCGGAGCAGATCAAAACCGGGAAATGGATTGTTTATACATCGGCCGACTCTGTGTTCCAGATTGCCGCCCATGAGGATGTTATTCCGCTGGCGGAGCTGTACGATGCATGCCGGAAAGCCAGAAATATTTTGCGGGGAGAGCATGGAGTCGGCCGCGTAATCGCGAGACCCTATATCGGAACACCGGAAGCCGGCTTTACCCGCACCTCCAATCGCCATGATTTTTCTCTGGAACCGCCCGCGGAGACAATGCTGGATGCAATCCGTGCTGCTGGAATGGATGTTCTGGCAGTAGGAAAGATTCACGATATCTTCGCCGGTCGGGGAATGTCGGAGTATGTTTACAACAAGGACAATGCTGACGGCATGTCCCACACGCTGGACTATGCGCGTCGGGATTTCCGCGGTCTGTGCTTCGTGAATCTGGTTGACTTTGATATGCTATACGGTCATCGGAGGAATGTTGACGGCTATGCAAATGCACTGTCGGAATTTGACAGATGGCTGCCGAGACTGTTATCGTTTCTCGGGGATGAGGATATGGTGATGATTACAGCCGACCACGGCTGCGATCCGGCCTATACGGCAACGACAGACCATACCCGGGAGTATGTTCCGCTGATTATGCTGGGGAAGAAGATCCGCCCGGTCAATCTGGGAACCCGAGATTCGTTTGCGGATATTGCCGCAACGGTTACGGAGCTGCTGGGCGTTCCGTATCGAACACCGGGACAGAGCTTCGCAAAAGAAATTATTTGATAAAGAAAACCTTTCTGCGACGATAAAAACGGGAAGCATGTACGGCTTCCCGTTTTCAGCGTCGCAATTTATTCGGCGGCTCTCTGATTCTGATAAAAAACGCGGCTGTGCTCGGTCGGACTCCCGGGCGTATCTTGCCGGAACAAACCGTACAGCATATTCCACCGAGCTTCCGTCTCCGCGTAAGGATCGTTGAGTTTTTCCCCGATGTTGCACAGCGGGAAGCAGGGAGAACAGTCTTTGCGGAGTATTTTCCGCCCCCGATCGGTAA
>CAVIKO010000215.1:0-1609 GCA_963643035.1 bacterium
TGCCTCTGGAAACGCAGGCCATGATGTATCGATAGTAGGTGTAGTGCGTTTCGATGAATTCTGCCTCGGGAAAGCCCCACAGATGAATGTAGGATTTCTCCCAGTAGCCTTTCCACCACAGATCGTTGCGTGCCTTCAGAGCGGTATAGCCTTCAGTGGTTGCCAGTCTGCATTTGCGGGCGGCTTCCTCTGCCACATCGATTGATGGATCGAAGGTCGACGCTGACGAGATGTAAACGAAGAATTCGCCCGCGGCCGGCGCCATGCTGTATCGCATTTCGGTTTCCTGTTCGGAGCCGAGCCCTACATATCGCAGCGCGTTGAGCTTTCCGTCTCGAAGCAGATTGGGAAGAACGCCGTTGACGCCGCCCTCAAATCCACGCGAATCAAGCGTAACCCGATCGCTACCGGTTTCATTGTTGATGCGGATACGGCCATCTCTTCCGATGACCTGTACGGCGATAGCAGAAGCGCAGTAATAATCTTTTTCTTCAAACACTTGCCTGAGAAGCATTTGATTATCTCGAATCAAAAAGCGCGAAACGGCGATGTGCATACCGGTTCGCACCTCCGGACTGCGCATCATTTTCAGCTTGACGTGCGTCCCTTGCGGAGAGGGACGATTGTCCTGAACTCGAAAGCAAAATACATCCCTGTCCATGCACGAGAAGCCTTGAATGTCGAGTCCGTGCGAGCGCAGGTGTGCCGTGGCGGTGTTCAGAAACAGATCCTGCCGGGTCGTCCCGTCGAACACATCGTCTCCCCAGTCGGCAAAGTCCAGATCGATACGACCGCAGGCATGGCCGTAATCGGTATGGCGTTCGTGAAACGCTTCCGAGTCGGCTCCTACGGCCAGCACGTCGTTCCGATTGATCTGCATTTTTAGGGCGGTAGGAGACGTCCACAGCAGGGTTCCCATGTTTCCGTTTCCGATGGGCAGACCTTCCTCTGCGCGAGAGACGACGCCGTCATAATGCAGGTCGGCCCTTGCGACGATTTCTTGGACAGATGTACGCATAGAAATTCCTCCAGCTTTGAAATGATGGGTTTACGGGCAGGAAAAAGAAAGGACAAATGAAACGGACTGTCTGCATCCTACAGCAGGACGAGGGGAAAGTCAAATAAAGCTTTGATGAAGAACAGGCAGAATGGGGTGCTTTTCCCCGAAATGTCAAAAAAATCGTTCGGATGTAAAAGAAAATCACTGGAAATTTCAGCCAAAACGGACGTGAAGCAAAAAAGAACACTTGAATTGTGAAGCCAATTTCCTATAATGAAAGCGAAACGGACGGAACAAGGAGGGAATTCGCGTGGTTGCCAGAACGAGGGACATTAGGCACACGAGGAACAGGCTGACCTATCGGATTATGAAGGAAGTCAGAAATCATTATCGGTTATATCTGATGCTCGTGCTGCCGCTGGTGTATCTGATTCTTTTTTGCTATGTGCCGATGGGAAGCCTGATCATCGCTTTTGAAGATTATTCCGTCCGCCAGGGCATTTTTAAAAGCCAGTGGATCGGTCTTCTTCAATTTGATAAGATTTTCAGTACTCCCACGTTCGCGCAGCTTCTCAGAAATACGCTGTCGCTGAGCGTTTACAGCTTTCT
>CAVIKO010000215.1:1619-2459 GCA_963643035.1 bacterium
GGGTTTCCCGATGCCGATTCTGCTGGCGCTGTCGCTCAATGAGTGCCCGAGTCGGCTGTTTAAGAAGACGGTTCAGTCGATTACCTACGCGCCGTACTTCCTTTCGACGGTTGTGGTCGTCAGCATCATGACGCAGTTCTTTCATACTCGAACCGGGCTTGTGAACAATGTGATTACGACGCTGGGCGGCACCGCACGTAACTTTATGGGCGAAACGCAGTCGTTCAGACATCTGTATGTATGGAGCGGCGTGTGGAAATCGGCAGGGTATTCCGCGGTTCTGTATCTCGCTTCGCTTTCAAGCGTGGATGCGTCGCTTCATGAAGCGGCTATTCTGGATGGAGCGAACAAGGTGCAGCGCGTGGTGCATGTGGATTTGCCGACGATTCTTCCGACGGTAGTCATTTCGATGATTCTGTCGCTGGGGAATCTGATGAGTCTGGGATACGAGAAGGCGTATCTGATGCAGAACGATCTGAATCTGTCGGTGTCCGAAATCCTTTCGACGTATGTGTACAAGAGAGGACTTCAGGATATTCAATATTCGTATTCTACCGCGCTGGGGCTGTTCAATTCCCTGTGCAACCTGCTGATGATCTGCCTTGCGAACTTTATCGCCCGGCGAATCGGCGAAACGAGCCTGTGGTAAACAGGATGGATTTTTCGGAAAGGCGGTTATCCCATGACCAAGATAAAGGTTCGGAAGGGTATAAGAAGCTATCAGGGAATGTCTGATTACATCTATCTGGTATTAACGCTGCTTTTTCTGGTTGCCTGTGGGCTTGCGGTTTTCCTGCCGCTTCTGTATGTGGTGAGCGCGTCGTTCAGTTCACCCTCGGC
>CAVIKO010000216.1:0-2443 GCA_963643035.1 bacterium
CAGGGCAAGAATTCTGCTCGCCGTTAGGAATCACCCCTACATTTGACAAAGAACCGGAATTTTCATCCGTCCGCACCGTCGCCTCGACAGTATCCGCCGTTTCATGCGCGAACTCTGCACCCATTCCGAACCAGTCCAGCGTTTCACCGATGATGACCTTTTTGATTCGCAGTTTCGCCCGTATAACGCTGCCGGAAAACATGTGCGCATGTCCGGTCATGTATTCCGAAACACTCAAACCGTTTTCAAGCCCGCGCACCTCGTCCGGCTCCTTCGCGGGCAGGCGCGTCTGTTCGACGTTCATGATGCGGTCAACTCGAAAATGCGCCGCGTCGTCATACTTGTGAACATTGCCAATAAGATAATGCCGACCATTGGAAATCACGATTCGGTATGGGTTCACCTCGTATGTTTTTGGCTCGCCGTTTTCATCAAGCCGGGGATGCAGGCGCTTGTCTACCGCGTAATCGCCATATTGAAACACCACGCGCCTGTGCGCCGCAATCGCTTCGTGCAAAACGTCGAGGCTGTACATGAACTGTGGGTTGGCGGGGCGGTTCAAACTCTGCCCCAATGCCGGCTTATACCACTTGCCGCCAAGGGTACGCACCTTCGCCGCCATATCCCTGCTCTGGGCGTACGGAATGCTCGGGTTATACATAAGGCTGTCGGTCAGCAGATTCAATTCCGCTTCGCTGAATTCATGCTCATAGTACCAGCCGTCCCTGTATTCCAGCGGGTAGCCAGCCGCTACAAGCTCGCTCAAATTCACGCTTATGCTCTTGCGCGTGACCTTCAGTCCATAATCCTTCTCAAGCCATGCCGTGACGTCCGCCTGACGCATTCGATGCTGCGCGTCCGTTTGCTCACGCAGCGTTTCCAGTATGGCCAGCGTCAGCATCTTCTTTGGGACAACCGCCATAGAATCACCCTCCGGGTTCATTATATCCATGGATACGCAATCTGTCAATTTTCCAATGTGTAATTTTTTACCCATCAAATATGGTATTTATATCTATGCGAGGTGATGCGAATGGTCTATGTTCTCAGCGACGTCCACGGCAGAATCGACCGGTTTGAATCCATCCTGCGCCAAATCGACCTGAATGAAGACGACCGCCTGTACGTACTGGGCGACGTTATCGACCGAAACGCGGGAGGGATCGAGCTTTTGTTTCGCCTGATGCGGATGCCGAACGCCACGCTGCTGTTGGGCAATCACGAACTGATGATGCGGGACTGCGTCGTCGATGGCGGCGATTGTGAACTGTGGCTCCTGAACGGAGGTATGACGACGCTTTTGGAATATTTCAATTTGCCGACGGAGAGTATGCTTCTTTTGTGGCAGTATCTGAAAAACCTGCCCGTGCAGGTTGAGCTTCGCGTTGGCGACACAGACTTCGTGCTCGCACACTCCACTCCGAAATATCTCTACCCGGAGGAAGGCTTCGCGAATCGGGTCAGTCAGACCGAGCTTGCCGTCTGGACAAGGGTAGAACGGGATACTCCGCTGTTCCGTGATCAGACGCTCGTCTTTGGACATACGCCTACGCTGTATTATCAGGACGGCCAACCGATGCGCATCTGGTGCGACGGCCGGCGCATCGGAATCGACTGTGGCTGCGCTGACCCGAACGGTCGTCTGGCCTGCCTGCGGCTGGACGACATGAAGGAATTTTATTCGGCGGACTGAAACGGCGCTGGCCGTAGCGGGGAACGCAGCAGGATAGATTCACAAAATCCGATCCAAATCGTCCGAACGGCAGGACTATCCGCATAGAACAGAGAATTATAAAGCATTCCATTCGATGGGGGAAATTACATGAGCATCACCGACAGGGAGAACGAGCTCTTCGCTGAAATGGAACGAAAAACGGGCGAGGAGATGTTTCTTGTTCGCGACGGCGTGGTAGATGAGGCCGCGTTTCTTACATCCCCCTGCAAAATCGTCTATGTTCTAAAGGAGACGAACGACACAGAGCGGAAGGAAAAATGGGATCTGCGGAAATTTCTTTCTGATGGAGGCCGCCCTCAGACATGGGATAACATTGCGCGATGGACGGAGGGGCTTCTGTCCCCGGAACGTGAAATCCCATGGTCGGAGCTGATACAGCGCAACGAGGAACGACGAAGCATATTTTTAAAGCGCATCTCCGCAATCAACCTGAAGAAGACCCCTGGCGGATGTACGTCGGACTATGCGGAAATTGAGCGCGAAGCAAGCGTTTTTGCAGAAATCGTTCGAAAACAGATCGCGCTCTATGACGCCGAATTGATCATATGCTGCGGAACAGGGAACGTTTTGTACAGGCATCTCCACAGCGCGGAAGACGAAAAGTGGAAAATGACGGCGAGAGGCATTCCCTACTTCGCGTATGGGAAATCGACGGTCATCTCCTTCGCTCATCCGCAGGCAAGGGTGAGCGGAGCGTACCTGTACTAC
>CAVIKO010000217.1:0-833 GCA_963643035.1 bacterium
GTATCAAAGCAGCTGGCTTGTCCCAGAAACTATCCGCTTCGATGATCTGACAATTTGCGAGCGCGCTGTTTTAAGGGCACCGGAAGGAAAGTTTCTGACATTGACGGTTGACGGAATCGGAAAAGAAATTCTTCCCGGAACCTATAAGGGGGATGTGGTGTTGTCGGTCACTGACGCATATGACATGAAGCCCGGTGGACTGATGAGATTTAACCAGATCGGTCGCGAACTCAATGCCGCAATCCAGGTAAAGGACGGGAAGGTAGTAAAAACCGTTCCGGAAATTATCAACGGCGGAAACGTACAGGACGGATCGACTACGGGAATTTATGTCGCCAGCAGTGAGGAGAGTTTTAACGGCATAGTGATAGGCGGCAACGGAGCTTATACGGTTCAGAACGCCAAAATGGACTTTGAGGGATTCAGCGATAATGATTTCCTGGGAGTTGGATGCGCCGTCGCGGCGGTGGATAATACTGAAGTCACCATTGATCAGTGTGACTTCACCTTCTGTGGGGTTACACGTTGCGCGGTGCACGTGGGCGGACACAGCAACGTCACCGTGAAAAATACCAAGATCATAAATCTCAGTCCGGACTCAGATTGGACAAATACCTTTAGCTGGCAGGTGGGCTTCAGCGGCACAAACCGACTGGCGCAGCTTACGGATTCCGCCAAAGTTGTGTATGATAACTGTGACCTGAAAACCAATGGCTGGGGCATACTCTCCATCGACGGATCCATCGAGCCCGTATCGATGATCGTGAAAAATTCAAGATTGGAATTATCCGGTCCGCGCGCACACGGGTACGGCGCTTTTTGCATCGGGGACA
>CAVIKO010000217.1:843-2443 GCA_963643035.1 bacterium
GATGAGCACCACGACCTGGCGGCTGTTTCCGAAACGGAAGACGTTATCATTGAAATCAGCAACAGTAAACTGGCCGGCAATTTCTTCAACTCCACAACCAATATACGTGCCTGCGCTAACAGCGAAAAGGGCGGAATGGGCCGTTTCCACGATACTGTTATCGGCATTATGAAAAAATTCGAAGAAGGAACAGTAGGAGACGCGAACCGGGCGGAGGTATGGGGACGCCACAACGGCGATGATCTCCGAGGAGCGAAGAATCTGGGGTTGACCCTCAGCGGAACCAAAATTGAGGGCATTATTTCCTCCGCGTCTCAGCACTACAGAGAAGGCCTCAAAACGATTTACGCGGATAACCGTCAGGAACTCAGCAATGTTATGCAGCGGGCGGCGGCTACGGTAAATAACGGAGTGTCCGTAAAATTGGATGGTACATCGGCTTGGACAGTAACAGGAACCAGCTATATTACCGCGCTGGAGCTTGATGATGGCGCAGTCGTAAAGGCTCTCGAGGGAAAAGAACTGTGTGTTACTATAGACGGAAAGCCGGTTGAGCTCAAGTCTGGAGTACGTTATACCGGCAAAATCGTAATGGAAGTAAAATAAGCAGCTTCCGCGGCGAAAATCAGAAAGAACCCAAAAACAGAGGCTCCCGATGCAGTGACAGACATCGGGAGCCTCTTTCGGCCGTTGCGGGTAGCAACATGGGACGGAGTGGTAAACTTTCTATTTCAGCAGAGCCCGACGGCGCTGCCAGTCCGGCAAAACGGACCCGACAAGGGCATAAAATTCCTTGCCGTGATTTTTGTGGACAATATGCGCCAGCTCGTGTACCACCACATAGTCTATGGCGTCGTCCGGATACTGCATCAGCCTGAAGGAGAATGAAATGCGGTTTCGGCCGCTGCAGGAGCCAAATCGTGTCCTTGCGCCGGTTATGGTGACGGCCTCGGGATAAAGCCCCATTATTTCACTGTAATACCGGAGCTTCTCGGGAAGAACTTCCTTAGCCAGAATCCTGAGCCGTGCCTCTTCATCGGCGTCCGGTTCGGGGTGCGCCTCCATACGGGCCTTCTGTAGCGCCATGTGCTTTTCTATCCAGTCGCGCCGCTCGGAGAGGAACCGCTCAATCTGAGAAACGGGACAGCGCCGCGGCGCGCGGACTATAAGCCTGCAGTCCCGGGTTATCTCTATAGCGAGAGTCTTGCGCGACGAGCGGATAAGTGTATATTCTGCCATTTTATGCCTCCTGTAGCTGAAACGCCGACGGAATTATACCATATTTCAGGAGAAAACAGAAGGAGAGGCGCCTGAAAAAAGGGCGAAGAGACGCATTTTCTTATAAACGTATAACTTTTCACAAAAAGCTCTTTTAATATTCACAAAAATATATTAGAATACAGGGTAAGCAATCAAAGGAGAGATGCAGATGAGCGAACAATCACCTAAATATAAGCGCATACTTCTGAAAATAAGCGGAGAGGCCCTCGCCGGTGAGCGCGGCTTCGGTCTGGATTTTGACGTTATCCGCAAAGTGTGCGCCGCGGTAAAAAAATGCACCGAGATGGGCGTTGAGGTCGGCATAGTGGTCGGCGGCGGC
>CAVIKO010000218.1:0-2410 GCA_963643035.1 bacterium
GGTATCTATTCAGATTCCGTTTGATGACGAAAAACTCGAAGCTCTGAAAATCTTTCTCTCGCAAAAGGATCAGACGGCGGAAGCAGTCATCGGTGAGCTTGTCGACGGTCTGTACCGGAAGACCGTCCCGCTGAAGGTGCGGGAGTATATAGATAAGAGGTCCCCCGCCGATACGGGAAAGCCGAAGAATACAGCAAAGCCGAAGCCCGCCGTTTCAGGCGGTTGTGTGGCTTCCGGTGAGGATGCGGGAAAACACCCGACCAACATCTGATACGGCGATTGTGGGCGGTTCTGTCGAGCGTGTGAGCCTCGTCTCGGGATCGCCCACTATTGTCGCCTTCAGTCTCTTTGGTACGCAGGTATTTACGGGAGTTCCGATGGTCATTCCGATCGGTTCAGCGGGTATTTGGCGAGGGTCAGATTTTACATTTTCGAGGGTCGAAAATGAAGCGGGAGAAAGGCAGTGCGTCAAACGCCCTGCCAAATTCACAGCGGACGGCAGAGCCGACCGCATTATCTCGCGTTTTGACCGCATTTGCTCCCTTTTCCGCATCTTTCTGTAAAGGAGCAGCAGTGTGTCAAAAGGGCAATTTGACCGCAAAACAGTGTGTCAGACAGCGGAATCCTTCTAATGCTTACGCCATAATACCCGTGTGTCAAAGACAGAAAACAAAGAAAGGAGCAATGGACGGTGGAAAACGACGAAAGTGCCGGCAACGGCAAAAAGCGATTCTCAATCTACATCCCCGAAGCCACCATCGACATGGCAAAAAAGTGGTACGAAGCCGACAACTGCGGCAGCGTATCCGAGTATGTCAGGCGTGCGATTGAATTCTATTCCGGCTATGTGGCAAGTGAACATAACCCAAGCTACCTGCCGAGAATCGTCATCTCCACGCTAAAAAATATCATACGGGACAGTGAAAATCGCCAATGCGCTCAGCTGTACCGTGTGGCAGTGGAGCTTGCAGTGCTGATGAATGTCATCGCCGCATCGAACGGTTTCTCGGGTGAGGATGTAAGAAAACTGCGCGAGAGCTGTGAAGAACAGGTCAAGCGGATCAACGGAACCATCCGTCTTGATGATGCAATCCGATGGCAAAACTCGTAACCAAGTTCCGTTATTACAAGCCCGGCGGTCGAAAAAAGATCGGTGGGTACGCAAAATATATTGCACTCCGCGATGGTGTGGAGCGGTGCGACGATTCCAAAAAGTATGCGACCGTGTCATATAATCAGAAACAGCTAATCGCAAAAATCCTGCGGGATTATCCCGACAGTGCGGAAATGCTGGAGTATGACGACTACAAACATCACCCGACCGTCGGAAATGCTTCGGAATTCATCTCACGCGCTATTGAAGATAACGCACATTCCGCCATGCGTCAGAAGACCTATGCCGACTACATTGCCACCCGTCCCCGCGCGGAAAAAGTCGGCTCACACGGACTATTTTCCGATGAGGACGGCGAGATTGTTCTCTCAGAGGTTGCGGCGGATCTCAATACGCACGAAGGAAATGTGTGGACGATGATTGTCTCTTTGCGCCGCGAGGACGCGGAACGGCTCGGGTATAATAACGCCCGTGCATGGCAGTTGCTCCTTCGTTCTCACACGCAAGAGCTGGCTGACGCACTGCGGATTCCTCTGGAAGACCTGAAATGGTACGGTGCTTTTCATAATGAATCGCACCACCCGCACATTCATGTCATCGCCTACACCGACGATCCGAAGGTCGGATATCTCTCAAAAAACGGTGTGGAACAGATGCGTTCTGCGCTGGGCAATCATATTTTTCGGGACGACCTGCAACATATTTTTCGTGAGCAGACAGAAAAAAGGAACGAGCTGAAAAAAGATTGGCACACGCTCCTTGAAAAAATACTCGCAGACATGGCAGAAAATCCGAACACACATCCCGAAATTGAAGCCAAGCTCGCAGAGCTTTCACTCCGTCTCTCACGCACAAAAGGCAAAAAGGTGTACGGATATCTTAAACGGGATATAAAGGATCTGATTGATGAAATCGTCGATCTGCTTGCCGAGGATGAGAATATAGCAAAGCTCTATGACCTCTGGTACGAGAAAAAGTACGAAGCCCTGCGCACCTATACCTCCGAGATGCCGCCGAAAATTCCGCTGTCGCAAAACAAGGAATTTAAGTCGAAAAAAAACGATATCATACGGGAAGCGATGCGAATGAGTCAGGCGGGAAAAGAAAAGCGGGAGTCACGGACGGACACCGACACGGCAACGCATCATAGTTCAGAGAAAAAAACTGCACCGCATCATCAGACAAACTCCGTCCGCGCGACAGCAGTCACAGGGCTTCTCAAAAACCTCGCGAATACCTTTCGGAACAAAATCCTTGGGGATGACGCGAAAAAACTCCCGACCATTGACAAACGCC
>CAVIKO010000219.1:0-841 GCA_963643035.1 bacterium
GAAAGAAAAGGACAAAGCCGATGAATAACACAAACGAAACGAACGAAAGGAAAAAATTTGACTTCAAGCGCATCACGGACAGCCGTGTATTCTGGATGATCCTCTCGCTGCTCGCAGCGTCGCTTCTGTGGCTGTATGTTACGACGACCGAGGGCGTTGAAGTGGAAAAGACGCTCAACGGCGTGAAAATCGAGTTCCTTGGTGCGGACGCGATGCGCGCGTCGAGCGATCTCATCGTCACCGAACAGGATCGTACCTCCGTCAATTTGACGCTCTCCGGTACGCGCCGCGTACTCTCTAAGCTCACAAGTTCGAACGTTACCGCGACGGTGAATCTCAGCAACGTCTCGGCAGACGGGCGCTATTCGGTTTCCTATGACATTTCGTATCCTTCCGGCGTCAACGCGAACGAGATAACACTCGTCCGCACGTCGTCGGATGTCGTGAATTTCTATGTGGACAAGCTTGCCCGCAAGACCATTGAGGTCAAGGGCGTGTTCACCGGCAATACTGCGGACGGATACCTTGCCGATGAGAGTATGGTGTTTGATCCCATGGTCGTTGCCATCAGCGGACCGAAAACGGTTATCTCCCAGGTCGATCACGCATTCGTGTCCATCACCCGCGAGGATGTAGACCGCACGCTGAGTTATTCCACGACCTATTCTCTCGTCGACGCTAACGATAACCCAATTGACGATACGTCCATCCAGCGGGAAACGGAAGAAGTCACCGTGACGCTGAACGTTCTTTCCACAAAGGAAGTCCCGCTTGATGTGACCATTATTGATGGCGGCGGCGCGACGCGCGAAGCCAACACGCGCATTGATATTAATCCGAA
>CAVIKO010000219.1:851-2410 GCA_963643035.1 bacterium
CGGAACGATCAATCTCTCGACCTTTGCCATGGACTTTTCCGCCACGTACACCATTATCCCGCCCAACGGCACCGAAAATATGACCGGCGTCACCGAGGCAACGGTAACGGTCTCCATTACGGGCGTTGCTACCAAGTCCTTCTCCGTAAACCCCGATAATATCGTCTGCATCAATGTTCCGGACGGATATGAGGCGGAGAATATCACGCAGGCGCTCAATGTTACGGTGCGTGCGCCGCAGGAGATCCTTGACCAGATTAGCGAGGTGAACCTCCGCGCCGTGGCGGACCTCTCCAATCTCGGAACGAATGCCTCCGGCGTTTTCACTCCGACGGTAGAGATCAAGATTGACGGTTTCCCCGAGGCAGGCTGCGTCGGCGAGTACAAGATCTACATTACTCTCAAGGAAAAGCATTAAGTAATGTACGGCTATATTCGCCCGGATATCGGGGAGCTTCGCATAAATGAATACCGCCGTTTCCGCTCCGTTTACTGCGGCCTGTGCGAAGCGCTCCGGCAGCGGTATGGAGTAATGTCCCGGTTCCTTGTCAGCTACGATATGACGTTTCTTGCGCTGCTTACGCTTTTGCCGGAGACAACGATCGATTCCCGCCGTTGTCCCGTACATCCGCTGCGAAAGCAGCCATGCATCTGCGGGGTAAAGGAGCTGTACGACGCCGCGGACTATACGGTCATCCTGGCCTATCAGAAAATGCTGGACGACGCATCTGACGAAAAGGGCTTTCGGGCGCTGCGTGCCCGTATTGCCGTACGGCTATTGCGGCACAGCTACAACAAGGCGGCGGCACGGCAGCCGGAGTTCGCCGAAAACACCAAACATTGTCTTGGCCAACTCGCGGTCATCGAGAAGAGCGGCGGCACGTCGCTCGATGCGGCAGCGGACTGCTTTGCACGTCTTATGGCTTTCCCGGCAAACCAGGCAGAGGGGGAGACGCTGCGGCGGGAGCAAAGCGAAATACTGTATCACGCCGGAAGAGCCGTTTATATTCTGGATGCAGCGGACGATTATGCTGCCGACCGAAAAAACGGCAGCTATAATCCGCTCTGTCTGCGCTTTACGTCCGATGCCATGACAGCACCGGAGAAAGCAGAGATTCGCGCCACATTAAATCTCTCCCTTTCCCGAGCCATGAGCGTCGTGGAGCTTTTGCCGGAGAGTGTATGGAAGCCCATTCTTGAAAACATCCTGTCCTGCGGCGTTCCGCATGTGGCCGACGCGGTATTTACCGGGACTTGGAAGAAAAACAGAAAAAATACGGAGGATCTCTGATCCTTCCAACAGGGAGTAAGCGAATGACTGATCCTTACGTTGTTCTGGGCGTTTCCCGAACGGCATCCGATGAGGAAATAAAAAAGAAATACCGCGAGCTTGCCCGGAAATACCACCCGGACAACTATGCCAACAACCCGCTTGCCGATCTTGCGCAGGAGAAAATGAAGCAGATCAACGAGGCGTACGACGCGATCACAAAGGAGCGCGCGGGCGGCGGGGCGCAGTATAAGACTTATTCGCAGCCCGGCAGTACATCCTCCGGCAG
>CAVIKO010000220.1:0-1032 GCA_963643035.1 bacterium
GGGCATAGCAGATCTTTCCATCGCGCACGGAGAAATCCCACTCACCTGCGTTGATATCCGGCGGAACAATCTGAATGCCCATCTTGCGGCAAACCTGAATATAATCGGAAACCTTGCCGGAGTTTTCAATAACGGACGTCATGAGCGCTGCCATGTATTCGACCGGATAATAATATTTTAAGTACGCCGTCTGGTAGGCAACAACGGCATACGCAGCTGCGTGAGACTTATTGAACGCATATCGTGCGAAATCAATCATCTCATCGTAAATGTGATTTGCCGTCTTTTCGTCGATTCCGCGTGAAATACAGCCCGGAACGCCCTCTTCTTCATTTCCGTAAACGAAGTTTTGACGCTCTTTTTCCATGACAGCGGCCTTCTTTTTTGCCATCGCACGGCGAACCAGATCGCTTCGACCAAGCGTGTAGCCGGCCAGATCACGAACGATCTGCATAACCTGCTCCTGATACACGATACAGCCGTAGGTAGGCTCAAGAATTGGCTTTAGCTGCGGGCACTCGTAGGTGATTTTCTCTGGATTGTTCTTTCCCTCTAAATAACGTGGGATAAAATCCATCGGGCCCGGACGATACAGCGAAATTCCGGCGATGATATCCTCGAGGCTGGTTGGCTTTAGCTCCTTCATGAAGTTTTTCATACCTGCACTCTCAAGCTGGAAAATACCCTCGCAGTGACCAGTTCCGATGGAAGCAAGCACCTGTGGATCGTTCATGTCGATGTGACCAATGTCCAACGTAATCTCGTGGCTTCGCTTTACATTTTTGACGGCATTCTGGATAACCGTCAATGTACGAAGGCCAAGAAAATCCATTTTCAAAAGGCCAAGTTCCTCAAGCGCAGTCATCGTATACTGTGTGACGACGGCACCATCGCTTCCTCGTGACAGCGGCACATACTCATCGACGGCGCGCTGGCTGATGACAACGCCTGCGGCGTGCATAGAAGTATGACGCGGCAGACCTTCGAGGCGCTTGGAAAGATCAATCAGCTTTTTGACCTGCGGATCGCTCT
>CAVIKO010000220.1:1042-2409 GCA_963643035.1 bacterium
CTCTCATACAGGGAACGAAGCTCTGGATTGACATTCAATGCGCGGTCAATTGTCATGTTTAACTCTGCCGGGATCAGCTTTGCGATCGTATCGCACAGCGAATATGGCAGATCGAGTGCACGGCCAACATCGCGAATACAGTTCTTTGCGGCTAGTGTACCAAACGTAACAATCTGGACAACCTGATCCTTGCCATACTTTTCTACGACGTAATCAATGACCTCCTGACGGCGCTCGAAGCAGAAATCCACGTCGATATCCGGCATGGAAACACGCTCTGGATTTAAGAATCGCTCAAACAGAAGCTGATAGCGAAGCGGCTCAATATCGGTAATCTCAAGGCTGTATGCAACAACACTTCCGGCTGCCGAACCTCGTCCCGGACCAACCATGATGTCCTTTGACTTGGCAAAGTGAATAAAATCCCACACAATCAAAAAGTAGTCGACGTAGCCCATCTTCTTGATAACGCCAAGCTCATAGTCAAGACGCGCCTCGACCTCGTGTGCCTGATCACCGTATCGGCGAACCAATCCCTCACGGCAAAGTTTTTCCAAATATTCTTCCGATGTGTAGCCGCCCGGCACCGAGAATTTTGGAAGCTTTGTCTTTCCAAACTCGATCTCGACGTTGCAGCGCGCCGCAATCTTCGCAGTGTTGTCAATTGCCTGCTGTGCGTAGCGAAACAGATCGCGCATCTCCTGTTCGGACTTTAAATAATACTGACCGCCGGTGTAACGCATACGATCTTCGTCATCTACCTTCTTTCCGGTCTGAATGCACAGCAGCACATCATGTGGCTCAGCATCGGCGGCATTGATATAATGAATATCGTTTGTTGCAACAAGCTCGATTCCGGTCTCCTCGCTCATGCGAAGCAGCGCCTGATTGACCGTGGTCTGTGCGCTGATGCCGTGGTCCTGCAATTCCAAAAAGAAATTTCCCTTTCCAAAGATCTTCTCATAGGAAAGCGCTGCCGCCTTTGCATCCTCATACAGACCTCTCGTGATGTTTCTTGCCACTTCACCTGCCAGACACGCGCTCAACGCAATAACACCCTCGTGGTACGTCTCAAGCAGCTCCTTGTCCACACGTGGCTTATAATAATAGCCTTCGGTAAAGCCTCTTGAGACAATCTTCATCAGGTTGTGATAACCGATGTCATTTTCGGCTAACAGCACCAGATGATAATAACGATCATCGCCCTGGCCTGCCGACTCGCGGTCAAATCGGGAACCCGGAGCCACATAAACCTCGCAGCCAATGATCGGTTTGATACCCGCGGCAACTGCCGCTTTATAAAAATCAATCACGCCGTACATGACGCCGTGATCCGTAATCGCCAGGGAATCCATCCCCAGCTCTTT
>CAVIKO010000221.1:0-2400 GCA_963643035.1 bacterium
TGCATCCAACACCATTTCCAAAAATCTCGAACTTTTGGATGCGAAAATTCAAGAAGCCGGAGAAGGCATCGTCGATTACGATCCGAATTATTCTACCGACTCTTCAGCCGGGGATCATTGGCTTTCCACTGATTTCGATGAAACCGAGGATGTGCAGCATGGGGATAATTCTACGGCATACGGATATCATGCGAAGGCACAAGCTACGGATAGTGTCGCAATTGGGCACGAAACGTACGCTTTGGCAGCGTCGGCGACTGCTTTAGGTAGTGGAGCTAGTGCACTCGCAAATAATGCGATAGCTATCGGGAATGCTGCCCTTGCCGGATATGCAACTGTTGGAGTGGTGAAAGGCGCTAACAGCGTTTCAATCGGGAGTAATGCTTGGACGTTTGAGGAGAATGCGGTAGCTATCGGCGCAAATAGTGTAGCGAAGGAAGCCAATACGTTCTCTGTAGGTAGTGACGGTTCTTCCATCACCATTACGAATGATGAAGGAAATGAAGAAACGCTCGCCACGCAAACTATTACTCGTCGTATCGTGAATGTAAGCGACGGCAGTGCGAATACCGATGCGGCGACGTATGGGCAGATTGCAAAGACCGGGCAGGAAGTGACGCTTTCGACAGATGCGAGAAGCACGACGGATACGTCCAAGAAAAATACCATCGTAAATAATGCCGGTACGACACTTGCGACATTTACGGCCGGAAGTGTCGCCAGCGGAAATACGGGCTTCGTCTCCGGTGGGACGCTCTATACGGAAGTGCGTCCGGTGACGAGCACGAATTATATTGCTTCGGGTAATACTACGGCGGCAAATCTCTCCGCATTGGATACGAAAATCGGCGCGGCGAAGACGAAGGATGCCAATCTTTATCTTGCGACGGATGACGTGGAAACGCAGATTTCCAAAGTCGCCGGAAAGGGCATCAAATCCGTGACGAATGCGACCTCGACCGTCACGAACGTCACGCAGTATGCGACGCTTACCAATTATGACAATACCACCATGATAATCGAAGTCGCAGGGCAGGGCGAAGTGGCATCCGATGACGTACGCCTCCTCAATGGCAATACCGTCTATGGTTACACGGCGCCCATTGCCTGCGGCACGGCGAGCACGACGACCGGTGTCACGGGTGACTTGAATTATCTTTCTACAGCTTATAGCGTAGGTACGAATCTCGGCATCCTCGATTCCAAGCTCGGGGCACTGGATACGAGCGCGACTTATAACACAATCGGTGCATCCAACACCATTTCCAAAAACCTCGAACTTTTGGATGCGAAAATTCAAGAAGCCGGAGAAGGACTCATCATCGGCGACTCGAATGGACATTGGCTCGATGTGTCTTGGAATGGAGCGAAAGATTCGACTGATGTGACGCGTGGAAGCGGATCCACGGCGTATGGATACTCCGCAAATGCGAGTGGGAATTATACAGTTGCGGTTGGTTATAATGCAAGCGCCTCAACAACAGCAGCTGTGGCAATCGGTGATGAAAGCTCGGCGTCGCAATCTAATGCAATTGCAATAGGGTATAAGGCAAGTGCAAGCGCTGAAGATGCGGTAGCAATCGGGGAAGGTGCTACATCGGCATATAGCAGTTCTGTGGCAATTGGGAAAGGATCGGTAGCAAGTGCCGCAAATGTTGTATCCGTAGGTGCTTCCACAACTTCTACCCGTAAGATTGTCAATGTCACCGATGGTGCTGCGAATACCGACGCGGCGACGTATGGGCAGATTGCAAAGACCGGGCAGACGGTGAATCTTTCTTCGACGGGGAATAAAATCGTAAATAATGCCGGTACGACACTTGCGACATTTACGGCCGGAAGTGTCGCCAGCGGAAATACGGGCTTCGTCTCCGGTGGGACGCTCTATACGGAAGTGCGTCCGGTGACGAGCACGAATTATATTGCTTCGGGTAATACTACGGCGGCAAATCTCTCCGCATTGGATACGAAAATCGGCGCGGCGAAGACGAAGGATGCCAATCTTTATCTTGCGACGGATGACGTGGAAACGCAGATTTCCAAAGTCGCCGGAAAGGGCATCAAATCCGTGACGAATGCGACCTCGACCGTCACGAACGTCACGCAGTATGCGACGCTTACCAATTATGACAATACCACCATGATAATCGAAGTCGCAGGGCAGGGCGAAGTGGCATCCGATGACGTACGCCTCCTCAATGGCAATACCGTCTATGGTTACACGGCGCCCATTGCCTGCGGCACGGCGAGCACGACGACCGGTGTCACGGGTGACTTGAATTATCTTTCTACAGCTTATAGCGTAGGTACGAATCTCGGCATCCTCGATTCCAAGCTCGGGGCACTGGATACGAGCGCGACTTATAACACAATCGGTGCATCCAACACCATTTCCAAAAA
>CAVIKO010000222.1:0-2396 GCA_963643035.1 bacterium
GGGCCGTATCATTCTGGATATTTCCGGAGAAGAGAAGAAAAAGCTCACAAAGCACGATCTTATGGATCGCTTTGCCGCACTCGCGGGAAAACAGGAGGAGACAGACTCCGTACTTCTGTCATAAGTGTATAATGTGCAAGACACCGCCTGGCGCTGCAGACGCAGTATCAGACGGTGTTTTTTTCGTGAGGCGGAAATAATCATCGGCGCGGGAATTGGCGCAACCCGGCGTAGCTCTTGCGGCGAAGACGAAAACGTAGTATAATAATAAAAAAATGTTGCATGAAAAATGGTGTAAATAATATAACCGCCGGAGGAGAAAAATGAAGCTGATGCATTTATCGGATCTCCACCTCGGAAAACGCGTCAATGAGTTTTCCATGCTGGAGGATCAGAAATATATTCTCGATGAGATAATAAAAATTGCGGATACGGAAAAGCCGGATGCGGTCTTAATCTGTGGGGATGTATATGATAAATCAGTTCCGTCAGCCGAGGCTGTGGAACTGTTGGATGATTTTCTCTGCCGGCTTGCGGAGAGAAAACTGAAGGTGCTGATGATCAGCGGAAACCATGATTCCGCCGAGCGGGTTGCCTTTGGCGGCAGACTTATGGAAGGAAGCGGAGTGCACATATCCCCCGTATATGACGGCACGGTGGATTGCGTAACGATGAACGATCAATGGGGTGAAGTGAGGATATATCTGCTGCCGTTTTTGAAGCCAGCGCACGTGCGTCGCTTTTATCCGGATGAGGAGACGGAGAGCTACACGGCGGCACTGAGGACAGCTCTTGCGCATGCGAATATTGACGGGGAAGCAAGAAATGTATTGCTTACACACCAATTCGTCACCGGCGCCACGCGTTGCGACTCCGAGGAGCTCTCCGTAGGGGGAACGGATAATGTTGATGCCTCAATATTTGACGACTTTGATTACGTCGCACTGGGACATATCCATGGGCCGCAGCATGTGGGAAGAGAGACCATACGCTACAGTGGGTCGCCACTGAAGTATTCATTCTCGGAGGCTAAGCACCAAAAATCCGTGACCATCGTAGAGATGAGAGAAAAAGGCAATATCAATATACGCACAGTGCCGCTCATTCCGATGCACGATATGCGTGAGATACGGGGTACATATATGGAGCTTGCGGCAAAAAGCTTCTATGGGGGAACGGTGACGGACGACTATCTGCGTATAACGCTGACGGACGAGAACGATATACCGAACGCATTAGGCAAATTGAATGTAATATATCCGAATCTGATGAAGCTGAATTATGATAATACGCGTACGAGAGGGACATATACCGCCGAACTGACGGCCGAGGGAGAAACCATGTCGCCGCCGGAGGTATTCGAAAAATTTTTCGAGAGGCAGAACGGGCGGCCAATGACCGGTGAGCAGAAGGAATATATCCTCAGACTTACGGAGAGAATATGGGAGGGTGAAGCATGAGACCGATAACATTGACCATGTCCGCTTTCGGACCATACGCAGGGAAAAACGTTCTCGAACTGTCCAAACTTGGAACTCGCGGCCTTTATCTCATAACAGGCGATACCGGAGCAGGAAAGACCACCATCTTTGACGCCATAACCTACGCGCTTTTCGGGGAAGCAAGCGGAGCGAGCCGTACCCCCGGCATGCTGAGGTCAAAGTACGCGGAGCCGGATACCCCCACGGAGGTGGAACTTGAGTTTGACTATGCCGGAAAAATTTACAAGGTAAGACGAAGTCCTGAATACGATCGACCGGCAAAGCGCGGGGGCGGCATAACAAAGCAAAAGGCCGACGCGCAGCTTATAATGCCGGACGGACGGGTTCTCACAAAGCCGAAGGAAGTAAATGAGGAAATAAAGACTATCCTCGGGGTTACCAGAGAACAGTTTGCGCAGATAGCCATGATAGCGCAGGGCGAGTTCCGCCGCCTGCTTCAGGCGGGAACAAAGGAAAGAATGGAAATATTTCGCAGCATTTTTAAAACCGGGTGCTACGACATACTTCAGAAACAACTGAAAGGCGACTATCTTGAAGCCGTGAAAGAAAGTGATGACCTGAGAAAAAGCGCGCAGCAGTTTCTGGAGGGTATCCAATGCGAGGAGAAAGAAGAACTTTTTCCAATGGCGGAAGCGGCAAAAGATGGCAAATTACCGCCGGATGACATTGTACAGTTACTGAACACGCTGATATCTCAGGATGAGGAAGCCGAGAAAACAACAGATGACGAACAGAAGCGGACTGAGGAGAGACTGGCGGAACTTGCGCGGATGGTGAGTGAAGTTAAAGACAGAGTGAGTAGCCTGCAGGAAGAAAAGGTCCGGGCGGAGCGTATTGACGGACTGCAGAAGACTCTGGAAGAAAAGGAGAAAGAGCTGACCGCCGCGAAAGAGA
>CAVIKO010000223.1:0-1116 GCA_963643035.1 bacterium
CATCAATACGCCGCGTGGCACGCAGCCCTTCGGACATCAAGAACTGATTTTTCGTCAGAAGGAGATGGCGGGGGTTCATCCCGCCGTGCGTTCTCTCCTTGCCGTCTTTCCGCGCTGTCATCCCAATCTGGAGATGGGATCTCCGTGCGTTTTCTTTCGGCTCTCGCCTATCCGCATTGAGGAATACGCACAACCCTTTGGAACTCTACGGTAAACGCATGGCGGAGCGCCTGCCGCTTCAATGTTCTGGCACACTTTCAGGCGGGACGCTATGCCACTTGCCCACGGTAGTGCCGCACCGCTTTTTGTGCCGGATGGGAGGTGCGGCCTCCCGCCCCTGATCGTGGGGTAGCTCACGCAGTCCGACGTATACCCGTCATATACCGCTGGCGGGTAAGCGGTTGAAAGGAAATGATACCGTGAAAGCCGGTATGGGGGGCATTGGCAGGACTTGAACCTGCAACCTGAACCCGACATTTGTCGTTATCCGCTCTGCCGTTGCGCTACAATGCCGTGTGTGCCCGCCGCCGTGCAACGACGGGCCACAGAAAGGAGAATGAAAAATGAATGCAAGCAAGTTGATGAAATAGGAGGTGTCGTGAGGCCGCACGTCCTCATTTGCTATTTTACTATACCATATGCAGGTTTAAAAGTCGTACCTTTAAAAGTTTTATCGTTTTTTTGGAACTTTTTACGCTTCCTCAAAATATTTCACATCGCCAATGCTGCAAACGTATATCTGCCCCTCGTGGTATTCGCTGTGTCCGGCGATGTTGGGATTATAAAACACCGTCGCATTACCGATGTCGGTAAATGTCTCGCCGTATACAAACACCTCGCAAAAGGCGTTTAAGGCCGCGTCAGACACCCAGCTTGCCGGGGTAGTATACTGATACTCCCTGCATACGTCCTCCGGCGTGTAGCGGTTCCTGTGGCGGTTACAGGCGTTGAATAGGGCTTGTACAATGCCGCGGCATTGGTCAGCGTCGTTTCCCGCCTCCGCTGTGACGATCTGGAGCACCTTTGTCACGTCGTAGCCGAAGGTCTCAGTCTCCCGGTCTGTGCCGATGGCAGCAATCACCGCCTCCGCGCTTTTCTCCGCTTCGTTCGGGTCTT
>CAVIKO010000223.1:1126-2393 GCA_963643035.1 bacterium
ATGCCGTCTCGTGCGGGCCGCCCTCGATCACCAGAATCGTGCGTTCCTCGCGTTCCGGCTCCTTTGTGGAAAATCCGGTCAGCACCAACAAGACCGCCGCCAACAGAAGCAGCACCCACCCGGCGGCGATCATGCGGTCAGTTGTCGTTGGTCTCAGTCGTCTTATGTGGCATCGTCCTTTCTCTCGCCGTATGAGCAGAAATCGTCATGATTGCTGTACCCCATTCGGCATTTATACATCTTGAAGTATCGGCAATCCTTGCAGCGCACCACAAGGACAGCATCAAAACTAGGCGCTCTTTCTATTTCCTCCAAGATTTCGTTCTTAATTTCCATTTCTTCATCGTATGTGACGATTATGCAATCCCGCACATCGTCATACAGCTTGTCACCATCAATCAGTCGCATTTTCTGTACCTCCCTCCAGTTTCTCACCGCACCACGGACAATACTTGGCCCGCAGTGTTACGGTCGGCGCATCACCGTCGAATCCACGCGTAAGGAGGAACGCCGGTGCGCCGGTCTCGGCATCGTTGATCCTAAACACCCTCATCTTCTGGCTTCCACACCAGACATTTGACCCGTTCACACAGAAAATACACATCAGTTATCATCCCCTCCGTCCATCTTCGCCCCGCAGTTGGGGCAGTAGGGCCATTTTCTCCCCCGCTCTAATCCTGTCCTCCAGCTTCCAGCGATCTTGCCACACACAGAGCACAGATTGTTTCTCAATCCAGCTCCGGGATATGTGTGCTCGTCCTCAAGCCATTCCCCATGCACCACCGGCTCCACGTCAGCGGTGGGAATCCACTCCATCGCGTTCGCAAGCGCTACAATATCGTCCACCGGGTCGAGGGCTTTCATGCCGTCGCTGATCGCTCCCTTGCCGTAGTCCTTAATCACGGTGACCGCCGCTTCCCGCTCATTGTATTTCGCCATCATCTGTCCCTCCATCGGCAGTTGTCACACGCGCCCATGTAAGAGCGCGTATAGTTTCCGCATCTGCCGCACAGCTCGTTTTTCATGTCCCGGATTTCCTCCGGTGCAATGCCGGTGTCCTCATACTGCTTGAGCCTTGCCCATACCTGCTTTTGGGAGCAGTTGTTGTTTTCCGGGCAGACCAGCTCACGGCATTGTGCAATATCGCAGAAGTTGCCGTCAAATGTCAGTCGTTCCATGTTTCTCCTCCCAGCAATCTTTTATATACCGATTTCGCCTACAGCAGCTGCACTTTTGCGCCCGTCCGCTCCATTTGCAAGAACTACAC
>CAVIKO010000224.1:0-2380 GCA_963643035.1 bacterium
ATGCATGAGCGTGTTGAGCAGGGCAAGCTGCTTGGCCTTATCTCTGGCAACGGAATACTGCCAGCTTTCCGGCAGAATGGGCAGAGCGTCATAGCGCCATTTGGCATACTTTTCGTCGTAGGCAGCGGCTTCGGCCAGTTCGGCCAGGTGTCCAAAGCACCAGGACACGATGTAGCCTCCGCCCATAAAGTAGCCATCCCTGCGCTCATTGGCACCAAGAATGGCGGAGATGGATTTTCCAACGGAGGGCTTCTCCGAAATTACCAGCTTATACATGTTCTGCATGGTCAGTCGTCTCCTTTTTCTCTTCTTTGTGCATCCCGAAAACATCGAAATTTACATCAATGGCCACCAAAATCCGCTTCGCACTTTCCAGCACCTTCGGGCGATTCTCGCAGGTGGCCTTATACGTCAGATATTCGCCGTAATAGTCGGGCTTAATTGGCATATGGCGAATGGTGGAACGTATCATCTCTTCCACCGTATCCGTTTCCTCCATAGTCGTGTACGGATCAGAGCTGTCCAGCATTTCCCGAAGCGTGGAAAATGTCTTATCTTCCTCCTGTCCTGTACGGATCAGGTACTTGATATACGAGGAAAACAGCAGCGTGAGGGATTCCATTTCAAAGTGGGAAAGCTCGTTCAGAATGTGATCGTTCAGCCAGTACATTTCCTCTTTTATAAATCTGCGAACGTCGTATGACCGCAGGGTCTTGAGCGCGTTGGGCGAAAGCTCCGGCATGGAATCGTCATCCTCCGCCAGCGGGGGAATATCATAAATTTCAAATTCTTCCGGTTCATCCTCCAAATCATCCAGAAAACCGAGGTCAGCCGTCCGCTTCTTCGGATTGCCGATACTGCGGATTCTGGAAATCAGATCGTCCATCACATAGAAAAACAGGTAGAGCGCATTAAACCCGGCAATACAGCCAATTACAATGAACAGCGTATTCATTCAACATCCTCCTGTTCCGCGTCTCCCGCATCGCCGGTGCTTTCCGACTCATCGGGCTCCGTTTCGTAGTCCGTATCGTCCTCATCCTCGCCGTAGTCATAATCGTCCAGATCGACCGGCCCCCTTGCGTTCGGTTTTTTCTTACGGAACCTGAACCAATAGAGCGCGCCGCCGCCACCCAGAAGCAGCAGGAGCAGGATCGCCACAGCGCCGCCGCTGGATTTCTTTTCAGGCTCCGGCTCAACCTCCGGCTCCGGTGTGATGTCCGGCACTTTTTCCACGACCTTCTCCGTGCCGGTACACTCGGTCATGTTCGTTTTGCAGACTTCGCAGGAAGTATTGACGGCTCCAGCCTCGCATTTTGTCGTGCAGGAGCAGACCGGCGTCTGCTTGTCTCCCTCCACCAAGGCCAGCAGATCGGCCTCATCCACAAGATTCAGGAAATAGGTCTCGTAACGCTCTCCGTCCTCGTCCAGCGGCTTATCATAGTCAATCACCAGATAGAAGGTCTCTCCGTTGCGGGTCTCGATGGTGATAAACTGTTTGTTGCTGTATTTGTCATAGAGCAGATCGCGCGTGACGGAATTGCCGTTCTGCGTAAAGCCTGTACCGTCCTCTTTCGTGATGGGTTCTGTCGTGGGAGCCGGGGTCTCGGACGCTGCCGGAATCTGTGCAGACGAGCCTGCATTTTTATTGCCGCCGCTTCCAGAGGATGTACCGCCACTGCTGCCGCCGCCACCGGACGAGCTGCCGGAGCCGCTGCCGGACGTGTTATTCTTGCGGCAGTCGCAATCTGCGGGGCAATGTTCGTCGTGCTGATTGTTGCCGGTGTCCGGCGTGGGTGTCGGTTCCGGTTCTTCTTCGTAGAACGGATTGGCAAGTACGATATAGTCCGTCCAGTTCCCGGCGTTGTCCAGCGCGTCGATGTAGAGATAGGCATCGTCCGTCAGATTATCAATGCGGACGTTCAGCTCACCGTTGTCGAGGGTTGTGTACAGCTCGTCGTTGACAAAGACCGCTGCAACACCGGAAAGCGCATCGCCGGCTTCCACGCGCAGGAGCGTACCGTTAATACCGGCACGGAGCACCGGCGCTTCAAAGTCCATGCAGAACACATCCAGCAGTAGTTCATGCTCAACACCCATCGGGTCTGTGACAAAGAAAAACACGGTGCCATTATCCGGCATCGTGCGTTCTAAATATCCGTATTCATTCCATTCTTCCGTCACATCAAAGCGGTCGGCATCGTCCTCATCGCTGAGCGCGGCCTCGATTTTGCCCCAGCCGATATTGTTTTTATCAACCAGACGGACGGTGATCGTAACCGGCGTATTGTGCCAGCCAGAAGGGATTTCCGCATCCAACTCATATTCCGGCTCCAGCGCAGGGGTGTCCGTGGGTTCCGGTGGGATAGAGGGTTCTTCC
>CAVIKO010000225.1:0-2349 GCA_963643035.1 bacterium
ACGAAAACCTGGCTTATTGTTCTGCTCTGTGTTGCTGCTGCGGCGCTGGGTGCGTTCGGTTTGGTGAAGGTCTTCCGGGGGCTCTCCTCCAATGCCGGTGGAAATGATGATATACTTGGTCGGTACGAGGGGATATCATGCACCATGGACGGTGTGGATCTTGGCATCGATGACGAATGGCTGGAACTGAAATCCGGCAAAATCATACAAATCAATCTGCTGGGGGATTCCTATACCGGCCAATGGTCACTGGACGGAGAAACGCTGACCATTACACAGCAGGGCGACGACTATATTGGGACACTCCGCGATGGCGTCATCACCATTGATTTTATCGGCATGACCTATGTGTTTGCGAAGGACGGCGCAGCGTTGCCCGATTCCGTCGCCGCCTCAGATGCATCGGCAACGAAATCCGCTGCATTGCCCACAGAGACCGCGCGCACGGATACCGGTACCGACGATTCCGCCGTAGACGCAAGCTGGTGGAGCGGGGACTGGTACGGATGGTGGGTTATGAGCAACTGCACTGGGACATGGGCATCCTATGAAAACTATTTCTGGGACGCCTGTGCCACAATTGAAGGTTTTTCCGATGGAACCGGATACATAAACATCTGGGATTCCGATAATGAGCCGGGCATGTGCTTTGCCCAGGCCAATGTTGCCTTCGTGGACCTTGAATTTTCCCAGCCGGCTATGGTCAATGTTGACGGTCTGTTCTTTGACAGCGACCTGGAGGAGCTTGATTGGTTTGTTAGCCCGGATGAGCACCCCCTGGGGGAACAAATCGACAACATCATCCAGATTAGCGGCTCCTACACAGATGAAGAGGGCGACGGCTTTGATTATACAATTTTCCTGCGTCCCTGGGGAACCGAGTGGGAGGATGTGCGCAATGCGGATACTTCCGACATGATGTTTGATGACATGATGCCCGAGTATTATGACAGCTGGTATCTTCCGCTGATTCAGTCCGGCAAACCCATGCCCGAGGAGATCGGCAGTACCGAGTCTGCCAATGAAGCCGACTGATTGTCAATATCAATTGGCGCACAGCCTCCGTCCGGTTTACATTCCCGTCAACAAGCAAAAAACGCAAGCCACTATCAAACGCCGTGAAAACCCGACGATCATCGGATTTTCACGGCGCTTACCCTATACTGTTTCCTTTTTGTCCTTTGCGGGGACATTTTCAAGCATATAAACCAGCATTCGAACGCAGCAGTTCATATCCTCCACCGGAATATATTCAAACCGGCCATGGTAATTTTCTCCGCCGGTAAACAGATTGGGACATGGGAGCCCCTTGTGGGACAGCGTTGCGCCATCTGTACCACCGCGAATGGGGACTTCCCTGGGTTCAATTCCGGTTGCCCGCATTGCGTCCTTTGCCCGCTCCACAATGAACATACACGGCTCGATGCAGGCCCTCATATTGGAATAGCTGTCACGGAGGGTAACCTCCACTGTGCCGGTTCCGTATTTTTCATTCAGAAAATTGCCGATGTTCTGCATCATTTTCTTCTTGTCCGCGAATTTTACCGGGTCGTGGTCGCGAAGAATGTAGTGCAGTGCTGCTTCCTCCACCGTGCCTTCCATTCCGTTCAGGTGGAAAAATCCCTCATACCCCTCGGTAAATTCCGGCCGCTGCTGCACCGGCAGCATTGTCTGAAACTCCATTGCAATCAGCATGGCGTTTACCATCTGTCCCTTTGCGGAACCGGGATGGATATTCAAGCCGTGGACTGTAACCTTTGCAGAGGCCGCGTTGAAATTCTCATACTCAATTTCCCCCAGGGGACCTCCATCCACCGTATACGCATAGTCCGCAGCGAAATGCGCCAGATCAAACCGGTCCGGTCCCCGACCGATTTCCTCATCCGGTGTAAACGCAATGCTGACCGGTGCGTGATCGACCCCGGTCTGCAGGATTGTTTCCACTGCCGTAAGAATTTCCGCAATGCCCGCTTTATCATCCGCGCCGAGTAGCGTCGTCCCATCCGTTACAATCAGGTGTTTTCCGATCTGCTGCCGGAGCGAGGGATAGATTGCTTCCCGAAGCCAGATGTCCTTCTGCGGATTCAAGCAGATATCTCCGCCGTGGTACTCCATAATTTGGGGGCAAACCTCTGCGCCGGGCGCATCCGGTGATGTATCCATGTGCGCAATCAGCCCAATTGTTGGCTTTTCCGGATTCCCGGGGACAAATCCATACACATACCCGTCATCATCCATGCGAACATCGGAAATCCCGATGCGCTTCATTTCTTCTGCCAGCGCAGCGCCCAAAGTGCGCTGTTTTCCTGTAGACGGGCAAGTCTCGGAAGACTCGTCGGACTGGGTATC
>CAVIKO010000226.1:0-2348 GCA_963643035.1 bacterium
CAGCCGCTCCATCATCAGCTTCCCGGCTGCGAAGAAATTGAAGCAGTCACCGGAGTGCTGGGTAAGCAGCCGATAGCCGGCCTGCCGCCAGTCATCCTTGTTGGAGTGATCTACATAACTGCTGTGGGAGCGGACGTAGTCATAAATTGCCCGAAGCTTCTGACGGGCCGTCATGTCCTCATCGAGAATCTCATTGAGAATCTGATCTACGACCTCGTTGATTTCATCCAGCGTAGCATACCCGTCTTTCATCTCCAGTACCGCCACGGTAACCGTCCGCGATGCAACATTCCCGCTGGCATCAACCGCCGTATAGGTGACTGTGTACGCCCCGGGAGTGCTCAGATCTACATTCCGCGTGTCAATCTCCAGCACCGGCTCTGCATCCAGATTGTCCGTTACCGTCACACCGTTCCGGTAGGAAACCGTGTCGCCCAAATAGATTTCAATATCCCCGGCACCGGAGATAACCGGGGGTTCCGTATCGATTTCCACCGTCAGAGTTGCCGTAACGGTAGCGGTATTGCCGCAGGCGTCCGTTACCGCAATCGTAACTGTCTGGGGGTTTGGCGTGGTCAAATCCGGGTATGTCACATACTTTGCGGTGACGGCGGTAGCATCCTCCACCTGTTCCAGAAATTCCTCCGGCTCCGGCGGATTCAGCTGAAAGGCCGTCACATCCCGGGTAGTTACCACAGGCGGTGTGGTATCCTGTACCACAATGGCCGCGGGAATCGTTTCGTTTTTATAGCAAAGCTCAATATGGTAGTTCCCAACCTTGGACGTATCAATGGAAGCGACTGTCTCCGGATCGGCATATTGCACATTCATTTTCCGATTCTGATTTCTGCGAAATGCAGAGGCATCCGGCACCATGTCGCCGGCCTCGATTGCGACATAGGTCAGGAGCGGGTCTGTTCCGAACAATCCTGCTGCCAGAATCATACCTGCGGCAATACAGAGCAGGAAAAGTGAAACTACAAAAATCCAAACTTTTTTTCTGCTTTTTCGTGCCATTTGCAGAAAATCCCCTTTTCTTAAGAAAGAATTAATCATTGATTTCCTTCACGAAATTCTACCACAATCCACTGTATGTGTCAATACTTCCGTGCAGCAGTAAAGCGGTTCACCAATCGGCGAACCGCCTTCGGGTATGGCAGTATACGGCAAAGCATTTCGGAAATGCTCCGTCATTCCGTGTGTATATCCGGTGAAGTCCGCTGCTGAATTTCGCAGCTTCGAGTCAGGAGTCGTATCCCATAGGGTTGCTGCGCTGCCAGTTCCAGGAATCTCTGCACATATCCGCAAGCGTTCGCTCCGCCTTCCAGCCAAGGATAGCCACGCTTTTGGCTGGATCCGCATAGGTTGCAGCAAGGTCGCCGGGACGGCGGGATGTAACCTCATAGGGAACCTGCACATGGTTTACACTGCAGAAGGTGTGCACCATATCCAGCACACTGTAGCCGATACCCGTGCCTAGATTGAACGCCTCGCATCCGGAATGTGCACAGGCAAACCGAACAGCCGCCACATGTCCCTTTGCCAAATCCACCACATGGATATAGTCCCGGACACCGGTACCATCGGGAGTATCATAGTCATTTCCGTACACACTGAGCTGCTTCCTTCGACCAATCGCCACCTGGGTGATATAGGGCATCAGATTGTTGGGAATGCCTCTGGGATCTTCGCCGATTTTTCCACTTTCATGGGCTCCAATGGGGTTAAAATAACGCAGCAGCACCACGCTCCACTCCGGATCCGCGTGGGAAATATCGGAAAGAATCTGTTCATTCATGTACTTTGTCCAGGCGTATGGATTGGTGCAGTCGCCGGTACGATCGGTTTCCTTCAGTGGCATTTCATTGTCCGCGCTGTATACCGTCGCCGAGGAGGAAAAAATCAGCCGTTTCATACCGATTTCCTTCATCACCTTAGTCAGCACCAGGGTAGAATTCAGGTTGTTGCTGTAATATTCCCATGGCTTGACAGTGCTCTCCCCAACCGCCTTCAGCCCGGCAAAATGAATGACACAGTCAATGGAATTCTCCGCAAAAATTTCCCGCAACAGAGTCTCGTCCCGCACATCCCCTCGATAAAATCGCAGGGGTCTTCCCGCCAGCTCCTGTACGCGCCAAAACGCCTCCTCGTTGGAATTATCCAGATTATCAATAACCGTCACATCGTAGCCGCTGTTCAACAACTCCAGGCAAGTGTGCGATCCAATATATCCGGCGCCGCCGGTTACCAAAATATTCATCATCATTTTCCCCACCTTCTACAGACCTGTACATTTGGTCGATTCTTTCCCGAAGTATCTCCTGACGATTTCATCCTCGCATAGTTAT
>CAVIKO010000227.1:0-380 GCA_963643035.1 bacterium
GCGAGGGCCTGCTGCGATCTGGTGCTGAGGCCGGATGATTGGAGCTGCTTTTTTGCCTCGCGCTGGCGGCGCTTTGGATTTGCGGCCATCGGCTTCACCGCAGCGTCCAGCGCCGGACTGAACCGGAGCGCATGAAAATTCAGCAGGATAAAGGCGAAGATTTCTCCGTCTGTCGGCTCTGCGCCGAACGTGATCTTGCAGACGGAAAGTGTCCCGTCAGAAAATCGTTCAAACACGCCGACCCAGAACGGGTCTTCAAAATACACGGTCAGGTTTGTCTCGCTCATGGGAATCCCTCCTGTGATTTCACGAGCAAAGAACGGACAACCCGGAGGGGCAGGTTACTTACCCTGCATAGCAGGACGGCCGGGCTACCTACC
>CAVIKO010000227.1:390-2347 GCA_963643035.1 bacterium
CCGGCTCCGTGCCGTCTCAAATCTTTTTTGGCTGCGCCAAAACAGCCGCATGAGATGCGGCCGCCGCGCTTTCGCGCGGAAGATTTGGACGGTCGAACCGCGCAGCGTTTCTCGCGCTGCTCATTCTCCACCAACAAAAAAAGACGTTCCTTTAGGGAACACCAGATAAAGAAGTTGTTCAATTTCTTTGGCAATGGCATGACGCTTCGGCGTCATGCTGTTGTTTTTCCTGTGTACTCTGCGGAAAACTCCATCTCTCCAATGAAGTTATAGCGAATGTCAATTTGCTGTACGCGGTGTCCGCTGGATTTATCCGGCGCATGGACAATGACTTTTTCAATGAACTCCTGCACCATCACGGCGGTCAGTTCTTTCGGCTCGGTATATTTCCGAACGAGCTTCAGAAACCTCTCTGCATTGTCGGTGTGCTCCTGCATCGCTGCAAGCTCACTGCGCAGCGTTTGAACGCTGTCGGTCAACTCTGCCTGCTCCTGCTCATAACCCGCAGAGAGCTTCGCAAACCGCTCGTCCGTCAGTTTGCCGCACACATTGTCCTCGTAGAGCTTTCGGATGATCGTATCAAGCTCCGCAATGCGGCGTTCCTGCCTGCCCAGTGTGCGCTTCGCGCCGGCCTGCTTTGCATCCAGTGCTTTTTTGCGTCCGTCCATCAGCATCTCCACAAAGGCTTCTTCGTTGAAATGTGCAAACGAGATCACCTTTTGCAAATTCTCCAGCACAAGCTGTTCCAGCACCACGGCGCGTATGTAATGGGCGCTGCACCCCTTTCGGTTGCGATAGGTGGAACAGGTGTAACATTCCTGCGTATGCTCCCACCTCACGCTTCTGCAAAAGTACAGCCGTTCACCGCAATCTGCGCAGTAGACCAGCCCAGAGAACATTCCCATGTCGCCCATTTTGGTCACTCTGCGGCGATTGCTTCTGGCCCGTTTTACCGCTTCCGCGATTTCTTCTGTCCAGATGGCCGGATGCGTATTTTCAAAGACCATCCATTGCTCCGGCGGATTTACAACAGTTTTCTTTGTCCGATAGGACTTGCGGTGTGTCCGGAAATTAACCGTATGTCCGAGGTATTCCAGATAGTGATCCATGATGCCCGTAATCGTCGATGCGTCCCACCGATACGGGTCATAGATATTCTTCGCCCGATAGGACATTCCCTTACTCGCAAAATACGCGGTCGGCGTCAGAATCTTTGCGCGTTCCAGACGTGCAGCGATCTGATTGGGACCGTATCCGTTCAAAACATCCATGCCGATCCGATAAACGACTTCCGCCGCGTCCGGGTCGGGAATCCAGTTCTTTTCTTTGCCGCCGGTCTGTGTAAAGCCGTAAATCGGTATGGTCGTCAATCGTCTGCCGGATTCTCCCTTTGCTTTCATGTATGAGCAGATTTTCCTGCTGGTATCCTTCGCATACCACTCATTGAGAATATTCCGGAAAGGCGTGAAATCATTATCTGCTGCGCTGTCCGTGTCCACGCCGTCGTTGACGGCGATGAAGCGGACGTCCAGCTCCGGGAATCGGATCTCCGTGTACATGCCAACTTCCAGATAATTTCGGCCGAACCGCGACATGTCCTTTACAATGACCATGCTGACGCGCCCGGCTTCAATATCCGCAAGCATTTCCTGAAAGCCCGGACGGTTGAAGTTCGTACCTGAATAACCGTCGTCTTTGTAGATTTTGAAGCTCGCAATTCCATGATCGTGTGCGTACCTGCTGAGGATCTCAATTTGATGTGCAATGCTGTTGCTGTCGCCCTCATTATCATCGTCGCGCGAAAGACGGACATAGAGAGCCGCCCACTTTTCCATCAGCGCTTTCAGAAGCTCAGCCATCATTCACACCCCTCTTTCAAAAGAGCGCGGAATACAGGCTCGTCCAAACCGATGATCTGCTCTTGAATACTGTGAAGTGTAACATTATGCGCTTTCAG
>CAVIKO010000228.1:0-2283 GCA_963643035.1 bacterium
CTCCAGCGGCGTACGGTACTGGCGCACCATGGCCACCCGCCCCTGCGGATCCACCGGAATGACCGCTGCGGCACCCTTGTGCAGCACGATTTCCCGAAGCCCCTCCGATCCGTCCGGAAGCCGCACCTTCCAGTGTTCCACGTCAATCACAACGCCGTCAAATTTGCGCTCCTTGCTCAGGATGACCTCGTTCAGGTCTTCCATGTTTTCATCCTCCTCCGCTTTGATGGGCATTATTTTACACTTTCCCCGCTATTCTTTCAAGTCCGCAAGAAGCTTCTCTCCGACTTTCGAACTTTTCCTTTACATTCCGAATCCGGACAGCTAAACTTGAGTCATGTTGTACTGGAATGGGAGGAATTCCTTTTGAAGAGGATTGTTTTAACCGGCGGAGGCACAGCCGGTCATGTCACCGCAAATCTGGCTCTGATTCCCCACCTTAAGGAAAAGGGATGGGAAATTCATTATATCGGCTCCGCTTCCGGAATGGAGCGGAACCTGATCGAACCTCTGGGGCTCCCCTATCACGCCGTTTCCGTCGGAAAACTGCGCCGATACCGGGACATACGGAACCTGTCTGACCCTTTCCGGGTTCTGAAGGGTGTATTTCAATCTGCCGGTTGGATCCGGAAAATCAAGCCGGACATCGTGTTTTCCAAGGGAGGCTTTGTGTCGGTTCCCGTTGTTTACGGTGCTGCACTCAACGGCGTTCCCGTCATTCTTCACGAATCGGATCTGACGCCAGGGCTGGCCAACAAGCTCTGTGCCCCCTTTGCCAAGGCGGTCTGCACAACCTTTCCCGAAACAGCAAAGGTCGTGCGGCGCGGAGTCTGTACCGGAACTCCCCTTCGCGATTCCTTGTTTGACGGCACCCGCGAAGGAGGACTTGCCCGCTTCGGCTTCGAAGGGAAAAAGCCGATTCTGATGGTCACGGGCGGCAGTTCCGGTGCGCAGGCCATCAATGAGGCAGTGCGTTCCGCACTTTCGCAGCTGCTCCCCACGCTGGACATCCTGCATCTTTGCGGAAAGGGAAATCTGGATTCTTCCTGCGAGGGTCTTTCCGGCTACCGCCAGGTGGAATATCTGACCGACGGGATGGCGGATGCCTTTGCCTGTGCGGATTTTATGGTTTCCCGCGCGGGCAGCAACACGCTGTGCGAAATTCTCGCTCTTAAAAAGCCCAATCTCCTCATTCCCTACCCGAAGGGAGCAAGCCGCGGCGATCAGATTGAAAACGCCGCCTCCTTTGAAAAGCGCGGACTCTCCCTGGTATTGGATCAGTCCCTCCTCACGCCGGAAAAACTGATTGAGAAAATCGATGAATTGTTGGATCAGGCTGAGCAGATGCGTGGACGCATGGAAGCCGAACCTTCCGGAAACGGAATTGGACGTGTGCTGGAGATCCTGGAAAAATACGCCCGGAGCTGAAGCAAAGACTTCCGTTTTCCCCCATCCGCCTTTTCTTTACAAGAAAAAAAAGCCATGATATACTGAAAAAAACAAAAACAGGAGGGATCGACTCATGGCATTGTTGCATGTGGATTTTTTCTCCGATGTGCTGGGAATGTGTCAGCAGATGGATGTCATTCTGCCCGAACAGACCAATGGCCAGATCGGAATGGAAGGAACGCGCAAAGAAGGAAAATACCCCGTTTTGTACCTGCTTCACGGAATGAGCGATGACCATACGATCTGGCAGCGCCGCACCTCAATTGAGCGGTATGCCGCAGACTACGGCATTGCGGTAGTCATGCCCACCACTCAGCTGGGCTGGTACACGGACATGTACATCGGATACAAATGGTGGACCTTCATTTCTCAGGAGCTTCCCGCAATCTGCCACAGCTTTTTTCCCTATATGTCCGACAGGCGTGAGGATACCTTCGCCGCCGGTCTCTCCATGGGCGGCTACGGCGCGCTCAAGTGCGGTCTTCTGGCGCCGGAGACCTTCGGCGCGGTGGCCTCACTCTCCGGCGGTGTGGATGCCGTCCGCTGCGCAACGGATATAAACGAAGGTGATCAGTACGCCGGGCTGTGGTACGATATTTTCGGGCCGGGCGACAAAATTCAGGGCAGTGATAACGATCTGTTTGCCGTTGCGGAACGTCTGGCCGCATCTGGAAAGGAAAAGCCGAAGATCTACATGTGGTGCGGCACAGAGGATTTCCTTTACGGTCAGAACGCGCGGATGCGCGACCACCTGAACTCTCTCGGCTTTGATCTGACCTATGAGGAGAGTGCCGGGGATCCCCAATGGAAATACTGGGCCGGCAAACTACAGAC
>CAVIKO010000229.1:0-2259 GCA_963643035.1 bacterium
ACGTTGTACTGCTGCTTTTCAGCCTGGTGTTTTACGGTTACGGAGGCGTGAAGTATCTGCTGCTTCTCGTACTGTCAGTGGCGATAAATTATGGCTGCGGGCTTACGGCTGGGAGCGCTCGCACGAAGGCCGGACGGCGGGCGGGAGTTATTATGGCGGCAGTGCTGGGACTCGGGCTCCTCGCGTGGTTCAAATACTCCGGATTTTTCGCGAAAACGCTGGTGTCTCTCGGCCTCAATCTCCCGATTCCGCAGGTGGTTCTGCCCATAGGCATCTCTTTCTACACCTTCCAGGGACTCAGCTATGTTATAGACGTCTACCGCGGCGATGCCCCGGCACAGAAAAATCCCGTAAACGTGGCACTGTATGTAACCATGTTCCCGCAACTCGTGGCGGGACCTATAGTCCGCTATACCACCGTGGCTGAGGAGATAGACAACCGTAACGAGAGCCTCGACGAGTTCTCCGACGGCGCCGTGCGTTTTATGTTCGGCCTTGCCAAGAAAATGATAATCGCAAATATGATGGGCGCTGTTGCCGATGGTATATTCGGCACGGAAATATCGCAAATTTCCACGGCGGCCGCGTGGGTAGGTGCAATCGCTTATACACTGCAGATATATTTTGATTTCTCCGCTTATTCCGATATGGCCATAGGTCTCGGACGGATGTTCGGGTTCCATTTTCTCGAAAACTTCAATTATCCCTATATTTCGGCGAGCGTCACGGAATTCTGGCGCAGGTGGCATATATCCCTGTCCACCTGGTTCCGGGATTACCTGTATATTCCGCTCGGCGGCAATCGCTGCTCGGCGGCGAGAAATATCCTGAATCTGTTCATTGTCTGGTTTCTCACCGGAATGTGGCACGGTGCCGCGTGGACGTTCATCATATGGGGACTGTGGTTTTTTATGTTCCTCGTCGGAGAGAAGTATGTCTGGGGCGGCCTTTTGCGAAAATGTCCCGAATTCCTGGGGCATATATATACCATGCTTATAGTTATACTAAGCTGGGTTTTCTTCCGCTCGGAATCCGTGAGTTATGCCTTCAGATATATAGGGCTCATGTTCTCCGGAGGCGGAGAGACGGACCAGGCGGTATTTTATCTGCTGCAATACTGGCCGGAATGGCTGCTGGCTCTGATAGCAATCTTTCCCGTAAAGAACGCGGCGAAAAACTTTCTGGAGAAGCGGCAGGACAACCCGTTTTTCGCAATCATACTGGAATGGGGAACCAGACTCCTTGCGTTTGCGCTGATGGTGATATCCTATCTCAGACGCTCCACGGGAAGTTTTAACCCCTTTATCTATTATCAGTTTTAGGAGGCAGGGCATGAAAAAAATATCACGACTGTTTGTTCCCGTATGCTTTTCCGCTCTGCTGCTGCTCATCATGGTTGTCACACTGCTCCACCCGATGGAGTACACCTCATTCTTTGAAAACCGTGACCTGGCGACATTTCCCGCCATAACTGCGGACGGAATTCTGGACGGCAGCTTTTTCACGGAACTGGAGAACTTCCTCACCGATCATTCCGCCGGACGCATTTCGCTTCTCAAGGTAAAAACAAAGATTGATATGGATGTTCTGAAGCGCCCCGTGGTGAATACCATAGCGGTTACGGATGAATATCTTCTGCCGTATAACAATTTTGATGAGCCTTTGGACAGCGATGTACAGGAAGAAGCGGACGCCATAGCGAAGAATCTGGCGCAGGTGAGCGCCCTTACGGAGAGCTACGGCGGAGAATATTATTATGTTGCCGTGCCGAACCAGAGCTGTGTCCAGAGCGCGGAATACCCGTGGTATCTGAAGAGCAAAAGAGACAGCTACGGCAAAACCGTATCTACACTCAGCGAAAAGCTTGATAAGCTGGGTGTGAATTTCATCGACATAGGTGAAAACTATGATGCCCTCGGAAACCCATCATACCTCACCTCCAAGGTGGATAATCACTTCACCGCATACGGTGCGCTTGTCACATATCGCGCGATAACGGAGAAAATTAACGAGGATACCGGTCTGAACCTGCATGTATATAATGATGAGGAACTGGTTTTTGAGGAAATGCCGGACTATTATCTCGGTTCCCGTAGCAGGATGCTCATGAATCTGCGGAAGAACAGCGAACACCTCACGCTTATCTATCCCAAAGAAACCGTTCCGTTCACCCGCAGCGATGACGGAATTCCGGTGGAGAGCACTGTTTTCCTCATGCCGGATAAAGACGCCCAATGGGTGACCTACGGCGTATACATG
>CAVIKO010000230.1:0-2241 GCA_963643035.1 bacterium
CCATCGCGGAAGCGGCAATCAGCGTAAACGGTGTGTTTGAGGCAGCGCAAGCCGCCGCGGATCAATATCTTGCCTCCATCAAGGTTGCGGCGGTAAACATGGAACGAATGCTTGCGGAAACGGAAGAAAAGCGGCAGGAAATCCTGAGTGAAGCGGAGCGGCAGGCCAATGATTTGGTGCGTAAAGCGGAGAAGCTATCCGCAATCGAACACCGCGCCGACGACTCGACCGCAGACTTTACGGCGGGAGAAAGCGACACATGAAAAATCGAAAAAAAGTGCTCGATCTGCCGACTGCCGAACAGATTGAGCAGGAGCGCAAACGCCTGAGTTACAGACACCGATACGGCAACACCTTGAAAAGCACGATTGCGATACTCGTTGTTGTGGCAGCGCTTGCCGTGCTTGTGGCAACACTGTGGATGCCCGTTCTGAGAATATACGGTACCTCTATGGTGCCGACGCTGGAGGACGGACAGATAGTTATTACGATAAAGAGCAGTCACTTTGAGCAGGGAGATATCGTGGCATTTTATCAGGGCAACAAGCTGCTTATCAAAAGATTTATTGCGGGATCGGCAGATTGGGTGGATATCGACACCGACGGAAATGTTTCCGTCAACGGAACGGTGCTTGATGAGCCGTATATTGCCGAAAAAGCCTATGGGGATACGAACATTGAACTTCCCTATCAGGTGCCGGATAATCGGTATTTCCTGATGGGAGACAACAGGGATGTATCCGTGGATTCACGGAACACGGCGGTGGGATGCATCTCGGATGAGCAGATTGTGGGAAAGGTTATTTTCCGTATCTGGCCGCTGAGCCGATTCGGACCGATACTATAGTACGGCAGGAGGAACATTATGCAAAAGAATTTACCACGGAATGTACATGATTCCATCAAAGAGCACCTGCATCAAAAGCATTGGCGGTGCGTTGTGACTGCGTTGGCGTGTGTCGTAGTGTTCTGCACAACCTATGCACTGATTATTCCCGCCGTCACCATGACAGAAGAAACCTATTGCGGGAAAGAGGCACATACACACACGCAGGAGGAATGCTATAAGCGCATTCTTGTCTGCGGGCAGGAAGAAACAGAGCCTACGGAGCCCACGCTCGAACATACACATACGGACGAATGCTATGAGACAAAGAGCGTTCTTATATGTCACCTTGAGGAGACCGTAGGTCACACGCATGACGAGGACTGCCGCGACGAGGACGGAAATCCGATTTGCGGTCAGGAAGAAACGCAAGGCCACACGCATGACGAGAAATGCTATGAAGAAGAAATCAGTCTCATCTGCGAGTCGGAAGAAGCGGAAAATACGGAAATCATATTCGGCCATACACATACGGACGAATGCTATGAGGAAAGGATCGTGTGTCTGCGCGAGGAGCATGAACATACTCTGATCTGTTACTCCGACCCCGAGGCAGACGTGGAGAACGCCGCCGTATGGGAGCGCACCCTTCCGCAGAACCTCGGAGACAACCGCGCGGAAAACGCGGCAGCTGTGGCAATAAGCCAGCTCGGTTATGCGGAGAGCACGGCAAACTACATAGTTGCGGACGACGGTGTGACCATTAAGGGCTACACACGCTACGGAGAGTGGTACGGCGATCCTTACGGTGACTGGAGTGCCATGTTTGTGTCCTTCTGTCTGAACTATGCGGGAATTCCGACGGAAGCTGTTCCGTATGAGGCAAGTTGCCCCGTATGGATAGAAAAGCTCGAGCAGACGAATATGTATGCGGATGCTGAGGAATATACGCCCCGAATCGGCGATATTATCTTCTTCGACTATGACCCGGACGGTACGGCAGATCACGCTGGACTGGTGGAAGGAATCGAAACGGACAGCGATGGAATTGTCGTCTCCGTCACTGTCATCGAAGGAGATTCAAGCGACATTGTAAAACGTAATACATACGATATTTCCGATGTCGGCATCATGGGGTACGGCATTTTGCCCGAAAAACCTGCGGTTACAATTACCGCGACCGCCGCGGACGGAACAGTGGTTACAATTACAGGTGCGATTCCCGATGACGCACAGGTTGAAATTTCACCGATTTACCTTTCGGAAGACGAACTCGACAAGTATTTGGATGAGACGGCGGAGACTGCCTGCGCTTATGACATCAAAATTATTGTTGACGGAGAAGAGTGGCAGCCTACCGATCCTGTTTCGGTTAGTCTGACAATGCCCGGATTCAGTCTTTCCGAAGGAGAAAC
>CAVIKO010000231.1:0-2176 GCA_963643035.1 bacterium
GCCCATACATCCGCCGTATTCGTCCACAACAATGGCCATGTGCACTCTCGCTTTTTTCAGCTGAGACAGGACATCCGGAAGCTTTACGGTGCGGTAAATGTAGCAGGGCTCCATCAGGAGGGAGCGGATATCCACCTTACCTCCGTCTACCGCGGCCTTGAAGAAGTGGTTCAGATACAGAACACCAATGATATTATCGGTGCTGTCTTTATATACGGGCAGTCGGGAATACGGCGCATTGTCGATGATTTCCAGTATTTCATTCCAGTCATCGTCGATATCTATCGCTATCATATCCACTCTGGAGGTCATGACCTCGGAAGCGGAAATCTCCGAAAAATCGAGCGCGGCCTGCAGGAGCTCGCTTCTGTCCTCATCTATGACACCCTCGTCCTCTACGGTCTCGATTATGGACTGCAGTTCTTCTACCGCGGCATCCTGATCGTCGCCGTCGTTTTCACCCTTCATGTGTCCGGTTATGAGGTGCACAAGACCCACCACCAGGAACACCACAGGCTTAAGCACTATCATCAGAGCACGCACGGGATAGGAAAAGCCTATCGCGAAACGGGTGGCATTCTTTTTGGAGACTATCTTAGGTATGGTCTCGCCGAAAATAATAACCAGAATTGTTATAATGACCGTGGCGACGGCAGTGTAGCTCTCTCCGGCCAGCGTTATGGCGACTACGGAGCCCAGAGACGACGACGCGATGTTCACAAGGTTATTGCCTATGAGTATAGCCGAAAGCGCGTCATCGTATTTAGCGGCGATCTTGCACGCTATTCCCGCCTTTTTGGAACCGGAATCACGCGCGCTCTCCAGGCGCATACGGTTGGCGGAGGAATAGGCCATTTCAGAGGCGGAAAAGAAACCTGACATCGCTATGCAAGCCGCTATTGCGACAAAGTACCAGATCATTTATCCTCGCCTCCTTCCTCAGTTTCCTGCGGTTCAAGGCTAAGTTTTAATTTTGTTATGCGGTGATTATTCATTTCCGCGACTTTCACAAGCAGCCTGTGATACTTGAACTCATCCCCGGTTTTGGGCAAAAGCTCGGACTGCTGATATACCCATTCGCCCAAGAGCTGATGTCCCCAGTCGGTATCCTCGGGGTCATCGTATTCCATAAACTCAAAAACATCCTCCATATCGGCGGAAGCTGAGGCTGTAACGGTTCCGTCGGCATTGCGGACAAAAGGCTCGTGAACAACGTCGTCCTCGTCCCATATCTCGCCCACCAGTTCCTCTACGATGTCCTCCACCGTAACTATACCGAGGGTACCGCCGTAGTTATCGGTAACGACGGCCATATTCAGCTTGCGGCGGCTCATCTCCGGCAGAACCTCGTCTATCGTAGAACTCTGATGCACAAACCATGCCTCATCCAGGAGCGGTTCTATCTTCAGCTGCGGTCCCTGCTTCATATAGGCCTTGATGTACTTGCGTATCTGTAGAATGCCGATGATATTGTCTATACTGTCCCTGTATACCGGGAGCCGGCTGTGGCGCTGTTCTTTTATAAAGGCCAGTATCTCCTCGGGAGAATCGTCGATATCAATCGCCGCAACATCCACTCGCGCCGTTACCACGCTCTCAACTGGCACATCGGCAAACATCAGTGCGGAATGAACCAGCTCTCCCTTTTCGGAATCCAGCTCACCTTCATCCTTCATATTTTCGATGATATCATACAGCTCGTCCTCGGTCACGGTGACCTCCGCATCGCCCTTTGTGTGCTTGGCGACTTGGTTTCCGAACCAGCTGAGCAATACCGCCAGTGGCTTGAAAAGATGCATAAAAAAGCACAGTGAACCGGCGGTTGTCAACGCGAACCGCTCACTGTATTTTTTTGCTATGCTTTTGGGGAGCATCTCGCCCACGAAAAACACCACCATGGTTGTAATAATGGTGCTGACGGTGACGGCGGAAACGCCCCATCGTCTTGTAACGAGAACCGTTACTATTGACGCCGTCACAATATGTACGATATTTGTGCCGATGAGTATTGTCGTGATAGCGCGGTCGAAATTATCCAGAACATACGACGCTTTTTCCGCGCGTCGGTCACCACGATCCGCCCTTGCCTTGATTTTCATCCGGGATACGGAAGCAAATGACGTCTCGGATATTGCGAACCACGCCGCCATAAACAGCAAAAGCGCGATTATAGCAC
>CAVIKO010000232.1:0-2160 GCA_963643035.1 bacterium
GCCCAGGCCTCCTCCACGCCTTCTCGCGCGTCTGCCATGAAGGCCTGCGGCTGTGCCAGCTTGATTTCTTTTCCGGTGGCCGCCTGCCGCACGGTCATTCCCTTTTCAAAATGTCCGGAGCAGATGCGCAAAAACGCGATGCGGTCGCGGTGAGCCGGATTCATGTTGGCCTGTATTTTGAAGATGAACCCCGTAAAATCCGGGCTTGCCGGATCGATCTCCTCTCCGGCCACGTCTGTGCGCGGCTGGGGCGGTACGGAATATTCCAGAAACTTCGCAAGGAATGATTCCACGCCGAAATTGTTCATGGCTGATCCGAAAAACATCGGGGTCAGCTGCCCTGCGCGAACCTGCTCCAGATCAAACTCGTCCCCGGCCATGTCGAGAAGTTCTATGTCCTCCCGGAGTTTCTCCCGATAGCTCTCTTCCAGAACCTCCCCGATTTCCTTGGATTCAAAGGGAACAAAGCGCGCCTTTACCTGCTCGGTTCCGTGGCGGCCGCTTCCCTCAAAGACCTCCACCTCTCCGCTGGCGCGGTGATAGACGCCCTTGAAATCGCCCATGGTTCCGATGGGCCAGGTGACGGGGCAGGATCGGATTCCCAGCACTTTTTCGATCTCCTCCATCAGTTCAAAAGGATCCCGCGCCGCGCGGTCCATCTTGTTGACAAAGGTGAAGATCGGGATGGAACGCATGCGGCAGACATGGAAGAGCTTGATGGTCTGTGCCTCCACACCTTTTGCAGCGTCAATCAGCATCACCGCGCAGTCCGCAGCAACCAGCGTGCGGTATGTATCCTCGGAAAAGTCCTGGTGACCCGGCGTATCCAATATGTTGATGTGAAAGCCGTCATAATCGAACTGCATAACGGAGGAAGTCACGGAAATTCCGCGCTGTTTCTCAATTTCCATCCAGTCGGAAGTCGCGTGCTTTTCGGCTTTGCGCGCCTTGACGGATCCCGCCTGATGGATGGCTCCGCCGTAGAGCAGGAGCTTTTCCGTCAGTGTCGTCTTTCCCGCGTCCGGGTGCGAGATGATGGCAAAAGTCCGTCTGCGTTTCATTTCCTGCTCTGTTACGGTATACTGCATCGGAAATCCCCTTCTACACTCATTTCAAAGCGCCATCGGCGCTTCTTTCGGCATTCATCTATTCTACACAATTCCCGCTTTTTTCTTCCTGCATACTATCGTTAAATATTCGATTTTCTCTCCGTTTTTTATGGCTTGAACCATATGTGCAAAAAAGTTTACTCTTCCGTCGCTGACAGGTTTTCTCTGTCATGCTACAATATAGGAGATCGATTTCATGTTTTTCAGGAAAGGAGCCGATTTTATGAACCGTAAAATTCGAATCGGAATAGCCGGCTACGGCAATCTCGGTCGAGGCGTAGAATCCGCCATTGAGCAGAATCCGGATCTGGAACTTAGCTGTGTATTTACCCGCCGGGATCCTGCCGGTCTGGCTCTGCATACACCCGGCGTCAAGGTTCTTCCCCTTGCCCAAGCCGCATCTCATACCGGGTATGTAGACGTCCTGATCCTCTGCGGCGGGAGTGCCACGGATCTTCCCGTGCAGACGCCCGAACTTTCCCGTCTGTTCCATGTCGTGGATTCCTTTGATACGCACGCCCGCATTCCGGAACATTTTGAAGCGGTGGATGCCGCCTCAAGGGAAAGCGGACACCTGGCACTGATTTCCGCCGGCTGGGATCCCGGTCTGTTCTCCCTCAATCGTCTCTATGCCTCTGCCGTGCTTCCGGAAGGAAAGAGCTACACCTTCTGGGGCCGCGGGGTCTCTCAGGGGCACAGTGATGCCATCCGTCGTATTCCCGGTGTGGCAGATGCCAAGCAGTACACCGTGCCCGTGGAAGAAGCCATGGAAGCCGTTCGCAGAGGAGATCAGCCCGAACTGACCGCGCGGCAGAAACACACCCGTGAATGCTTTGTGGTGCTGCAGGACGGAGCAGATCCCAAGGAAGTGGAAAAGGCCATCGTGACCATGCCCAACTATTTTTCGGACTACGACACGACCGTGCATTTTGTCTCTCAGGAGGAACTGAACGAAAAACACAGCGGGCTTCCGCATGGCGGCTTCGTCCTTCATACCGGAACTACCGGCCGGAGCAGAGAACATCATCAGCGCATCGAGTATGCTCTCCAC
>CAVIKO010000233.1:0-937 GCA_963643035.1 bacterium
GTTCTACATGGGCGAATACGGACACGTTGCCATCAACAGTATGCTCGTTTCGTTCCTCTTCTTCGGCGGCTATGCGATTCCGTTCGTGACGACCGCCGAGACGCAGGCCCATCTGAATATCGTCCTTGCGGCACTCTTCGGCGTTTGCGCGTTCCTCGCCCTCGCGTTTTTGCACATGGTTTACCGCTGGCTTCGCGCCTACAACAAGGGCAAGGCTTCGAACAAGGACGTCATCAACAGGGAATATCTCCTCTACAAAATTGTCGCCTGGATTGCCGTTCCCGTGTTTATTGCGCTTGCCGTCGTCTCGGGACTTCTTATCCATCCCGAAGCCTCGATGGTCGGAGGCGTTCCCGTTTACGGAATTGGCATTGCCCTCGGCACGGCCCTTGTGCAATTCCTTGTGCTGATGATCAAGACGGTGTTCTTCTGCTGGGTCTGGATCTGGGTGCGCTGGACACTTCCGCGGTTCCGCTATGACCAGATTATGCATTTGGGCTGGAAGGTCCTTTTGAACATTGCGCTTTTGAACTTGGTCGTGACTGCGGTTATCGCCAAACTGGTTCTGGGAGGCAACTAATGGTTCGTGTCGTTAAGCACAAGCCGATGAATTGGCTGGAACGTCTTTATATTTTTGAAGCGTTCCGCGGCCTTTACACGACTATCAAGCATTTCTTCCGCGGATTCTTCCGCTATGAGACTTTGCCCACCACCGGATATCCGGAAGTAAAGCCCTACATTCCGCGGGATTACCGCGCCGCTCACCGGATGATGCTCCGGCCCGATGGCGCGCCCCGCTGCGTTGCGTGCTTCATGTGCGCCTCGGCGTGCCCCGCCCACTGCATCTTTATCGAAGCGGGACAGTCCCCGGACGGTCGCATCGAAAAACGCGCAACCCGGTTTGACATCGACCATTCCGTGTGCATCTTCTGCGGAC
>CAVIKO010000233.1:947-2138 GCA_963643035.1 bacterium
CCCGGTTGACGCTCTGCGCATGGACACATGCGAAACGAGCTTTGTCCGCCGCCGCCGCGAGGACTTCATCGTTTCCCTCTACGACCTGACAAACTGGGATCCGAAGGATTATCCGGACGATGCGCAGAGCCAGGTCGCTCCGGGTGGAACCAAAAACAGACAGGCCCTTGACATCTGGGGGGAAGTGAAATGCTAGCCCTGATCCTTTTTATCATTCTTTCGGTGATTTCCGTGGGATGCGCCTGCTGCGTCTTTTTCACGAAACATCCTCTTTACGCTGCGCTCTCCCTGGTGACGACGATGCTTTCCCTCGCGGGAATTTACGGGCTTCTCGGAAGTCCTTTTGTCGGGGTGGTCCAGGTGATGGTCTATGCGGGAGCCGTGATGACGCTCTTGATGTTTATCATCATGGTGCTGAACGGTGCGCGCGACAGCCGGACGAAACGCTTCGACAAAACGTCCGCGTTTGTAATTGTTGCCGCTCTCCTGCTTGCTGTAGTCGTCGCCATTGCCCTCGGACATGCGGCCATCGGGTTTGACCCGGAAACGGTTCGCGGATCCGTCGAGGTGACCGCGAGGACGCTCTTCGACATGAGCGCAAGCGGAAACGGTTACTATCTGATAGTTCTTTCTGTCGGGCTTATCCTTCTTTCCGCGATGGCGACCGCGGTGATTCTCGCGCGCAAGCGGATAGCTTCGGATCCGGAAAAGGAAACTTCCGAGGAGGTTCACTAATGCAAGCGATGTACATCCAGATTCTCGCCTTGATTCTTTTGATCCTTGGACTCGCGACCGCCCTTTGCCGCCGAAACGTATTCTTCATTCTGATGGGAGTGGAGCTTGCGCTTAACGCGGTGAACCTGAGCATCGTCGGATTTTCGAAAACGCTTGCCGGAGCCGAGAGCGTCGTAGGACAGGTCGTTCCCCTGTTTACGATAGCCGTTGCGGCCGCGGAAGCGTGCGTCGGTCTTGCCGTCATCATCATGATTATCAGAAATCAGGATAGTGCGGATGTCGATAACTATTCCAGTATGAGGGGGTAATAAAAATGATTCCTCTTTGGCTTATTCCGCTATTCCCTCTTTTGGGCGTCCTGATTCTCGGAATCATTTCGCTCGTCTCTTCCGACAGCGAAAAAGGTCCGGACGAAGGTCTCGTCGGATTTATCGGGGTGCTTTTCCCGCTGCTCTC
>CAVIKO010000234.1:0-1438 GCA_963643035.1 bacterium
GCAGGAAAAAGTACAATTGCCCGCCGCCTGGCGGAGGATCTTGGCTACCGGTATGTGGATACCGGCGCGATTTATCGTACGGTAGCCTATTTTTTTGATTTACTCGGAATCAGCCCGAAGGATACGGACGGGGTGACAAGGTACATTGACGAGCTTACCGTTCGTATCGACTACGACGAGACCGGCCTGCAGCATATGCTTATGAACGGTATCGATGTAACTGATGATATCCGTACGCAGGAAATCGGGCAGAAGGCAAGCCTGATTTCCGCCCAGCCTGTCGTACGGGAGGCCTTATTGGATATGCAGCGCAAGGCAGCGGAGGAATACAATGTGGTGATGGACGGCCGGGACATCGGAACCGTGGTGCTGCCGGACGCAAATGTGAAGGTGTTCTTGACCGCTTCCGCAGAAGTGCGCGCCCGGCGCCGACTTGCCGAGCTCACGCAAAAGGGGAAAAAAGTCACCTACGAAAAGGTCCTCGCGGAAATTCGCCAGCGAGATGATCAGGATATGCACCGCGCAATTGCACCACTGAAAATGGCAAAGGATTCTGTAAAGCTGGATACCTCGGAATTGTCAATTGATGCTGTCTTAGCGGAAATGAAAGAAATCATTCACAAAAAGGTGAATGTATGAGTGTTTCCGTAGCAAAAAGCGCAGGATTCTGCTTCGGTGTCAGCCGGGCTGTTGAAATGGTGGAGCAGTGTGTTTCTGCGGGGAAAAGTACGGTGACACTCGGGCCGATTATTCATAATCGCCATGTTGTGGAACGGTTTCAGCGTATGGGGGTTGCAGTGGCGGAAAGCCCGGAGGATGTATCACCCGGGCAAACGGTTGTGATTCGGTCTCACGGCGTCAGCAGGGACGTGCAGGAACGGGTGGAGGCACGAGGTGCCTGTGTTGTGGATGCAACCTGCCCGTTTGTTTCTCGAATTCATAAAATTGTGCGAGAGGCGGAGAACGAAGGCCGTCTGCCGGTTATTATCGGAACGCCAACCCACCCGGAGGTAGAGGGAATTGCCGGATGGTGTCACAATTGCAGAATTTTTGAAACCCCGGAGACATTCCAAAAATGGGCAAGCGAGGAGCATATTTCCCGGGAAACGCCGCTATGTATGGTCAGCCAGACTACATCCACAGAAAAAATATGGAAAAAATGCGCTGAATTCGCAAAAAAACAGTTTACTAACTTGAAAGTTTTTGATACAATATGCAGAGCAACAGAGTGTAGGCAAAATGAAGCCCGGGAACTAAGCAGGAAGTGCAAGGCCATGGTAGTCGTGGGAGACCCCAAAAGCTCCAACACAGGCCGCTTGGCGATGATTTGCCGGGAAAATTGCGGGATTGTTGTCCAGGTTGACAACGCGGCGGAGCTGGATCCTGCAGTATTTCATGGGGTCACGGATGTTGGAATCACGGCTGGCGCGTCTACGCC
>CAVIKO010000234.1:1448-2138 GCA_963643035.1 bacterium
GTCTACGCCGGCGTGGATTATAAAGGAGGTCAACAAGACTATGAGCGAAATTACAAATGTTGAGGCTGTGCAGGAGGAAAATTTTGAAGAACTCCTGGAGCAGTCCATCAAGACTTTAAATACAGGAGATAAGGTCGTCGGAACCGTTACCGGTATCAGCAATACCGAAGTTCAAGTGGATCTGGGTACGAAGCACGCCGGCTACATTCCGTATGATGAAGTCAGCACCGATTCCTCCGTCAAGCCGGAAGATATTCTGAAGGTTGGCGATCAGGTTGAGGTGTTTGTCGTTCGCGTGAACGATCAGGAAGGCACTGTTCAGCTGTCCAAGAAAAGACTGGATGGTCTGAAGGTCTGGGATGAGATGGCAGACATGGTGGAGAACAAGACCACCATCGAGGCTACCATTACAGAGGAAAACAAAGGCGGTCTGGTTGCCAATGTGAAGGGTGTCCGCGTGTTTATCCCGGCTTCTCAGTCCGGCATTGCCAAGGGCGGCGATATGTCCGGCATGGTTGGAAAGACAGTGAAGATGAAAATTACCGAGGTCAATCGTGCGCGCCGCCGTGCAATCGGTTCGATTCGCGCTGTGAATTCGGAACTGCGCAAGGCTGCTCAGGAGAAGATTTGGAGCGAGATTGAGGTTGGAAAGAAGTACCACGGCGTTGTGAAGTCCCTGACCTCCTACGG
>CAVIKO010000235.1:0-2135 GCA_963643035.1 bacterium
GCAGACGACAATTCCCTATTCTGCTTTTCAGAATTGCACATCGCTTTCGTCCGTGACGATTCCGGGCTGTGTGACGAGCATTGGGCAATATGCTTTTGAGAACTGCTCGGCTTTGACGTCGGTCGTGATTCCGAACAATGTGACGACGATTGAGTATGGGGCATTCGCGGGCTGTGCGAATCTGGCGTCGGTGACGATCCCCGCGTCAGTTGCGCAGAATTATTGTGGAATGCAGAATGCCTTCCCGGATTCGTATTCGACAATCCAGAAGATTGCGATTGCAGACGGAGTGACGTCCATTGGTTATTCTGCATTTTCGGGTTGCTCGTCGCTGGCGACGGTCTCGATTCCGGATAGCGTGACGTCAATTGAAAATTCTGCGTTTAGTGGTTGTTCGTCTTTGACGGCGATCAAGATTCCGGATAGCGTGACGTCAATTGGCTATTATGCGTTTCAAGATTGCGTGTCTTTGACGGCGATTAATATTCCAAGCAACGTGACATGGATTGGATCGGATGCCTTTGAAGGATGCCCGAAAAAACTGTTTACGACGAAGACGATTGGCGGACTGACGATAAAGATGGTCGATGGTTGGGTCGTGGGCTATGACGGCGATTTGCCGGCGACGCTTGATCTGCCGAAGGTTTACGCGGCGATCAACGCTGATTCGTCAATTCGAGGAATGGCGGAATTTGATTTCTCGTTCTGCGGAAGCGAGACGCTTGAAGAACTCATACTGCCTGACGGAACTGAATACTTCAATGTTGCGGGCTGTCCGAACTTGAAGTCCATCAAGATTCCCGCGAGCGTGACGGAGATCGACGGATCTTCGTTCTCTGGCTGCACAAGCCTGGCGACGATTGTCGTGAGCGATGACAATCCGTATCTGTATACGCAGGATGGCGTCTTGTTCCGGAAGGAATGCTATCAAGACGAAGTGTGCTATACTGATGGCCAATGCGAGGCGATTTATTCGAAGACACTCGTCTTCTGTCCGCGCACGAAGACAGGAGCGTACAAGGTTCCTGACGATGTGTCACGGATTGGGTATGAGGCATTTGCAGATTGCACGAATCTGACGTTGATTCAACTTCCGGAGGGACTGGAAGAGATCTCCGATCAGGCGTTCTTGAATTGCACGGGGCTAACGGAGATGACGATACCCAACGGCGTCAATTATATTTCTGATCCTTGTTTTAAGGGTTGCGAGAACCTGACGAAATTGACGTTGCCGGTGTGGATCCTTAATCAGGGAATTGGCAATCTCGGCTGCGCGGAGTCCTTGAAGGAAGTCGTCGTCGCGAGACCGAATGGTTATTGGGGCGGTGAACGTAATGAGATCGATTGCGAGGCATTTTGCGAGTGTACGAACCTTGAGACGGTCGTCATCAATGCACAGGTTGCGATGATCGAGGAATATGCGTTCTCGTATTGCCCGAATCTGAAGTCCGTCACGATCCCGGACAGCGTGACGAGCATTGGCGCGTTTGCCTTTGACGGATGCCCCGAAGAGCTTTTCGATACAACGACGATTCCCGGGGTGTCGCTCGTGGATGGCTGGGTCGTTTGTTATTCGGAGGATGATCTTCCGGAGGACCTCGATCTCTCGTCCGCACGCGGCATCGCCGCGCAGGTGTTCACGGATTGCGAGATCCTGATGTCGGTAAAACTGTCGATGAAGATGACGAGCATTGCGCCTGAAATGTTCTCGGGCTGCACGTATCTGGAGTCCGTCACGATTCCAGACAGTGTGATGGAGATTGGTGAATACGCGTTCTCTGGATGCGAAAACCTCGCTTCGGTGACCATTCCGAGCAATGCTCGGAAGATTGGCGAGGCGGCGTTCGCGAATTGCACGAGACTTTCTGTGGTTGTGCTGCCGTTGTCGCTGGAGACATTGGGTGATTCCGTGTTCGACGGCTGTTCGTCGCTGGCGAAGATGACGATTCCCGCGAGCTTGTGCAACGAAGAGGGATGGGCGTCACGCCTGGGGTGCGCGGATTCCCTCACGAATCTCGTGCTGTCGGGAACGTCAGAGGAAATAGTCGCGTGGGCGTTCTATGATTTGAGCCAGATGAAGTCTATCGCGTTGCCTTCGGGGATTAAGTCAATCGGATGCTCTGCTTTCTCTTGGT
>CAVIKO010000236.1:0-770 GCA_963643035.1 bacterium
GTTCAGGCGTTCCGCTTCATTGCCGATATCTGCCACAAATTCGCGGACGGTGTCCGGATCCATATCTTCATTTTGCAGAATTGAATCGGAAAGCAGTTTAATCGATGCCAGTGGGGTTTTTAGCTCATGGGATGCATCCGAGACAAATCTGCTTCGCTTTTCCTCGGAGGTCTGCAGTCGCTTTGTCAGATCATTGAATTCGTTGCCGAGCACGGTCAGCTCGTCGTTCCCGCCAACGGTAACCTTGTGCGTGTAGTCACCTTTCTGGATGATTCGCATGGAGCTCATGATTTTCTGCATCCGGGTGGAGAATCGGGTAGCGTAGATGACGGAGAAGGTAATCACGACGAATTCCAAAATGGCGGTGATTATCAGCAGACTGCGCTGCAGCAGCAGAATCAGTGCGCCCTGTTCGGTGTCGTACTCCGTCATATAGACGCACCCGACAATGGTTCCGTAGGATACGATCGGGGTGGCAGATCTGGAATTCATGGCACCATCGTGGTACTGCCAGCTGAACACATTGTTTCCTGCACTTGCGCAGACGACTTCCGGCAGCAGAACGAGGTCGCCGGTGCATAAATCCGCACTGTCATAGATTGCAAATCCGGCCTGGTCGGTTACAATCAGGCGCGTCACGGTCAGACTGCCAAGCTGAGTGATGACGCCGCTGACGGTGTTGCTGTTCAGTACCTCCAGACCGGAAATTTCCTCGGAGGCCAGGAGGCATTTTTCAATCATGGATGCTTCCTTGCTCCGGTAAAAAATCT
>CAVIKO010000236.1:893-2117 GCA_963643035.1 bacterium
ACATAGGTCAGCGCATACCGAAGCTGCGCACTCTGATACCCGCGGAAAGTGTTTTTTCTATTTTCGGAAATAGTAACCAACTCCCCACTTCGTTTGGATATATTTGGGCTCTGCCGGGTTTTCTTCCAGCTTCTCCCGCAGCCTGCGGATATGGACATCGACTGTGCGGATGTCGCTGCGATACTCGTAGGCCCAGATCGTGTCCAGCAGAGCCTCACGGGAATATACTCGGTTCGGATTGCGCATTAAAAATTCGATTACATCAAATTCCTTTGCTGTTAGATCGGCCAACACCCCGGATTTGTAGGCGTTGCGTGCGTCCAGATCCAGCGTAATCGAGCCGATGGTAATTTCATTGCCGATTTTCTCCTGTTTTTCTGCGCCGGAACGACGAAGCAGCGCACGAATCCGCGCCTTCAGCTCCAGAATGTTAAACGGCTTTGTCAGGTAATCGTCTGTTCCATGGTCGAATCCGATGAGCTTGTCCATGTCATCCGATTTCGCGGTCAGGAAGATAATGGGAACATCGGAAAATTCCCGGATTCGGCTGCATGCGGTCAGCCCATCCATTTCGGGCATCATAATGTCCAGAATTATCAGATCGGGCTTCTCGTCCCGCGCCATCTGCACCGCATCCAGTCCGGTGGCTCCGGTGATTACATCGTAGCCGTCATTTTTTAGGTTATACTTGATACCTTTTACCAGCAATTCTTCATCGTCCACAACCAGAATTTTCATATATCCTCCAATTCAAGTGCAAAGAGCGGAAAGCGTGCTTCAGATATTTGTCAGCGTGCAACTGTGCATTGACGCATGTCGGGAAAACTGTTATAATACCGGAGATTAGACCGTAAGCGGGAGATTTTGCCAACCTGATGGCGCAAAAACTGGAGCGGTATCGCGTGGATTTCCCTTTTTGATATCGAAAGAGAATGTAGAAAAATTCTCCCGCAACTGAAGGCAGCTTATTCAGAGACTTCCAGAAAAGTCACACGATTATTATACACAATTTTTGCCTGCCGGGCAAGACCGGGAGAAGAATATTCAGGGGGAAATATGAAAATTACGCGCTTCGTTAGTGCATTGCTGTTGCTGGCGGTTCTTCTTGGACTGGGCGCTGCACCGATTTTGGCAACTGAGGATACGCAAGAGACAACAGAGTATGTAGCACCAACGGAAACGGTTCCGGATGATAACGCGCAGGCACCGGAAACGAATGCCCCG
>CAVIKO010000237.1:0-2110 GCA_963643035.1 bacterium
GGCGCATGCCGAGGTTAAAGCTGCCCTTGTCCGCCTCCATGGCGGCACGGTATGCCGATCGCAGATTCTTTGCAAAATCATTCCATCCGCCGCCGCGATAAACACGGAGCGTACCGCTTTCGGCACCGGTCGGATCGGTCTGCGCTTCGGTCGGATAGCTACCGTAATAATCCCATACCCATTCACTGACATTGCCATGCATATTGTAAAGCCCATAGGGATTTGTATCAAAACTGTCCACTGCCACTGTCTTCTGACGGTACTGACCCGGCTTGACGGTCAGATTTCCCTGTGAAAAATAGTTATCCTCAATGCCATAAGGGTAATGACCGTAATAGTTTGCCTCTTCCGCGCTCGGCGATGCGGCAATGTAAAAGGGTGTGGTCGTTCCGGCGCGGCAGGCATATTCCCATTCCGCCTCGGTCGGTAGCCGATACCCGTCTGCTTCCCGGTTCCATGTGACCTGTGTGCCGTCTACCGTATAAGCAGGTGTCAGCCCTTCTTTCTCGCTCCTTGCGTTGCAAAAGGCGATGGCATCATACCATGAGATATTTTCAACGGGCAGGTCGTCTCCCGTAAAGTTACTTGGATTTTCTCCCATCAAGGCGAGGTATTCTTTCTGCGTCAGCTCATAACGGCTCATATAGAAGTCGCTGACGGTCACACTGTGCTGCGTCTCATCGCTTCCACGCCAACCCTCGCTTTCGGGGCTGCCCATGGTAAATGTTCCGCCCTTGATATGGACAAAACCGTCCGGCGCAAGCGAAATGTTCCCGGAAGTTCCGCCGTCACCGTTATTGCCGTTGTTGCCGTTTCCGGTAGTCTGATCTCCGTTTCCTGTGCTCTGACCGCAAGCGGCAAGGGACAGGAGCAAGGCAAAAACAAATAAGAGTGCCAAGATTCGTTTCATAGATTTTCCTCCTCACTGTATCAGTTCTATGGTGACCGAAAATGTGCCGCTCTGCGCGGCAAGGATTGCAATGCCGTCTCCGTCAATCCTGCCGATAAGCACAAGCGATTCCGAATATCCCGCCGTATCCCGATAAAAGGCGGCGAGGTTGCCCCACGGCGTGTAGATGGTCAGATCTCCCACATCAGGGTCACATCCCTCTGCATCCGACACATCCAGGGCGGGGGACGGATACCCGATTTTCTCAGAACCTCCGAAATCGCTGAAATCAACCGTCATCGGCGCTTGTTTCAATCGTTCTACCAGATCGCGTGTTGCGGAATTGTCCACCAGCGTTACGGTCACAGACTGACCGCCAAAGCGCATTCTGATTTTTCCCGGCATGGCTTTCTCTCCTTCCGAAAGTCCCCACTCCTTCAGTTTGGCTTCCACCGTGTTCTCGGCAGAAGACAGGGCGGAACGCGTAAAGTGCAGGTTTTCTTTCACATCTGCCGCAGGGCATCTGCTTTTGATACTTTGAAATGCTGTACTGCCGCCACTGGATGCACTGGTGGAAAAGGTGTAGACCTCTTTGCCCGTAAGACCGTTATAGTGCTCGATAAAGGTGCGGATAATCATCGGCTCATAGCCGTTCCAAATCGGATACCCGATGATGACAACATCATATTTGCTCATATCAATCGCCGCGTATGTCGCGTCTGCAATTTCCGGGCGTGCGTCGTTTCTTCTTTCCACCTGTGAACGGGAGGAGGAATCATTGTAGTTGGTGTCTGCCGCCGTATAAGGAATCGTTGGGACAATCTCCACAAGTGTTGCCCCCGATTCTCCGGCAATCAGCTTTGCAACGGTTTCCGTATTGCCGGAATAGGAAAAGTATACGACCAGAACCTTTTTGGCAGTCACTGCGGAGGAATCTTCTTTGGCAAAGGACATGGAAAGTCCGTCTCCGCCCCATTCGGAAGCCTTTTCCACGGCTTCCCACTCTGCCTTTGTTCCTCCGTAGCGGATGGTGAGCGTTGTGCCGCGGAATGCGAAATGGTCGATGGATTCCACTGAATGTTCGGGGATAGACACACCTGTCAACTTGCTCCTGCCGTCAAAAGCAAACATCGGGATTTCTTTCAGCGTCACAGGGAGCGATATTTCGCCTGTGATGCCCGCAGGAGCTGTCAGAAACTCTGTGTAATTCTTGTTATAGAG
>CAVIKO010000238.1:0-2081 GCA_963643035.1 bacterium
ACCGACGGTGACAACGGCCGCGCCGCCCTTTGCCTTCTCGGCGTAGTAGGAGATCATATATTCGGTGGGGAAACCGTTTGCGTCCATATGACACATCATGTTAGGCGCGGACCAGATGCGGTTGCGGAATGTGGTGCGTTTGATGGTCAGAGGCTGGAATAGATTGGGATAGTATTTATTAGGCATGTGAGGCAGCTCCTTTTCTTATTTTGACTATACTATAACCCGGGATACCGCAAATGTAAAACACCAGAATTGATGTAGGGGTACACAAAAAAACACTGCCGGAAACGAATCAGAATTTCCGACAGCGATGATATGCTACTGCTCTTTAAGCGCATTTCTTATCTGTGTCACAACAGCGTCAACGCCCTGGCGACATTTAATGCGGATATCGGCGTATTTTTCATACAGAGGTTCACGCAAGGAGTATATATCCGCAACGGTCGTACCGGCGTCGGCGGCTATTCCGCGGTCCGGGTTGCGCGCAATTCTGCGCTCCAGCTCGTTCAGTCGTGTTTCCAGCCATACCACGGTACCATTGGACTTGAGGTTTGCCATGGCTTCCGGTGATATTACCATGCTGCCGCCGGTGGCTATAACCGTGCGGCTACACCGCAGCCCCGCGCCGACACGGCCTTCCATTTTGAGAAAACCGTCTATACCGATTTTGTCCAGAATTTCCGGGAGAGTCATACCGGCTTCTTTGGCAAGCAGGAGGTCGCAGTCGATAAAATCGAAGCCCAATCGTTTTGCCAGCACAACACCTACGGTACTCTTGCCCGTGCCGGGCATGCCTATCAGTACGATGTTTTTGTCCATTGCCTCCGATTCCTCCCGTGACTATCAGATGCAATGAATTCTAACACGATTACGCAATTAAGTAAATACCGGCAAATTAGACCATTCGACAGGTCGCACAGTCGGAATCGCAGGGAAACTTGCTGTGGTCGTATTCTATGCCGTTGCGGTCGTAATAGTTCTTGATGGCGGACTTGATGGCTTCCGCAACCTGCTCGGGCGTTACCATGCCGTTTCCGTGAACGTCCAGAAGTGTCACCTCAAAGCCCTGCTTTTCCAGCTTCTCCAGAGTGTGGAGTGTGGCGTGATGTTCAAAAGTGGTGGAGACTATGTGCATTTTGCCTTTGCGTTTTCCAGCCGCGACGGCGCTGAGGAGCGCCTGATTATCGGCCTCACTTCCGCCGGACGTGAAAATTATCTCCTTTTCGGAACAGCCGAGATTTTTCGCGAAAGTTTCACGCGCGGATTGAAGTGCTTCCGCCGACTCCTGACCGAGAGAATGCAGGCTGGAAGGATTACCGTATATTCTATCCAGATACGGCAGCATGGCGTCCACGGCGGTTTTGCTCATTCGGTTTTACCTTACTCGCTGAATATAACACGATAAACATACGATGCAAATATGTTTATGGCTGTTCAAATAACTTGAACAGCCATAAACCTTGTGGTATACTGTGTATATCCCACGGAGAGGAGAAATGACACCATGCTTATATCGACAAAAGGCCGCTACGCCCTGCGCGTGATGGTGGATCTTGCCGAGCACAACGACGGTGAATATATAGTGCTTATGGAAATAGCCCAGCGCCAGGACATATCCGAAAAATATCTGGAGGGCATACTTGCCGTGCTGAGCAAGGCCGGTTTTGTACAGGCACAGCGCGGACGGGGCGGAGGTTATCGACTCAGTCGTAAGCCTGAGGAGTACACCGTCGGGAGTATAGTCAGGCTTACGGACGGGGAACTGGTGCCTGTTTCATGTATGGTTACCCGCAATGGGTCATGTAGCAGAGCTGCTGATTGCCCGACCTTGCCGGTGTGGCGCGAGCTTGACCGCCGCGTGAATGAATATTTGGAAAGCGTTACGCTGGCGGATCTTATGAAAAGAGAATAACGGGAAAAATTCAATCGGCAGACACATAAAAACGTGCCTGCCGATTGAATTCGGAGATTGCTTATTCAATAACTGAAGGTTTCGTCAAATGTCTTATACGGCGAGGGAGCTTTTGGCTCACGCGGCGCGGGACTATCGGAGGAATACATATAGTGGAATGTGGTAG
>CAVIKO010000239.1:0-2063 GCA_963643035.1 bacterium
GAAGCGCTACTTCGGCAAGTAATTCAGCCTAAAATAAGCCTTTTTGAGAGGAAGCGGAGTAAAAACCGCTTCCTCTTTTTTTTGCGCCTTCCAATCTGGGCTGTACAAAGTTGGTACATCGCCGTTTTTCTCTGCGAAAAACAAGGGTGAAATCTTCAGGAATGATACATCGCAAAAACGGTACATTTTTGCTAATAATTGAACAAGCAAGAAGGAAAACGAAAAGGAGCAGGACACCGAACAGTGCCCCGCTCCTTTATGCAGCATCAGATATTCGAATTGATGATTGCCAGCTCATCGACAGACCATTCGGTGACTGTCTCACTGTCATTCAGGAAGTTACCCTCATACATGCCGTCCATCATGTTGCCGAACATGCAGAGAAGATAGGTGGCTCTGCCTTCCGGCGTGGAGACATCGCCGTTGAAGTTTACGCAGTCTACGGAAATCGAGTCCATTACCGTTTTTCCGTCTGCGCTCACAAAAATCTGATAGCGACCTACCAGCGCCCCCTCCTTTGCTTCCTCATTGACCCAATAAGCAACGTCCGCAGAGATATTGACCAGATAGCATTCCATCTTCTCGCCTTCAAAATCATCGATCGTATAGTGATACACTGCGGTGACTTCGGGAGAATTCGGTTCGCTTCCTTTAAATTCTTCTGCAAGCACCTGCCACGCGGCAAATTTCTCGGACTCAACATCGGATTTAACGGCATCCGCGATCAGCTGCTGTTCGTTTTTCGAACCTTCGGTCTGCACACATTCCTCAGGTTTCGCATCATCCGTATCCGTTTGCTGTTTCGTCGGCGAGCTGCTCTCTTCGCTGTCAGTCGCTGCGCCATATCCAGTCCAATCGAGCTGTGAACGATCCAGCGGATACTCTGCCAGCTGAAAGCAGTTGCCGCCCGATTCCTGATAGAGCAGCGTATATTCCGCGCCCTCAGGTACGGCGTACTTCCCTGCCGCATTGTCGAACACATTGGGCAGGTGCTGTCCGGTGGATGTATGCGCTAGCGCCATGCAGACGTCGCCGTAGACTTTGTTCACCTGATCTTTATAGTCTTCCAGTTTGGAAAGCTTCACGACATGGAAATCGTTTGACGGCTCGTAGTTTCCAAAGATATACCAGCTGAAATCCACGATGTAGTAGCTTCCCTCATAGAGGAAGTAGTTATAAACATGGCCGCCGCCTTCTCCGATATAATAGGCGTGGAGGATGAAGCCAACCTCTTCATAGTCGCCCTCGAGCAGATAGTTGGCCAGGTTCGCCGCCGAGCCGCAGTTGCCGAGACGCTTTTCCATCACTTCAAAGGCATTCAGGTTATAATGCCACTCCCTGCCGTTGATCATTTTCGTCCGGTCACCGCCGTAGTCGCCGATCTTCGCCGCCAGCATATACATCAGCATGTCGCCCGCGGTTTTGACGCGCTCCTTCACTTCCTCCGGCGTGCAGTCCAGCAGGGCGTATGCCTCCTCCGCCGTCAGCGTCGTTCCGCCGAGCATGCCCGAAAGCTCGTAACTGCCGATGTTTTCCGGCTTGATATGGCCGTAGGTCCTCTCTTCCCAGCCACTCAGATATTCGTCGTTCCGATACAGCTCTTCCGCACTGCCGTCCGCAACGTAGGCGCCGTTCACAAGATTCAGAACGACCTGCTCATCCTTCGGAAAACAGAACAGCTGCGTCAGTGTTCCGCCCCGCGCCAACGGATCCTCCGACGAGCCGAAGAACGGCGCAAGATTCTCCAGTTTTTCCGTAAAAATCAGCGGGATCCGCTCGTCCATGTGTCCGCTCGGGTCGGCATGACGTGTTTCATAATCGAGGGAATACACATAGTACCCGCCGTCCGTGGGGATCACCGTGCCACTCAGAATCAAATTACCGCTATCCATCACTGCCGCAATCTGACCGATGCCCGGAATGTCATCACCCAGTATGCGGACGGCGAGGGAGTCGGCCTGCGGTGTTCCCATAAATCCCTGCTGCCACCACGGAAAAACGAAATCCGCGCCGTAGGTTCGCTGTCCGTCGGAGCCAGAGGTAATACCGGAGCTATATGTTCC
>CAVIKO010000240.1:0-2029 GCA_963643035.1 bacterium
TCAAATCGGCGAGCTTGTAATCCCGGAACCGGACGAGCCTGATCCGACTCCCGCATCGGAAGCCGATACAGGCACTCTGTCCGCGCCTCTCTACCGCGTAACGGATAAGGACGGCAAGAGCATCGGTTATAAAGCCGAGCAGAAGGACAGTGTGCTGACTGTCACGGTCGACGCGGACTTCGCCATTCTCACCGGTACGCTGCGCAGCATCCGGATTCTGGCAAACTGGAATGTAGAGAAGATCGTATTCGTCACCAGGGACGCGACCTCGACCTTCGCACTTGCCGACCTGCCGGAAAAGGGCAGCAGCGGCGACACCTATAAGCTTACCCGCGACGGCAAGTCCGTCACATTCACCCTCGGCACAGCGAATACCGACATAAGCGAGATTCCGGAAGAAGCATAAAGGAGACACCGGCAGCAAAATGCCCCACATTCCTGCGGAATGCGGATCCCGGGATGCTATGCGCTGCAGCAGGTACACCGAGGAATTGTAATACAACAAGGGCACAAGGGGGAACATTTCTCAGCGTTCCACACCTGCGCCCTTTTGTGAAAATGACAAAAAAAAGAGGCAAAATGCCTCAAAATTGTGAAAACATAAAATTGACAAACACAGGGACATCGTGTATAATATACGCCGATACTGCTTTGACACCGACACATCTCAACTGATCATATTTTAGCACATGAATATCCTGATGTCAAGCAGCAAAAAGCAAAAATTCGGCAACTGAGCCAAGCGTATCAAAGCCACCACCCAATCTTCAAGAAAGGCTGTGATGATCCATATGGCAATGGTCAAGGACGAGATGTTCGGAAAGACCATGCGTAAGTCCTACGCAAAGTACAAGGAAATTCTGGAAATCCCCAATATGCTCAAAATCCAGAAGGACTCCTACCAGTGGTTCCTGGATGAGGGACTTCGGGAAGTGTTCCGTGATGTGGGGACGATTACGGACTTCTCCGGAAAACTGGAGCTGACATTCCTGGATTATACCATGGAAGACAAGCCCAAGTACACCATTGAGGAATGCAAGGAGAGGGATACAACCTTTGCCAAGCCCATCAAGGTGCGGGTTCGTCTGCGCAACACAGAGACGGACGAAATCAAAGAGCAGGAAATCTTCATGGGTGACCTGCCGGTTATGACCCAGGGAGGTTCCTTCGTAATCAACGGCGCGGAGCGCGTGATTATTTCGCAGATTGTCCGTTCCCCCGGCATGTACTACGGGCACGAGGTGGATAAAGCGGATCAGCACACCTACACGGCGACGGTCATTCCCTATCGTGGTGCGTGGCTGGAATATGAGACGGACAGCGCGGACGTGTTCTGGGTGCGGATTGATAAGAACCGCAAGCTTCCCATCACCAGCCTGATCCGCGCACTGGGTGTCTCCACCGACGAGCAGATTAAGGACCTGTTCGGCGAGGATCCCCGGATTCTCTCTACAATTGAAAAGGACCCCTGCAAGACAAAAGCAGATGCGCTGCTGGAGATTTACCGCCGTCTGCGCCCCGGTGAGCCGCCTACGGTAGAAACCGCTACGACGCATTTGGAGGGGCTGCTGTTTGATGCCCACCGTTATGATGTGAGCAAGGTCGGTCGTTACAAGTTCAACAAAAAGATGGATATCTGGAGCCGCCTGTCCGGACAGGAAGCGGCGGAACCAATTGCCGACCCCATGACCGGCGAGGTTCTTGTGGAGCCCGGCGAGATTATTTCCCGTGCCAAAGCCCATGAGCTGTCCGACCGGGGCGTAAACGCGGCGGTGCTGCGGGTAGGGGATACCAATGTAAAGGTATTCTCCAACGGCATGGTAAACATGGCGAATTTTGTGCCGTTTAACCCGACTGACTATGGCGTGAGGGAAAAGGTTCGCTTCTCCGTGCTGCGGGAAATGCTGGAAACCGTCCCGGAAGACGGCTGGAAGGATGCCATTGCGGAGCGAATGGATGACCTGATTCCCAAGCACATCATTGTGGATGACATCATGGCCTCCATCAACTACCTGAACTGCGTGGCCTG